>CAZDGK010000016.1:5582-15037 GCA_964505035.1 uncultured Candidatus Saccharimonadales bacterium
GCGGATTGCTGCAGGGGAGGTCAGCCGCATCGTGTTCTGCCCCGCTGCGGTGGCAAAGCACCACCCTTTATCTCCCCCCGCGGGCGGGGGAGACCCCCGCCCGACGAGCTGTGACTTGCCGAATTCATACTACTTCACCTCGGGGTAGTCGCGACGAACACTGTCTCGGTCGTACCGGTTGACATTGGTCATGCCAACGATAGCGACCATGATGGCAGGGAGGTATTCGCCCTGCCGGCAAAGCTCTTCGATCTCGCCGGCGATGGTGCCGAAGCAAATGCCATGGCCGGTGCTGTATGGATGCGAACCGCCGGTCTTCGAGCTGATCCGGGTACACCGGACCTGCACCTGATGAGCTTGGCCGGGCTCGACCGTGAGGAGATAGTCCCCCAGGTCGTAGTTCCGGCCGCTGATCTTCGCCAACATCGGGCCACAGAGAACTGTGACCCGACCGCCTGCCACTTCCACCCGCTTGACAGAGGGCAGTTGCATCAGACGGGTGAACTCCGCGCGGTATTGAGCCGCGGCTTGCTCACTGGTGTCGGACGTCGGCGGGTTGGCCTGCAGCTCGGCGAAGCGGCGCTTGGAGGTGGCCAGATCCTTCTGGTCACGCTCGAGCGCCGTGCTGATGCGATCGAGTTCACGATCGCGTTCGCCGACCTGGTATTGGAGATTGTCGATCATGCTTTGGACGGAGGTGACGGCCCGCTTATACGCGGCCGCTTCCCCCGTCTGCCGCAGCTGCACATAGGCAGCCATGGCAAGCTCTGGCGGCATGGGCGGGTTCAACCAGCCGGTACTTTGGTACCGCCTCGTCTCTTCCCGCCGAGCCCGCTGGGCGGCTTCAACCGCGCGGCGCTGGCGATCGTAGTACACGAACCTCGGGTAGCTGACAATGTAGAACGGCCAGCCCACCGGGGTAAGGAGTATGAACAGCCAAGTCCAGACCCGCCGGTACGGCAGATCGGCGATCTGCTCGTCGTTGTCTATGGATTCATAGACCAACGAGCCAACCAGCAAGACGTTGAGGATCAAGGCGGCGATCCAGGTCACCCAGTACAGCAGGATGTGCAGGAATGTGTGCCACACGACTTGCGGTGGCAGATCGTTGAGCTGCGGCGGTTGACCCGTGGACACGACCTCTTCCAGGCTCGTCTTGCTGAGAGCCGGATAGGTGTCCGTGAGCTGCTTGTCGTCCAGCTTGAGTAGCTGGCCGGCCAAGACCCGCCGGTAGTCCGCGCTTGAGGCGGACGTGTTGTCACTCTGGAACAGAGCAGCGACGGCCGTGCGCGACTTAGTCATGTCGCTACGACTGCCACTCTCATCGGCCACCATCGCCCCTACGACGATAAAGGTGACCACTCCGAGCAGGATGAGCCCGGTGATGAAGAAGAATATCCCACCACTCAGGTAGTCATCAGCGAAGTCTTTGAACCCGTGGACGCGGCGCTTGCGATACACCACATCACTCCCCTTTCTAGGGCAAGTTGTCAAAAAACCTAAGACCGGCGAATAGGCCGGTGTTAAGTGAGGGTATTTTAGCTATGGTCCGGCGATAATGTCAATAGTCTGCCTGATTATTGGCAGGCCCAAGCCCCGGTGCCATGAAGGGCCATTTTCTTGGCGGTGAGAGCAATCTGAGTGGGGCCGTCCAGGATATTGTCGGCGGTGCCGCCGGCGGAGATCCAGGTGCTGGGCAGATATTGGAACAGGCCGGTGGCGTACTGGCCTCCCACGGACACCCGGCTGACGGCGGTGGCATTGCCGTGGGACTCGCAGGACATGATACGCAGCATCATGTTGGGATCGAGGCCCCACTGGGCAGCAGCCTGCTCGACGAGCGGGCGCCAGTACTCGACCGAGCCACTAAAGAACACCTTGGTACCGACCACTTCGATGCGCGGCGTGGGGTCGGTCTGGCTGACGAGGGCCAGCAGGTCGCGGCTGGTCTCGACGCCGTCGCGGTAGTGAATGAGGTAGCGCAGGACTTTTTGGCCGTCACTACCTGCGGCTTGCACCACGACTTTGCCCTTGAGCAGCGTGGGGTCTGAGATGGTCTGGACGGGACGTGGAAGGGTCTGAGTGACGGTGGCTTCGGCTTGGCTGACGCGGGTGATGGTGATGTCGAGGCCACGAGTGAGTGGCGCGGTGGCGGCCGGCACGACGGTGTCTTGCGGGCCCAGGGCAACACCAGCGCCGGCCAGGGCCGCGCCAATGGTGCGGGCCTGGGTGCGTAGCTGCAGCACCTTGCCGTCGGCGTGCACGGTAAATGGCCAAGCGCGGGTGATGACGACTTTGACGCCCACCGCGCCGTCGGTCACGACATTGGTGATGACGCCGGTCTGCAAGGTGTCCTCAGGGTAGAGGTCGAGACCGGCATCCTTGGCGATGAGCCGTGCGCTATCGTAAGCGCTGGTGGCGTAGTGCGACTGATAGCCGTCCTGGACGAGCACCGGATGCGCGCGGTAGACATTGATATTAAACTGGCCGGGGCCAATGGGCGTGCCGGCGGCCGGCTCCACCAGATCGTGAAGACCCAGCTTGATGCCGGCGCGCCCTAGGACCTGGCCGACCGTATGCGCATCGGTGCCGAAAATCCGCTTCTGGCCATCGGCATACAGCGAAATCATCCGCTGGGCGTCGGCACTGGCAGTTGAGGACGTGACTGGTCCGGACGTGAGTCCGAAGAAGACCAAAATAATGAGGATCCCAATGGCTAGGAGGTTTCGCGGACCCTTAATATGGCTCAAAATAAGTGTCTCTCGTTAATACAAGGGACGGTTTATTTTGTGCGTTTTGCATTTTGAGGAACAAGCTTATGGTATCGCTATATCTGTTGGCGGTCAATGTGGATAAGTAGCGAAGAGCCCGGGCAGATATACCCGGGCTCATTTGGACTACTCGGAGCGGAGGCTCAGGCCCACGGCGTACAGGATTTCCTGAAGCCGGTCGACTGCTAGCTGGCCCATCTCCTCGGGATTGCCGGGGAGCTTGGCGCGCTTCGAGCCTGCCACCCAATCGACGGCCATGATCTGGCTAGCCGTGAGGCCAGCGAGGTCGCCGAAGGTGCCATCGGCCAGCTGCAGGACATAGACGGCATGCTCGACCAGCTGGGTTTTGACGGTGTCTGTGTCAAACACACCGGCCGGAATGAGACGAGCCTGACTCATGAGCACCGTGCACCAATCGGTGTAGGGTGCGTCGACCCAGGCGTCGCCGGGCGGCGGCGCGGTGAGCTGCTTGTCGCCACACAGCTGCAGGCCGTGATTGCGCAGTATGCCGATGAGCTGATCTTTGGAACCCTCGCCGAAGTTGCGGACGTGGGTCACGAGCTCATCGCCGGACCATTGCAGGAGCCGGCCAACGGTGTTGATCCGGGCTCGCAGGAGGCAGCCAAGCATTTTGGTGGGCAGACCAAGCTCCACGACCGGTAGCTGCAAGACATCTTCGGGCAGGGACAGGAACTGGAAGTCCCCACCCACGGCGTCAGGCTGGGCCGGCACAACCCGGCCGGCGACGACGATGAGCGTACCGTCGAGGATGGCCTGAAGACCAAGACCAGCCATGCGCAGATCGATGTGCGCGGCCGACGGGTCATTGACCCGCATGATGAGCTGAGCGGCCAGCTTGGTGACCGCGCTACGAGTATTCCTAGCGTTTGCTGCCATATTCAACCTCCTTGGCTGAGATGGGCTTGACAGCACGGCTACGGTACCATGACCTGTTTACTCTGGCAAGAATTCCGGAGCTAGTTGTTTCGGCGGCGCTGCAGCAGGTAGATGCCGACGCCAAGCAGGGCTAGACCAAGGGCGGCCGAGATGACGTACTTGGGCAGAGCGTAGAAAACATCGCGCAACTGGTAGAGGACTTCGACCACCAAGGTGCCGATGCCCCAATACATGACGAGCTGATAGCGCAGGCTCATGCCCAAAACGACGAGGGCCAGGGCGACCAAAATGAGCTCCAGGCCATATAATTGGCCATCGGCCCCGAGGGCCTGGCCGGCAATCGGAAAGGTGAGGATGGCGAGCGCGAGGGCAGTGCAGAGATCGCGGGCGTCGGCGCGGCGGCGATAGGCCAGGGCGGCAACGTAGGCGGCCCAAGGCAGGGTGTAGGCCTGGGTTTGGCTGACCCCCTCATGCTGCAGGTACCAGTCGAAGGCCAGCAGCAGGACGGCGGCCGCAGCCTCGAGCAGGCCGGCGCGCTGCTGGCGATAGGCCTCAGTGGCGAGCAGCAGGCCGCCGCCAGCGAGCGCGGCAATGGGCGCCAGGGAGTCGGAGGCGGTACCGGCAGTAAATAGCGCGCCCAGGAATGGACCGGTGAGGCCAGCATAGCGCAAGGCCTGGCCACGGTCGGCGTCACGGGCCAGAAACTCGGAGGCATAGATGGCGGCGCCGGCCAGGAGCAGAATGATGGCGCCGACTGAGGTGGGCTGCTGGCCGATATCGACTAGCTGCCAGGCCGCCAGGTAGCCGAAGGCGGCGGCCAGATAGACGCAGGCGATACTGCGCTCGAGATAGCCTACCAGGTAAATGGCCGCGCCAAGGGCCAAGCTGGTCCAGAATAGGACGGTGGAGCCACCGATGACGGCCGTGCAAGTGGCCAGGCCAAACGCCACCGCGTAGCCCGTGATGCCGACCTGGTCACCGCTGTCGGGCCAGCCAGTCAGCAGCCGGCGCCAGGCCACCAGCAAGCAGCCCAGGACGACGTAACCGGCCGCCACGTAGCCCCAGTCAGCCGCCGGCATCATCACCTGTCGGAAGAGTTCATAGGGGACGATCCAGGCTGGTAGAAGAGCGAGCAGGGCTAGCGCGGCCTGGCGGAGAGTGAGGGCAAAGAAGGCGCTGACGCCAATGCCGGTCAGCAGCGCGTACAGGATGGTGGTCGGGGAGCTGTAGGCGAGACCGGCGGCCAGAAGCGGCGTGACGCCGGCGACGATGCCGAGGTATTCGCGCCATTGGTGTGGCAGCGGGCGGCGGGCGGCCCAGCCCAGCCACGCGTAGGCCAGTGATGTCACACACAGCAGCAGCGCCAATTGGCTGGCCGGCAATAGGTCGTGCAAGCCGACGGCAAGCCCGGCTGGCAGCGCGGCCGCCGCCAGCACCCAATAGACCGCGCCGGACGGAGTGGCCGCCTCGCGGTAGGCCAGCACTCCATAGAAGAAGCCGGCTAGACCGAGGGTGATGCCGACCTGTCCCCAGCCCTGGCTATTGATCACGCCCAGTGAAAACAGCACTGAAATGGGCACGAATAGATGGGCGCAAATTCGCAGGGCTGAGGCGGCATCCTGCCACCAGCCGGCTCGGCGGCTAGCCAGCAGGAGCAGCAAGGCCACGACGGTCATGCCCCAGCCAAACCATTGTAGTGGCAGATTGATGAGCGAAATGCTGGATTCAAACAGTGACAGGGTGGTGAAACCCATGAGGTAGGCCACATAGGTCTGGCGCGTCACCAGGAGCGTGAGGACATAGGCGCCCAGAGCAATGAGCGAGGTGCCAAACCACAGTAGCCGGCCAACCTCGTGGGCGGAGGTGAAATTGTAGGCGGCCAGGCCGACCATGGGGATGAGGATCAGGCCAATAGCGGTGAAGACCGCGCCGGCCGGGCGCAGCTTGGCAAAGCGCAGATACAGAGTGAGGCCGACGCCATAGAACAGAGCGGTGAACAGCGCCAGGAAGCCGGTCTTGAAACCACCGGACAGGGTCGAGAAATTGGCGCCGACGAAGATACCAGCCGACACGACGATGAGGAACGCGCCTAGATAGAGCAGGACATTGATATTGTCGAGCTTGGCAAAGACCGCCTCAATATCCTGGCTGGTCCAGCTGGAGCTGGATGCTGGAGTCTGAGCGGCGTGGGTTGGCGGCATGCCAGCAGGGCTCAGTGCCGCCGTGCCCGGGGCCGCGGCCGGCACATCCGGCAGAAGACCCATGGAGAAGTCATCGGCCACATTGAGCAAGGCCTTGCGGGCCTCGCCGGACAGACCATCGGCCCGGACGCGCAGATTGGCCGCCAGCTTTTGACGCTCGGCGGTATTGGCTGAGCGACCGCCATTGAGACACCAGCGAACAAAAGCCACCAGCCCGATGATGTAGAACACCGGGACGGTCAGAATGAACCAAATGCTTTCCACGGGGACCTCCTATTGCCATAAGCATAGGCCGGAGGATTGGCTTGTACAAGCAGACGGGCTAGGACAGCTTGGTGATGGGGGCAAAGCTGAGACTGAGGCGCTTGGTTCCGATGCCCTGGAAGGTTACCGAGACCTCATCGCCGTCGATGCTCGCGACGATACCCTCGCCAAACTTGGCGTGACTGACGCGGTCGCCGGGTGACAGGTCGAGGCCGAGCAGCTCCTCGCGGTGCTTGTCGGCGTCGTGGGCGGTCATGGGCAGGCCGCCGTGCAAGGCCTGCGGCGTCCAGCTGCCGGCGCCAGCGGAGTGGCCGGCCGAGCGCGCGACGGGTGTGCCCGCCGGACCAAGGCGGCTGGGGCCGGTATAGGGCGTGCTAGCCTGCAGCTCGGGCGGGACCTCGAGCAAAAACCGGCTGGGCGGGTTGTGATTGGTGCCGCCGTAGAGCAGGCGCGAATTGGCATACACCAGATAGAGGCGCTCTTTGGCCCGGGTCATGCCGACGTAGCAGAGGCGGCGCTCTTCTTCCATTTGCTCGCCGTCAAAGAGGCTGCGGGAGTGTGGGAAAATCCCCTCTTCCATGCCTGGCATAAATACCACTGGAAACTCCAGACCCTTGGCGGCATGGAGCGTCATGAGGGTGACGGCGTTGGCGTCCTCGGAGTAATTATCGAGGTCGGTGATGAGGGCGATCTCCTCGAGAAACTGCTCGAGGCTCATGTCGTTGTAGCGCTCGGCCACGCTGAGCAATTCCTTGACGTTTTCGATGCGATCGGCGGCGGTGACGGAGCCGTCGTCGAGGAAGGTGAGGTAGCCGGAGCGCTTGAGCACTAGATTGAGCAATGGTCCGACAGCCTGGGTGGCGGCGTCTTTTTGGAGGCCTTCGATGAGGTGGGCAAAGGCCTGGAGGGCGGTGACAGCGCGGGTTTGGAGGCCGGGGATTTGGTCGGCCGTGCGCAGAGCACCGAGGAGGCCAAGGCCGGCGGTGGCGCGGTATTGGTCGAGCTTGGCGAGCGTGACGTCGCCGAGACCGCGGGCCGGCACGTTGATGATGCGGGCGAACGACACGGCGTCATCGGGCTGGTAGATGAAGCGGAGGTAGGCCAGGGCGTCCTTGATCTCTTTGCGCTCGTAGAAGCGGGTGCCGCCGACGATCTTGTAGGGCATACCGGCGCGTAGGAAGGCTTCTTCGAGGGAGCGCGACTGAGCATTGGTGCGGTAGAGGACGGCGAAGTCATGCAGCTCGCGGCGCTCGGCGATGACGAGGTCCTGGATCTGGCGCGTCAGCCACTCCCCTTCCTGGATCTCGTTGTAGACATTGATGACGCCAATGCCTTCGCCGTCACCGGCCTCGGTCCAGAGCTTCTTGTCAGAGCGGGTGCGATTCTTGGTGATGATGGCGTGAGCGGCATCGAGGATGTTGCGAGTTGAGCGGTAGTTTTGCTCGAGCTTGATGACCTTGGCCTCGGGGTAGTCCTTCTCGAAGTCGAGGATGTTTTGGAAATTGGCGCCGCGCCAGGAGTAGATGCTCTGCCAGTCGTCACCCACCACGCAGAGGTTATGGTGAGCCGAGGCCAGTAGCTTGGTGAACTGGTACTGGGCATGATTGGTGTCCTGGTACTCATCGACCATGATGTATTGGAATTGATCCTGGTAGGCCTTCAGGATAGCGGGGTGCTCACGGAGCATGCGGACGGCCGCAAAGATGAGGTCATCAAAGTCGAGGGCGCCGGCCTCGGCCAGGAGCTTCTGATAGGCCGGGTAGACCTTGGCGGCAGCGACCTGGGCCTTGCCGGTGGCTAGCTTGGTGTACTCGGCAGTGCCGATGAGCTCGTTTTTGGCACTGGAGATGAGGCCGTGGATGAGAGTGGGGGTAAACTGCTTGTCGTCGATGGCGAGGGAGCGCATCGCCTGCTTGATGGCGCTCTGGGAATCGGCGGCGTCGAACACGAGGAAGTTGGACGGCAGACCGATCTCGGTGGCTTCGCGACGGAGCAGGCGCAGCGCAATGGAGTGGAAGGTACCGATAAATGGGAAGTAGCTGCGGCTCTCAGTGGGCAGTCCGAGCAGGCGCAGGACCCGGCCGCGCATTTCGCCGGCGGCTTTGTTGGTGAAGGTTACGGCCAGGATGCTGAGCGGCCGGACGTGCTGCTCGGCCACGAGATAGGCAATGCGGTGGGTCAGGGCTTTGGTCTTGCCCGAGCCAGCCCCGGCCAATATCAAGACCGGGCCGCTCGTGGTCGTGGCGGCCTGGGTCTGGGGCTCATTGAGGTCTGAGAGTAGGGATTGCACTATCTGATTGTAGCGTGTAAGAGGCTTGTGATATAGTGCGGCCACATCCTCATACCCAATCTGGGACGGTGGTGCTATGGCTGAGCTAATTGATTGCCCAGACCCATCATGCCGGATCCTGGCCGAGATCACCGATCGGTTCTGCTTGGCGTCGACGGATGGGCCGATAGAGCATGTAGCAACATATTGCTTGAGAGGCCACGTCTTCACCTTGCCGGCTGAGCGCGTCGATCACGCCGCCTGATGCTGGCCAGGAAACCGGAGGCTCCGGGAAACGGTCGCGACAACGGCGTCGCATGCGTTTCCTGGAGCCTTAAACTTGCGAGGGCGGCACGGTCGCGGGCCCGAAAATGTCGGGGGCCGCTTTTGATTGGTGACTACTTAGAAACTAATTTTGTTGGTGAAGAAGAGATACCCAAGGACGGCCAGGCCACCAAGCAGGAGGAGGCCGAGGCCAATCTGGAGAATCTCAGTGATAGCTAGCTTGTGCGGCTGAGTGGTGGGTGTCAGCGGTGACTTGGCTGCGGGAACGGCCGGCGCTGTCGACGGGATTGGCGGGGCGGCCGGGGCCGGCGCTGGGTCGGCCGGCATCGGGTCGGCCGGAGCTGGTGTGGGAGCCGGACCGGCAACTGGAGTAGGGACGGGATCGGCCGGCAGGGGCGGCTCGGGGGTGGGATCGGGTTCCGGCAACGGTTCGGCGACGGCGACAGGTGGCGGTGCGGGCGGAGAGTCAACGACCGGAGGTTCGGGGGCCGGCGGAGTGGCAGGTGGATCCGGCAGATCCGGGGGGCCCATTGGCGGGTCAGCCTGGGGTTCTTCGACCTTCGGCTCCTCGACCTTCGGCTCCTCAATCTTGGGCTCATCGGATGGTGGGGTTGATGGCATGGCTGAGAGCGTGTCGACCGACTTGGTGGCCGGGGCCGGCGCGCCATGCATATCGCCAGCGTGCGGTGGCATGCTCGGGGCGGCGGCAGCCGTAGCGGCGGTGGCGGCCTCCTCGGCCAGCTTCACCAGATCGTCAGGCGCAGCTGG
>CAZDGK010000016.1:15137-24198 GCA_964505035.1 uncultured Candidatus Saccharimonadales bacterium
CATCACCAGGTACCAAGGGCTGTCCGGCCGGGTCAGCAGGCTGAGAGTGGCCGCAATTTAAACACAGCCAACCGCCTTTCGATTCGATCATGTCATGTTGGCATTCAGGGCATTTCATAGCCCCGATTATAACATCATTATTCTTATGCTAAAAATCTTCGGGTAGCTCAAGCCGGTCAAGGCCATGTTGCTCGAGTAGACGGCGGTAGCGCTCCTCGAGTGGCCGCAGGGCAGTGACGTCGTCGTCGCGGTTGATGTCCTCGATGGGCACACCGCGGCGCCGGGCGAGGTCGCGCTGGGCTAGCCGCTCGATGAGCTCGTCCCAGAACACATGGTCGTCGTAATCGAGGACGTAGTCGTCATAAATCCGGTCAGTCCAGGAAGCGGGCAGGAAATATTGGCCGGTTTCGATGTCCTGCTCGATCTCAGGCAGACCAGCAGCCTCGAGCAGGCGCTGGAGGGCCGCAATGGCCGCCTCGTCCTGGTATTCGTGGTCATGGTGAGAATTGATCACCCACTCCCCGAGATAGGCTAATTCGACCAGTTTCTTGAGCTCGTTGGGGTTGTCTGGCAGACGCATGACCTTTACTGTACCAGGAATCGAGCCAAACACAACGTGCTGCCAGACAACCCCGGCACTATAGAGCGCCTAGGCCAAATAGCGTGCCGAGACCGGTGGGGCCGTCGTAGCCAGGGCCAGCAGCACAGAGATATGTCCGGCAGGCGCCGTTGCGGCCAGCCGTGACGTCTCGCAGACTGGCATGGCCGGCCGCGGCGTAGAGGTGGCTAAACAGGGTGGCTTGATGTGTGTCTCCGGATAGTGCAACGGCGCCAGCCACCAGCGGAGCCGCCAGACTCGTGCCGCCCACTACAAACCAGCCAGTGCCCTGACTACTGAGCGTAGAGTAGACTGAGGCACCGGTCGCTGGATCGGCGTCGGCGGCCAAGTCGGCGACACTGCGGCGGGCACAGGACGGATCGTGCTGCCAGGCGGGCTTGGGCTCGTACCGGCTGCAGCCACTGCCCGCGCCCGTCCAGGCGGTTTCGCGCACCGCCGCGCCGAGCTCCAACCGCGTCCCGCCAACAGCTAGCACATGAGGTGAGGCGGCCGGGTATGATACCCCATAGCCGTCGTCGCCGGAAGAGGCCACAAACACGACGCCCGGGCGATTGAAATGGGCGTCCAGATTGAGCTCGCTGGCCGACTCGGACCCGCCCCACGACAATGAGACAACTACCGCGCCATGCCCCACGGCCTGGTCGACGGCCGACATCAGATTGGCGGTGGAGGCGGTGTCGGCCTCAACCAGCTCCAGCCGGCAGCTAGGGCAGACGGCATGAACCGTCTCGATATCAAGCGCGGTTTCGAGCGCCCAGCCGGCATCGGTTGGCGGGAGCGTGGCGGCGCCGCGCTGGTTTATTTGCTCGAAGCAGCTGGCTTGGGTGGTGCGGCTGCAGACCGGCAGCACCGGCAAGCCGTAGGTCTGGCTGTAGCGATCGAGGTCGGCCCTGGCCGAGGGGTCGCCGTAAGCATCCACCACTGCCACAGTGGCGCCGCTGCCGGCTGGCAAGCTATAGGCCCGGCGCCACTGGGCAGGGCCGTAGCCGCTAGGTGCGGCCGCTGGGCGCACTATCCCGCCCGCGCCGGCTAGCGCCTGCGAGCGGCAAGCATTGGTACCACGGCAGACCGCCTGAGCTGCTGGCTTGAGCTGGACCGGCGCCGGCTGGGCGGCCGCCAATCCGGCCAGCAATCCAGGCAGGATGCAGAGGCTCACAATTAATGTCCAGGCGATGACGCGAACAAATGGTTTCATCCATTCCCCCTTGGTTAATGGATGAATGTTCGCTTATTGTTCGGTAATCGTCAAGCCAAGCTTATTGAGCGGCCTTGACTATGTTGGCAAACTCTTCGTAATTGAGGCTGGCGCCGCCGACGAGCAGGCCGTCGATGCCGGGCGTCTTGAGGTAGGCTTTGCAGTCGTCGGGATTGACGCTGCCACCATAGATGACACGCAGGCCACCGGCACCTTCTTCGCCGTAGAGCTCTTCGACCGTGGAGCGGATGGTTTGAACCTGCGGGCGGACTTGGTCGGGCGTGGCGTGCTGGCCCTGGCCGTCGCCATGACTGATGGCCCAGACTGGTTCGTAGGCAATGACCAGCCGTGCCACATCGGCGGCGGTGAGCTGGCTCAAGCCGGCGGTGACTTGGTCGGTGACGACCTTGGCGGAGAGGCCGTGTTCGCGGTCGGTGAGGGATTCGCCAACGCAGAGGATGGGCACGATGTCGTTGCGCAGAGCGGCGGCGGCTTTCTTGGCGATGAGCTTATCGTCTTCGCCCATGGCGCGACGCTCGGAGTGGCCGATGATGGCGTAGCCCACCAGGCCCTTGAGCATGGCTGGCGAGATTTCGCCCGTGAAGGCGCCTTGGTCGAGGTAGTGGATGTTCTGGCAGCCGAGGATGAGCTTTTTCTTGTCGAGCTCTTTGGCGATGGGATAGATATCGATAAACGGCGGGCAGATCACCACTTCGACATTGGCATCGGGCTTAATCTTGTCCTCGAGCCGGTGGACGTACATGCTCGCCTCGCCCGGACTGAAGTTCATCTTCCAATTCGCAACAATTAACCGCGCCATGAAACCCTCATTTCTTCCTGGCTATTGTAACAGGTTATTTGTCGAGCAGGCTATCGATGCCAGGCATGGGCTTGCCAGCCAGGAGTTCGAGACTGGCGCCGCCGCCGGTGGAGACCCAGGTAAATTTGTCGGCTAAATGCTCGGCGTGCACAAAGGCCACGGTGTCGCCGCCGCCAACCACCGAGGTACCCTTGGTGTCGATGATGGCCTGGGCCATGGCGCGGGAGCCGGCCGCGAACTCGTCGATTTCGGCCAGGCCGAGGGGCCCATTCCAGATGATGGTGCACTTGCCGTCGAAGTCGAGGAAGTCAAAAATGGTGTCCTTGAGGGTCTGCGCGTAGCTCGGCGCAGCATCGACTACGTAGTCATCGGACTGGATGCCGTCCCAGGTGACGGTGCGCATGTCGTCGCCGTGCTCGAGGCTCTTACTGACGATGACCTCGCGCGGCAGGAGCAGCTCGGTGTTTTCGGTCCGGGCCAGTTCCATGAGTTGCTTGATGGTCTCGAGCTCGTGCCGCTCAGCGACACTGCGGCCAATCTTGCGGCCTTTGGCGAGGGCATAGGTGTTGGCGATGGGGCCGGTGAGCAAAAGTGAGTCGACTTTGGCGATGAGGTTTTTGAGAATGTCGATCTTGGTCGAGACTTTGGCACCGCCAATCACGGCGACGAGCGGCCGGTTGGGGTTGTCGATAGCGCCAGAGAGGTGGTTGACTTCCTGCTCGACAAGCAGACCGGCCACGGCCGGCAGATATTTGGCCACGCCACTCACAGAGGCCTGCTCGCGGTGATCGACGGCGAAGGCGTCGTTGACGTAGACTTCGCCAAGTCCGGCCAACTGCTTGGCAAAGGCGGGGTCATTGTCGAGCTCGGGCTGGTGGAAGCGGACATTCTCGCCCATGATGACCTCGCCGGGCCGGAGGGCGGCGGCGGCGGACTGGAAGTCGGCACCGGCGCAGTCGTCGTAGAACGCGATGGGGCGACCGAGCAGCTCGGCAGCCTTGGTGGCGACGGGCTTGAGTGAGTAGCGCAGGTCGGGAGCACCGGCTGGCTCACCGAGGTGACTGAGCAGTACCAATGAGCAGCCCTGGTCGAGCAAATATTTGAGCGTGGGCAATGAAGCTTCGATGCGGAAAGTGTCGGCTACTTCCCCCCTCTCCATGGGCACGTTGTAGTCGACGCGAACGAGGACCCGCTTGCCCTTCAGGTCGATGTCGCGAACGGTTTGCTTCTTCATAATGAGTATTGTAGCAGGCTTACTGGATCATGCGGATAGATACGGTGTCGGTGCCGCCGGGCACGCCTGGCTGGTGGCCGCTAGCCAGTACGATGGCGTCACCTTTGACTACGGCGCCGTCGGCCTTGAGGCGCGCGATGATGTGCTCGCCGGCCTCATGGGCCTTGTCGTAGTAATAGGACTTGCCGCCCCAAACGATGGCCAGCTGATTGTAGACGCGGCGGCGGTCGGTCACCATGATGATGGGCACGATTGGGCGCAGACTAGAGAGGTTGCGGGCGGTCTGACCGGTGGCGGTCTCGGCCACGATGACCTTGGCCGGCAACTGGCGGGCTAGCACCACGCCCGCTGCCGAGATGGCGTTGCCGCGCTCGTGCTCGCGCAGGGGCAGAGGGCTCTGGGCCTGACGGACTAGCTCATCGCGCTCGGTAAAGAGAATGACTCGCTTCATCATCTTGACGGTTTCAACTGGGAAGAGGCCGGTAGAGGTCTCGCCGCTGAGCATCACGGCATCGGCGCCCTCCATGACCGCGGTAGCCACATCGCTAACCTCAGCGCGGGTGGGCTGTGGCGACTGAATCATGCTTTCGAGCATCTGGGTGGCCACAATGACTGGCTTGCGGTGGCGCTTGGCCAGCTCTACCATACGGCGCTGAATACCAGGCACTGCCTCGGGCTTGGTCTCGACAGACAAATCACCGCGAGCCACCATCATGGCGTCGGTGGCCTCGGCGATATCCTCGAGGTTTTCGACGGCGGCCTTGGTCTCGATTTTGGCGATCACGAGCGCATCGGAATGGTGCTTGGCCAAGCGATTTTTCAGATTGATGATATCCTGGGCGGTCTGGACGAACGATAGGCCGATGTAGTCGGCGTCGTGTTTGACGGCGAAGTCGATGTCGGCGACGTCCTTGTCGGTGAGGATGTCACCACCCAGGTCGGTGTCGGGCAGGTTCATGCCCTGGTTGGAGTAGAGCAGGCCGGGCGAGATAACCTTGCCGGAGATGAGCTTCTTCTCGATGCGCTCGACCTCAATCTCGATTTGGCCGTCGCGCAGGAAAATGCGCTCGCCGGGATGAAGGTAGGGGCTGACATCGTGCTGCACTGGGATGATGCCGCTGGAGTCGAAGGTGGCACCATACTGAAAGCGCACCACATGGCCGCGCACAAATGGCAATCCGTCGGCCGGGAGGGTGCCGACGCGGATCTTGGGGCCCTGCAGGTCGGCCAGGATAGCCACTGGCCGCTCATGCTTGGCGCTGAGGTCGCGGGCATGCTTGATCACCTCGGTGTACTCGGCGTGGGTGCCATGCGAGAAATTGAGCCGGAAGCAGTTCACGCCGGCGAGCATCAGCTGTTCTAGGACCTGGGGTGAATAGGTAGCCGGGCCAATTGTGGCCACGATTTTAGTCCGTTTGAACGACGCTGCGAGCATACCGAATTCTCACCTCATGGATAATTACTTCATTATCCACTCTAACCGAGGCAACCGCGAATACCAAGAGGAATTATGGCTAGGCGGGCTTGAGGTGGTGCTCCAGCCTAGCCAAGCGGAAGCCGTGGTCTTTGACTAGCCTAATGCTTGGTGACGTTGATATTGGTTGTGCTGGTATATGAATTGGTGCCATTGCCGGACTGGTTGTTGGAATTGTCGACTGAGATATTGGTGGTGTCGCTGGAGGTAGCGGTGTCGTTGGTGTAGGTGCAGTCGATGTCGACCTCGGAGTCTGGCGCGGTGTTGGTGACGCTGACGTGATCTGGGCAGGGCGTGGCCGACGGCTTGGGTGTCTGACTGGGGGTTGGGGTGGGTGTGGGCGAGAGGGTGGGCGCCGGTGTTTCTTCGAGCGGACTGGCTGTCGTGGTGACCCGGACGATGACTGACTCGGCCTGCTTCCAGCCGTTGGTCTGGGCAAGCGCCGAGGCCACGACCAGCACGAGCACGCCGGCAGCTGTAGCGAGCGTGACGAGGGTGCGGTGGCCTTGGATTTTTTGAAAAAGGTTACGCATCTGTGCCAATCATAGCAGACTAGGGCGCGTGACGTTTAGGGACTAGTGACGGTTTCCGAGGTTTGTCCGGCGCTAGAATTGGATGAATTGCCAGTGTTTGTGCCTGAGCCCGAGGTGGCATCCTGCTGGTTGGAATTGTCGGCATTCAGCGTAGTCGTATTGATAGTAGTGGTGCGGTTTTTGGTGACACAGACGACCGTGACGCTCGAGCCGGGGCCGACATTGCTGATATGAATACTGTCGCAGTGGCCGTGCGCCAGGGCGTTGACGAAGGCGATGCACTGGCCTTGGTTCTTGAACATGGGGCTGCCGTCGGGGTTGTGGAAGGTCTGCCACCCGCCATTTTTGCAGTCAGCGGCGGTGAGCGGGATGGTGATGATGGCCAGGTGACTATCTGCCAGCGTGACGGTGTTGGTCTGGAGCGCGGCCCGGGTAGAGGCAACGCCCAGTACTAGTAAGCCAACTAGGACAAGGCCGATACGGCGCGTCATGCCGTCCATGGGCGGCCGGCGTGGGCCGGAGGCCGGAGGCGTAACTTCCGCAGACGTCGGCTGTGCAGATGCTGGCGGCGTGGGCGCGGGATTGGCGTTCTCGGGTTTGACCGGGTGACGCTTGAGGTTCTGGCGGAGCCGCCGGACTTCGTCGTAGATTACATAGAGTCCCGGTAAGACTACAACCAGCAGGAGTCCGACTGGCTTCTTGAGCCAATCACTGACTGCCCCGAGCACTGGAACACCGAAAATGACCCGGCCGACTACCTGTCCTCCAACAATTTCCGCGTCTTCCCTGGCGTTAGCGTCGCCCTTGGTGACATAAAACGGCGTGCCGGCTTTCTGTTCTTCCTTAATGATGCGGTGGGTGATGGTGGTTTTTGGATCATCAGAGTCTCGGTAGGTAATGATGTCCCCCACGGCCAGTTGGCTGAGTGGGACTGATTGAATAATGACGAGCGAGCCGGGAGAGATGGCGGGCCGCATACTGCCTGTCGGCACCGACTTGGCCTTGAGACCGGTAGCCGGGACGATAAACACAAGCAGCGCTAGCCCACACAGGGCATAGATAATGAGCAGTGTGCTCTTGATTATCTGGCCAAAAACTCTCATCCAGTGACGCTCCTAACGTCTAGCTTAGAACGCGGTGCCGGTGAACTCCAGGTCGATGTTAGAGATGGAGGCCGTGCTGCCGCTCATGGCCAGCGGGTCGGCGGTCAGCGTGACATGGTAGTTGCCATTGGTGCCAGGCGCTCCCCCATTACCCTGCGCCAAGGCGCTCAAGTCACCGTCGGGCGTGGTGAACGGAACCTGTCCGCTAGCCAGCGCGTTCAGCGTGGTGGTTGCAACCAAGTTGTTGGCAGGCTGGGCGTCGTCGTAGAACTTAACTGTGACACCGGCTAGTGTGATGTTGCTATTGCTTGGACCAGGCGAACCGTTCACATGGGCCGTCAGGTGCAAGTGGGCATTGCTGGTGTTGGCCAAGAAGAAGTCCTGCTTGGCACTCTCAACTCCAGGCGTCAGTGTGACATTAAACCCGGTGGCTGGAGTGGTGTCGAAGGTACTACCGTTCCAGATCTTTAGGTTGTCTGTAGTGGTCGTAAACTGACTGTCTGCCAGCGTGACCGTATTGGTTTGAAAGGCCGCGAAGGTCACCCCCGCCATTAATGCTGCTGTGCCGCCGATGACGGCGACAGAGCGCGCAATTGATACTGTGCGCATATTCATGCTACTCACCTCTTATTTAGTGGCTTCAGCATAGCAGTGCGGAAAGGTCAGAATACTAGTGCATATCACCAAAAAGTAAGCCAAAGACGACACTGCTGTGCCGTTTTGGCTGCTTGGACTGGACCGCTCTGACTAGTGGCCGATGGTGATCGACGTACTGGTGGAAGCGTCGGCGTTGACATCGCCGGTAGTAGTGTTGGGCGAGTGGGTTTCACCGCTGTGGACGTCTTGCTTGATGCTGCCATCGACGCTGACGTTGTTGGTGGTGCTGTGGTCGTCACTCATAGAGCCAGGCTGCTGGCCACCGTGAATGAAGAACGCTATACACTGGCCCTGGTTCTTGAACATGGGACTGCCATCGGGATTCTTGAAATTCATCCAACCACCGTTTTTACACTGGTCAAAGGCATAGCCAATGTCTCCGGGCTGGTGCGAATTCTGACTAGCGGCCGAAACGGTGGCCACGCCACCTACTGCAGCCACCAATGCTACCACGCCAATGGCGGACCCAACTTTGGTACCTAGTACTGCTTGTACTCGTTTAATCACTAGCATTTCCTTGTTATGTACTCAGAACTCCGAACTCCTTGCGGTTCTTAGGGCATGGGCCACCTCCCTGGTTAATGAACACTTCTCGAGATTACTGAGATGAAGCTGGGGCGGCAACCGGCGATGCACCGAATATACGGCCAAAATGCTTGGTTAATTCGTGACATATCACGAGCGTTTTACATCTGTGGGTTGGGAGCGCCAAAAGAGCTCACGGGCGGCACTGGCCAGGCCGATGACCAGGAAATAAAAGGTGTAGACGGCGTAGGCTTGGGCCTGCTCGGTGCGGCCCAGGGCGGTCCAGGTAATGATGAAGCCAAACATCAGCAGGGCGATGAGGAAGGTGCGCTGGCTGTCGATGCTATAGAGCAGCGCCACTACGGCGTAGAGCGCGATGAGCTGAGTGACCAGACCCAGAGCTGTGAGCGACAGGCAGATGTAGACGGCGGCCAGGGCGAGGCCTAGCTTGAGACTGCGCCGGATGAGCACGCGCCAGGGCCAGGCGCCCAGCGTGCGGAGGGTGTGCTTGGGCTGGATTGGGGCCGGTGCTGCCGGAGGCGGAAGGGCTGGTGGCGCGATGGTTTTGGGCGATAGTGACGGCACCAACGGCTGGCGCAGGTCGAGCAGCCGACGCATGGTGGTCTGCCTAGGCGCGATGTCTTGGACGAGGCGCGTCATGGCCGGCCTCCGGTGGGCGCCAGCTGGGTGAGCACGCGGTAGACGGTGAGGGTTGGGCCGCGGCTGATAAGCTGGAGCTCGGGTTGGCGATCGAGCCACGAGTAATCGTCGGGGGCGGTGGTGTCGGTGGCCAGGATGACGTATTGGATGTGTAGCTTGGTGATGTTGGCGGATAGAGTGGCCGGGTCGGCGGCTGGGTTGGGCAGGCCGGACTGAATCAGGCCGAGTTCGGGGTTGTCAC
>CAZDGK010000017.1:0-12574 GCA_964505035.1 uncultured Candidatus Saccharimonadales bacterium
AATGCTCACCCAGGTCACCGGCGTACCTTGCGTAGTGGCCGAAGAGCCGCTGCTGTGCGTGGTGCGCGGCACCGGCATCGCCCTCGACAACCTCGAGGAGTACAAACGCAGCCTGGTCGCAGTAAAGTAAGTCCGCGGCCAATCAGCCCAATATCACCGGCCATGTATACTACGCGTATGACCGCCAACTTGCGCCGCCTCATCCAAACCGGCCTGCTCGTATTGCTGGCCCTCATGCCGTTCCACGCCTTCCTGAGCGTCTGGCTCGGCAGCCTCACCGGCCATGAGGCGGTCATCGAGGCCTGGAAGGAAGTGCTGCTCCTCGCGCTGGCAGGCGCCGGCGCAGTTCTCGCCGCCACCGACCCGGCCACCCGTCAGCGTCTCAATCAGCCACTCGTCTGGCTCGTTGCGGCCTATGGAGCGGCTGGATTACTCGCCAGCTGGCTGGGCCATCCCGGTTGGACCGCCCTGGCCTTTGGCCTCAAAACCGACTACGAATTCCTACTGGCCTTCCTGCTCGCGCTCATAGTAGCCGAGCGCCGCTTCATCCGTGCCGCCATCAAGGTCACTCTCGGGGCTGGCGCCATGGTGATCGTATTTGGCCTCCTCCAAGCCACAATCCTGCCAGTCAATTTCCTAGCTCAATTTGGCTACAGCTCGGCTACCGTCGTGCCGTACCAAACCGTCGGCGGTAGCCCCGACCTCATTCGCTTCGCCAGTACGCTCGGCGGTCCCAATCAGCTCGGCAGCTATCTCATTATCATCCTGGCACTGGGCCTGGCCATCGGCTGGCGCTACCGCCACTGGTGGCTGCTCGGTCTCACGTTCGCCGGCGGCTTCGTCCTGCTCGGCACCCACTCGAGGGCCGCCTGGGCCGGCGCCGCACTGGCCGCCGCCGTTGTCGCCATCGGGCTCCTGCCAGCCAGTCACCGCCGCGCCGGCACTGCCGTTATCGCCGCCCTGGGCGCCGTGCTGGGAGCCGCCCTCATCTGGCTGCTCCACATTAGCCAAACCCTGCGTCACTACCTCCTGCACGGCGCCCCCGCCGACGGCGCCCTCAGCTCCGACGCCGAACATGTTCAGTCGCTCGCCAGCGGCGGCTACGCCGTCGAGTCCGGACCACTCGGCCACGGTCTGGGCACCGCCGGGCCAGCCGTCTTCCACACCGGCCAGGGCATCATCATCGAAAACTACTATCTCCAAATCGGCTACGAAGCCGGCTGGCTTGGCCTCGGATTATTGATTGCCCTCATCACCGCCACAGCCGGCATCCTGATGCGGCGCACCACCCACCACCCAGCCGCCTTGGCGCTACTCGCCGCCCTAGCCGGCATCAGCCTCGACGCGCTAGTCCTGCCCGCCTGGACCGATTCCACCACCGCTCTCGTGTTCTGGGTGCTCGCTGGGGCGATCATTGGCCTGCCCAAGGTAGAAGGGGATTATGTCTAAGCAAAGCCAATATCCCAAGGTCAATCTGCTCGGCGTCGAAGTCGACGCCCTCACCATGCCTCAGGCCATCGCCTTTATCCTCGACCGCGCCGCCAACCCGGCCACACCAGCCAGCTACGTCGTCAAGCCCTACGTCGAGTTCCTCGACCGCGCCGCCGGCGACCCAGCCGTACGCCAACTCTTGATGGACGCTGAGTTGTCGCTCGCCGATGGGGTAGCACTGCCATGGGCGGCCACCTACCTCTACGGCGGCCGCCGCAATCTCTGGCGGCTCGGGCAAACGCTCAGCTGGATCGCCCTTGCCCCGGGCCGGCTCAGTGCCCAGCTACCCGAGCGCGCCAGTGGCATCAACCTAGCCTGGCCGCTCCTGCAGGCCGCCGCCGAGCGCCACCTCAGCGTCTTCCTGATTGGCTCACCAGCCGCCAGCACCATCAAGCACACCGCCAGCACGCTCGCTGCTGCCATTCCGGACCTGCGCATCGCCGGCACCCAAAACGGCGCGGCTACCGCTCCAGGCGGCAGCCTATCGGCCGGCTGGCTGGACGCCACCGCTACCGCCATCCGCTCCTCCAAACCCGACCTCATCCTGGTCGGCCTCGGCTTCCCGCTGCAGGAGCGCGTCATGGCCGCCCTACAGCCGCACCTCGCCCATGGCGTGATGATCGGCGAAGGCGGCACCTTTGACTACGAGCAGTTCGGCGGCCGCCGGCCCAAAGCCCCAGTTGCATTTCAGCGCCTCGGCCTGGAATGGCTATGGCGGCTAATGCTCGAGCCTTCACGCTACCGCCGCCAGCTAGCCATTCCGCGCTTCATCTGGCGTGTCTGGCGCTGGCGCGATCATTAGCCATTGGCGCTTTTGCCACTTTCCAATCGCCAATCAAGTGTTGTACCATAACCATAATAAATGACGGCTGTATGTGATTTGCACTATCTGTAGGCAACCGACCGCATTGCTGGGCGCCGGCCCGGGCTACTGCCGTTCGTGTGGCAGCCGGCCATTGTTCGCCCCACACCGGGCCCTCGACCTGCGCCTCAGCCGCTCAGCCCATGGCGGAGGTGCCGGCGCCGCCGCGCTGCCCCAAGCCCCAGCCACCGCCGTGCACGCCAGCCGCACCGCCCCGAGCGGACGCTTCATGGACCTGCGGGCACCCAAATCGTCCGGCCCGGCCGGCGCCGCTGCCACATCGCTAGCCACTGCCCGCAGCTCGGCTGCGGCCGAATCATCGCCCTCCCACGTCACGGCCACCAAGAGCGCTCCGACCAACCCCGCCGCCGCGCCCCACAGCACCGTTCACGAGCAGCGCCTCAACCGCTTCGAGGACCGCTTCAGCCACGCCAAAGGCATGCCCCGCAGTGGCCAGATCAGCCGCTTCGGCCAGCCCATACGTGAGCAATTTGGGCAGCAAGTGGGCCAGCGCCCCGGCGACCGCTTCGAGGATCGTTTTAGCCAGCATTATGCGCCCGGCAAGCAGGCCACCTTCGACCCAGCCCACCCCCACGGCAGCCCGCTCGACCATCACTTGGGCCAGGAACTCCCAGCCCAAACCGCCGCTCAACATACCGCTATGGCCGGGCTCGCCCACGCCACCCACGTACCCGGTGCCGCAGCGGCCGGCCCGCGCGCGGTCAGTTTCCCGAGCGCACCGCGCCTGAGCCAGGCCACCGCCCTGGTCGCCATTGTTGTGGTCATCGGAGCCTACATCTGGCTCCAGAATTACCCCAAACTCGCCGCCACCAACGCCGGCCGCGCCGCCGGTATCTCCGCCAGCCTCCCCGGCTACCTGCCATCCAGCTATAGCCTGGCCACCACCGACACCAAGCCCGGCCTCGTCACCTTCCACTTCGCTAGCCCCAGCGACACCGACCAGCTCACCATCACCCAGCAGCGGACCACCTGGGACGCCGTCTCGTTGCTCGATAATTTCGTCACCTCTCAGGCCACCGACTATTCAGCCATCGAGGGCCAGGGTCTCACCATCTACCTCTACGGCACCAACCGGGCCGCCTGGGTCAATCACGGCATCCAGTACCAAATCACCGGCGCCGGCCGCCTCAGCCGCGACCAGATCCTCAAGATCGCCTACAGTCTGTAGTTGTAGCTGCAGGCTTGCATTATTAGGCATTTTATGCTATTATATACATAGTCCATTCCGCGCCAAGTATCTGTAAGGAGATACCCATGAGTGCATGGATCGTCCTCGCCATTCTGGTCCTGATGTCGGCCCTGAGCACCAAGAAGTCGCCCTCACGGACGTTCCTCTTCTGCCTCGTGGTCTGGTTCCTGGTCATGGCGCTGCGAGGCGCCGTCCAGAGCCACTGGATCTTCTACTGGTGAGCGACCCCCGGGCCCGGATTCGTAGCCTCGCTGCGTTTCCGGACTCATAATTTTGTGCATTGTGAACTATACTTAGAGATATATGAGCAGGGGAGCACTATGAACGAAGATAAAGCCTGGGATCGGATCACCGATGCCATCGACGCCAAGTTCGGCATCGCTCGGCACGGCCGCCTCAGCCGGCCCGTCGCCGACGCTCATGAGCTCACCGAGCAAGTCGCCTTTATCGAATTTGACCGGGCAGGGGAGCGCTATAAGCTCGAGCGCGTAACCGGCCCCGCCATCATCGACCGCCGCACCATTGGCGCCCGCCGCGCCGGTGCCACCGTCCGTTACGAAAATGTCTACGACCCCACCGAAACCAGCTCCCGCACCAACATGTTCCGCCAAGACGCCGGCGAGTGGGTAGCCATAGACGCCAGCGAACTTGGACTCTAGATAGTTATAAAATCAGCGGCCTGGAATTCCCAGACCGCCTCCAACCGGCTGCTATCGCCGGCGCACCGACACGACCAACTCGTACTGGTCTCGGTCAGACTCGAGCAGCTCAACCATTGCCAGGCGCTCGTTCGGGTAGAAACCCATCCGGTCATCGTGCCGCATCGAGCGAGCCACCAGTAGCTGGCCCATGATGACCGGCGCGGCCGTGACACTCACATCCCGCTCCTTCATCCGATAGCGCTTCAGGAGCGCAGATTGTCTCTCAGCCACCTTGGCTAGCGCCTCGGATTGACTGCCGGCCACGACGTATACGCGCACGTCAAACGGCGCACGAAAGTTGGAACCGTCTCGTTCCGCTACATCATACTCTCCAGCCCAGTGGATCTCCCACAAAGCCAGCTCGTCCTCCACGTCGCCTCCTTAGGCAGTTTGGAAATTGTGCAAGGACGCAAGCAATATACCACATCACACCTTGCCCACACCCGCATCAGGCGCTAAAATAAGCACCATGTCAAGCCACCATTCCACCGCCAAACCCACCCCGGCCGTCCGCGTCCGCTTTGCGCCCAGCCCCACCGGCCTGCTGCATATCGGCGGCATGCGCTCGGCGCTGTTTAACTGGCTATGGGCGCGCCACACTGGCGGCACGTTCGTGCTCCGACTGGAAGACACCGACCGCAATCGCTTGGTGGAGGGTTCAGCCGACCAGATCTACGCCAGCCATGAAGCGCTCGGCATCACACCCGACGAGGGTCCCCAGCAGGGCGGCCCGTTTGGCCCGTACGTCCAGTCGGAGCGGCTGGATATCTACCGCGCACATGCCGACCAGCTCCTCGCCACCGGCGCGCTCTACCGCTGCTGGTGCTCCAGCGAGCGGCTCGACCAACTCCGCGCCGAGGCCGAAAAATCCGGCGTCGCCTTCAAGTACGACCGCCATTGCCTCGTACCGGCCAACCAGGGCCAGGAATCGGACTCACACGTCCTGCGCTTCCGCATCCCCGACGCACCAGAATCCATCGCCTGGGATGATGCCGTGCGCGGCCACATTAGCTTCAAGCTAGCCGACCTCGACGACTTCATCGCCATCAAGGCCGATGGCTTCCCAACCTACCATTTTGCCAATATCGTCGATGACCATCTCATGGAGATCAGCCATGTCCTGCGCGCCGACGAATGGCTGCCCAGCACGCCCAAACACCTGCTGCTCTGGCAGGCTTTTGACTGGCCCGCACCAGTCTACGCCCACCTACCCGCCGTCCAGGGTCCAACTGGCGGCAAAAAGCTCAGCAAACGCGACGGCGCCGAACCTGTCGAAGCCTATACCGCCCAGGGCTACCTGCCTGAGGCCATTCGCAGCTTCCTCGCCAGTCTCGGCTGGAATGACGGCACTACCCAGGAGGTCTATACCACGCCCGAGCTCATCGCCAAATTTACCCTCGACCGCATCCAGAGCAGTCCAGCCCGCTTCGACAAGGACCGGCTCACCTGGATGAACGGCTATATCATTCGCCAGATGGCCCCTGAGGCCCTCCTGGAGCACTGTGAGGGCTTCTGGCCGGCAGCAGCCAAAGATACCGGTGTCTCATACCGCCTGGCCGTTCTAAAGCTCGTACAGGACCGCCTGAAGTTTCTGGCCGAGCTCCCTGAGCTCACCGAGTTCTTCTTCGCTGATCCCGCGCCGACCGAAGTCCACGACTGGACCCCCGCCGTCATCGCCACGCTAGAATCGAGCAACTTCAGCCACGATGACCTAGAAACCCGTCTGCGCGGCCTAGCCGACGAGCAGGGCACCAAACCCGGCGACCTCTTCAAGTACATCCGCCTGGCCGTCACCGGCCGCACCGCTGCTCCCGGCCTATTTGAAACCCTCCACGTCCTGGGCCAAGACACCGTCCTGCGCCGCCTACGGGCCGCCAAATAGAAACTCCGTTAGGCCTTGCAATGCGCAGATGCCTAACGGAGCAAAGATCGCCGACCAACCGGCTCAGTCTAGCCAGCCATGCGCCAATTCGACGGTGGCTGTGGCTGAGCCGCCTGGGGCGGCTGCGGCGGCCGGGGGTAGGGGATGGGTCGGGCGCCTTCGTACGACGCCTCAAGCAACCCCTTCACCTCACTCTCCCGGTAGCGGCGATGGCCGCCCAGCGTGCGAATGGCGCTGAGCTTTCCGGCCTTGGCCCAACGGGTTACCGTCTTGGGGTCAACCCGGAACATTGCCGCCACCTCGCTTGGTGTCAGCAGCGGTTCGGCATCTTTCATCACGGCCCACCTCTCTTTCAATCGGATTGGGCGCGATCATTGATAGTTATACTGCAACCACCGGCATCTAGCAACCTCCCAGCTCGTCCACAGGTTTGACAAGCGTACTTGAGTTCACATATAGTGCAAGCACTTAACGTAAGTGAGGTTAGAAGACCCATGAGTGTTAGTTTCTACGACGTAAAGACCCGCATGTCCGTGGACGTCCCGGAAAGCGACGTCACCAAGACCAAGTATGAGCGCACCACCAAAGAGGGTAAGGTCCAGGTCCGCTACGCCCTGCGTGGCAAGTACGAGGGCCGCAACCTCACCAAGTTCGTCGGCGAGTCCGACTGGAAGGCTATGAACGCCCCCGAGGAGTAATCCCGGACCCGTCAGATCACGATCCAAAAGAGAGCCTTGTGGCTCTCTTTTGTGTTGGCAACCAAGCCCAGGCGAGTGTGGTAGCATAAGGAGCATGAACGACATCATGCCGCCGTCTCGCCGGCCGGCCGCACCTTCCGTGCCCGCCAACCCAGAGCCGCCCACCCCAGCGGCCGCTTCGGCACCCACCCCATCCAGCACCGCGCACACCAGCCGCCAGCCAGGCTCCTGGCGTCGGCATTGGCCAGCACTGGCCGTCATCGGTGGCCTACTGCTAGCCGGCGGGGGAGTCTATGCCTGGACCCTCCTGGCGCCTCAGCCCGAGCCGCGCGCCATCGTGGTCGGTCACGCCACCCCGACTCCGACACCCACCCCGACACCGCTCAAGAAGGCCTCGCCACTCACCGGCGAGCTAGTCGACCCAGCCCTGGCCAATCAACCCATCATCTCCGTCATCGTCGAAAACTCCACCGATGCCCGGCCGCAGTCAGGCCTCAGCAGCGCGGGCGTGGTCTACGAAGCCCTCGCCGAGGGCGGCATTACCCGCTTCCAGACCTTCTTCCTCGATAACCTGCCTCCCAGCCTTGGCCCGGTCCGAAGCTTGCGGCCATACTTTGTCGACTGGGCTATGGAATTCTTGGCCCCGGTAGCGCACGCCGGCGGCAGCCAAACCGCCCTCGACCTGGCCGTCCAGGTAGGCCTGCACAACCTCAATGCCCTCGTGATCGGCGCCCCTACATTCTTCCGTACCACCGACCGCCCCGCACCCCACAACCTCTACACCACTGGCTCGCTGCTCACCAAGCTCCTCGCCGCCCGGCATCTCAATCAGCCGGCCACCTTTACCGTCAGTCCGCGCAAGCCCGACTCGCCGCCAGCCACCGGCACCACCGCTCCCAATCCCAAGATCACCATCGACTACTCCGGCGCTGCCTACAAGGCCAGCTACAGTTACAATCCAGACACCAATGACTACACGCGCTCCGTCGGCGGCGCGCTCCACATTGACCGCAACACCGGCCAGGCCATCCATGTCAAAAACATCGTGGTCGAATACATGCCCACCAGCTCCAGCGACGGCCTGCACCTGCTGATGATCACCATCGGCAGCGGCAAAGCTATCGTGTTCCGCGACGGCACCGCCGTTACCGGCACTTGGGTCAAGGACTCCCGCACCAGCCGCACCCGGCTACTCGACGCCAGCGGCGCCGACATTCCGCTCGACGTCGGCAATACCTGGTATTCCATTGTGCCGGTCGGCCGCCCCGTAACCTATTAGCGTGACTTATTAACCCGCTTATGGTAAAAAGTAAGTAATGATCAAAGCCAAAACCAAACGGGCCATCAAACATCTCCTAACCAAGAAAAAACTGGTTAGCCGCCGCACGTCCAAGCACGTGTTGCGAACGTTTGCCGTCCTCCTGGCCACCGTCTGTGCTGGCGGCCTAGCCTATGCCGTCGCCTTCACCCGGCCAGTCGTCACCGTCTCCATTCACGGCACCGGACCCGGCGGCCGCATCATCTATGCCCCCGGCACACCTACCCCCACACCGCACGTACCAGGCGGTCCCGACCAGGTGGGGAAGGCCTCATGGTACGCGCTCGGATTGCCCCAGCCCGACGCTCTCACCTGCGCCTCCCGCACCTACCCGCGCCGCAGCTACTTGCAGGTAAAGGACCTCAACAATGGCAAGATTGTCACTTGCCGCGTCAATGACTACGGCCCCGAAATCTGGACCGGTCGCGTCATCGACCTCTCACGTGGCAGCTTCACCCAAGTCGACAATCTCGGCCGCGGCGTCATCCCCGTCGAAATCCGCGTCGTGTCCGGCCCATCTGGGTTCCACCTGCCCATCAACGACCAGATCAGCGCCCTCATCGGCTACAATCTCTGCCACAGCCAGCACACCGCCCAATACTGCGAGCAGCACCGCCAGGAATAGCGACTACTTAACGTCGATCAGTTCGATTTCAAACGTCAGTGTCGAGTTGCCCGGAATGCCATTCGTACCCTGCGAACCGTAGGCCAAGTCCGGCGGGATCACCAGCTTGCGCTTGCCACCCACCTTCATGCCGGGAATACCTTCCTGCCAACCCTTGATCACGCTGCTGAGCGGGAACGAAATCGGGTCGCCGCCATGCTTGTCGGTCGAGTCAAACACCGTGCCATCGGCCAGTGTGCCCGTATACTTCACGGTCACAGTGCTGTCAGACTTGGCCTCCGCGCCGGTGCCCTCGACTTCGTCTGTCACCTGCACCTCACCCGATGGCGAAGCTGAAGCCGCCGGGGTAGGCGTCTTGCTCGTGTCAGCGGCTGATGAATTCGAATTGCTATTCCCAAACACTACTACTCCTCCAATTATGAGCGCCACCAAGGCGACTGCAGCGATCACGACCAATATTTTGGTTACCACCAGACATCCATTCCCGTTTATCAGTCCTACCATTGTAGCACCTGCCAAACTGGCCACACCGGCCCAGAAGCATTAGAATTATGAATATGAAGTTAAGGGACCAAGCCACCCGCTTCAAGAGTCAAAGCTTGTCGCTGTTTTTTATCGTCTCGCTCATTCCGGCGCTGGTGGTAGCTGCCGTCTGGTACGTCAACTCCATCACCAACGAGAGTGGCATTTTGGTATTGGACTTCCGGACGTTTGTGCTGCCTGTCTTCTTCCTGGGTATCATCCCAGCCTTCCTGGTCAGCTTCCTCTTTGCCGAGCTCCTGGCCCGGCCCGTCCGGCGCATTCACGCCGCCGTGCTTGAGCTAGCGCGCGGTCACCTCAACATGCGCTTCAAAAACACCGGCGGTGGCGAATTCCGCGAGATCACCGTCGCGCTCGATGCGGTCTCCACCAAGCTCCAGGCCATGCTCAGCCAGGCCGCCAGCGAGCAAGCCATCATCTCCGCCGAGCGCAACAAGCTCCGGGGCGTGCTCAACGCCATGACCGACGGCGTGTTCGCGCTCGATGGCACTGGCCGCATTATCCTCTTCAACAAAGCCGCCAGTGAGCTGACAGGCCGCACCATCGAGAGCGTAGCCGGGCAGTTGGCCGAGAAAGTCATGCCGTTTCGACAGGATGGGGAATTAGTAATGACCCGCTGGCTAGCCACCCAGTCCGGCCAAGCCGGCGACAGCCAGCACGTCGGCCAGTGGCACAACCTCGAACTCTACCGCGCCGATGGCACCAGCCTCATCGTCGACGTCCAGGCTGTCGTCCTACCCAGCGACCCCAATGGCATTAGCGCCCTCATTACCTTCCATGACCTGACCGCCGGCGCCCAGCTCGAGCAAATGAAGGTCGATTTCGTGGCCCTGGCTGCCCACGAGCTACGCACCCCGCTCACCGAACTCAAAGGCTACCTCGACATTCTGCAGAGCGAAGCCAAAGGTCTCACCAAGGACAATCGCGACTTCCTCGCTCGTAGCGTCGAGAGCGCCGCCCAGCTGTCTGGCCTCATGAACAACCTGCTCGGCGTCGCCCGCATCGAGCACGGCGAGCTCAACTACCAGCCCGAAGACATCGACTACCTGGCCTTCCTGCGCGACCTCGAGCACGAGCTACACGAGCGGTTCGACGCCCAGGAGCGCACCCTCACCCTGCGGCTGCCCGATGAGTTGCCCGACCTCAGAGTCGACGTCATTGGCTTGCGCGAAATCCTGCTCAACCTCATCAACAACGCCGTCTCCCACACCGAGCGCGGCAAAGGCGTCGTCACTCTCAGCGTTACCAAACATCGCGACACCATCCAGACCAGTGTCACCGACAATGGCACCGGCATCCCAGCCGACGCCATGCCCCATCTCTTCACGAAGTTTTTCCGCGTGGGCGAGATGAGCGCTACCAGCCGCGGCACCGGCCTTGGCCTATACATCTGCCGCTCCATCGTCGAGGCCCACGGCGGCAAGATTTGGGCCGAATCCACCGAGGGCAAGGGCGCCACATTTACCTTCCGCCTACCCATGGAGCCAGTTGCGGAAAACCCCGATCAGCAGGATAATAACCCTAAGATTACCCGAGGAGCCCATGGCTGGATCAAAGAGCATACTGTTCATTGAGGACGACAAGCCCATCAGCGAAATGTACGCCCGCGTCCTGGAGCGCAACGGCTACACGGTAGACTTCGCCTATGACGGCGCCGAGGGCCTGCAAAAAGCCACCTCGAAACCCTACGACCTCATCCTGCTCGATATCATGATGCCCCAGAAAACCGGCATTGAGGTTCTACACGAGCTTCGCGGCGAAGACGGCAAAGGCCACCCCAACACCAAGATTGTCATCCTCACCAACCTCGCCCAGGACAAAACCAGCCAGGAAGCCCTCAAGTCCCAGGCCGATGGCTATATCATCAAGGCCGATATCGTGCCCAGCCAGCTAGCCGACATCATTGGCAAGCTGTTGTAAGTTTCGGCCCATTTAGGGCCAAATTCTGTACATTCGCCCAAATCATCATCGTGCTCAAGCTGCCATAATCAGCCGGTACTAAGCGTTTGCTTACTACCATCTATGTATTTGCACCGCGGTTTTTCCGCGGTCCAACGCCGGTCTTCGCCATTGTCGCGCGGACCGGCGTTGATTTTTATATGCCAAAAGTCGCGTAAATACTTGCAAAATTAGCCAAAATCTGTTATATTACAACATTAGCTTGTGAGCGGTGGATCGCCTCCAACTAATTATTAGTCGCCAGCTGGCCCGAGGGTAGTCAGCCGGCACCTTCACCGTGCCATGCAACCAACACTACCCACACCAGTTCCATCAGCTCAGTCACGCTACCGGCTCACGGGCCGGCGCTTCGCCGTGCTGGCCTCGCTGGTCGTTGTATTGGTTGCCGCTGGGCTAGCCTGGCCGGCCATCAGCAGCACCCAGTTCGTGCGCCAAGCCACCACCAAGCAGATCGAGACCTATAGCGAGCTGTACTTCGCGGACCACCGCGATATCCCGAGCTCGCTGCCCGTCGGCTCCAGTCTGCAGGTGCCGTTTGCCGTCACCAACCATGAAGGCCGCACCATCACGTATTACTACCAGGCCACCGTCAGTCGCACTGGTGCCACCGACACCAAGCAGACCGGCAGCCTGACGCTCGAGGACGGCCAAACCGGCTTCCACAATGTCACCATCAGCGCCACCAAGGCTGGCCAAACCATCACCATCACTATCAACCTAATTGGACGTAACCAAACCATCCGCTACAGGACTCAATCATGAAAAAAGTCACCGTACTCATCCCGTGCTACAACGAAGCTGAAGGCATCGCCACCGTCATCGGCACGCTGCCACGCGAGCAAATGGCCGCTCACGGCTACCAGCTAGATGTGCTCGTCATCGACAATAACTCCAGCGACGACACCGCCGCGGTGGCCAAGGCCGCCGGCGCCCGCGTCATCACCGAGCGCCGGCAGGGCAAAGGCAACGCCATCCGCCGGGGTTTTGCCAGTATCCCCAAGGACACCAAATACGTCGTGATGCTCGATGGTGATGACACCTACAAGAGTCGCGAGATCCTGCGCCTGCTCGAGCCACTCGACAGCGGCTTTTGCAACGTGGTGATTGGTTCGCGCCTCGGCGGCCGCATCGCCGACGGTTCCATGACCACCTTCAACCGCGCTGGCAACTGGATCTTCAGTCACCTCGTGCGCTACTCCTACCGGGTCAACGTCACCGACGTTCTCACCGGCTATTTCGCCTGGAAGCGCGATGTCGTCGTGCGCCTCCGGCCGCACCTGAAGTCGGC
>CAZDGK010000017.1:12674-23779 GCA_964505035.1 uncultured Candidatus Saccharimonadales bacterium
GGCCGCTACGCCGCCGCCTTCTATGACTCCATTGGCAACCGGAGGTAGTCGTGAGCCAGACCACCACTCCACGCCGCATCGCTATCGTCTCGGACGCTATCTACCCCTATCACAAGGGTGGTAAGGAAGTGCGTGTCCGCCAGCTAGCTACCGGCCTGGCCGCCCTCGGTCACGACGTGCACGTCTACACCATGAAGTGGTGGGAGGGGAGCAACGACCGCTTCGAGGATGGCATCCACCTGCACGCCATCAGCCGGCTCCACCCGCTCTATCACGGCGAGCGCCGCTCCATCAAGCAGGCGGTGTTCTACTCGGCCGCCATCATCAAGCTACTGCGCGCCGACTTCGACATCCTAGAAGTCGACCACATGCCGTATTTTCCCTTGTTTGTAGGCAAAATCGTCAGTCTGCTGAAGCGCCGCCCAATGTATGCCACCTGGCACGAAGTCTGGGGCCGCGACTATTGGCGCCAATACCTGGGCCGGGCCGGCTACATCGCGCACCTCGTTGAGCGCGCCACCGTCCTATTGCCCGACCACATCATCGCCGTTTCGGCTCACACCGCCGAGCGGCTAGACAGCGTCATGAACTGCCGCAAGCCCGTCAGCATCGTCGCCAATGGCGTCGAGCTGGCCGACATCCTGGCCGCCGAACCAGCCGCTCACAAGAGCGACCTGGTATATATTGGTCGCTTGCTAGAGCACAAGAACGTCGACTTACTGATCCGGGCCACCGCCAAACTCAAAGCTACCCGCCCAGACATCCGGCTAGTGGTCATCGGTGATGGCCCCGAAATGGCCAATCTGCAGCAACTAGCCACCAAGCTAGGCGTGGCCGGCAACACCATGTTTACCGGCTTCGTCGAGCAGCATCGTGACGCCTTTGGTCTCGTCAAAGCCTCCCGCGTGTTCGTGCAACCCTCAACTCGCGAAGGCTACGGCATCGTCGTGGCCGAGGGCATTGCCTGCGGCTTGCCGGTCGTCACCGTCGACCACCCCGACAACGCGGCCCGTCACCTCATCACACCCGACACCGGCAAGCTGGCCAAGCCCACCGTCGCCGGCCTCGCCAAGGTCCTAGCCGCCGTGCTGGATGAGGCCGAGGGCCAGCCCACCCGCCGAGCTAGTCACCAGCGTTTTGATTGGGAGCACAGCACTCAGGCTCTCGCCAAGGTGTACACGTCATGAAAATCCTCATCACCACCCCCTATTACTATCCTTATGTAGGCGGCATGGAAAACTATGTCCGTGCTATTGCTGATGGCTTGCACCGCGAGGGGGTAGAGGTAGTGGTGGCCTGCGGCGACCATGTTGCCAAAGTGACCCGCGAAACCCTCGACGGCTACACCGTCTACCGCCTACCCATCTGGAAGACCTTCTCAAATACCCCCGTCAATCCGGGCTGGTTCGGCATGCTCCGCCGCATCATCCAGGAAGAGCAGCCGGAGATCATTAATACCCACCTGCCCGTCCCCAGCATGGCCGACGTCACCATCTGGGCGGCCGGTCGTACACCGGTCGTCGTGACCTATCACGCCGCCACCCTCCAAAAACCCGGCAGCCTCCTCATGAAGCTAGCTACCGCCGCCTACACTCTGGCGCAGCGGATCACCTTTGCCAAAGCCACCGCCATCATCGCAGTGTCGCCCTATGTCAAGACCGCGCTGGGCCGCCGATTGGCCGCCAAAACCCACGTCGTCTGCAACGCCGTCGCCGCTACCGCCATCAGCCCGAGCATTCCAGCCGGCAAGCAGGGTCTGGTTTTCGTCAACAACCTCTTCACCAGCCATGCCTGGAAGGGTCTAGATCTCATCCTCGAGAGCCTAGCCCTCTACCGCCAGCGCTACGGCACGGCGCCCACCCTCACCATCGTCGGTGACGGCGACGACCGGCCGCGCTACGAGCAAAAGACCCGCGACCTCGGCTTGAGCCAGACGGTGGTATTTGCTGGCCGCCGCACCGGCCTCGATCGCGACCGCCTCATCGCTGGTGCTGCCGGCATGATCCTCTATCCCACGACAGCCAACGACGCCTTCCCAACAGTTATGCTCGAGGCCTGGTCTCAGGGCACGCCGGTCATCGTCTCGGCCATTGGTCCGATGCCCTCGCTCGTCGATGACGGCATCACCGGCCTGGTCACCGCCCCGCACGACCCGGCGGCCTTGGCCACCAGTATCCACCGCCTGCTATCCGACCCGGCCGCGGCTGCTGCCATGGGCCACGCCGGCCACCAATTGGTCAAGGACCACTACACCTGGGATATCCAAGTCGCCAATACTCGCCGTCTCTTGGAGAAACTCGCATGAAGATTCTAATGCTTTCATCAGGCACTCCGGGCTCCTCGCTGACCCACCGCATCGTGTCACTGGGTCGCGAGCTGGTTAAACGCGGCCACACCGTCACCATGATCGCCCCCAGCTTCGACAAGCACTCGCACTTCCGCACCGACGCGCCCGCCACCATCGACGGCATCACCATGGTGTACCCCTTCCAGTTCAAGACTCGCTCGTTCCTGCTCAATCTGCTGCCCTACATCGTCAGCGCCGCCGTCGAAGTATTGCGCCGCCGCAGCGACCTGATCTACCTCTACAAACCAACACCAGCCACCATCGTCGGCCTGCTGGCACGGTGGCTTAAGCGCACTCCGGTAGTGCTCGACCTCGACGACCTGGGTAGTGAAGTCATGCGGATCGAAGGTCAGCCCGCGCCCATCTACCGCCTGGTAGCCGCCTGCGAGCGCCTAGCTGCTCGCCAGGCCGCTGGCATCGTGGTGGCTTCGCGCCTGCTTGAGCACGAGCTGGGCGAATACGCCCCCGGCACGCCCATCCTGCGCCTGCCCAACGGCGTCGACCCCTCTCGGTTCGTGCCGCGCCGCGCCAGCCGTGCTCCCCGCATCGTGTTCTTTGGTTTGCTCAGCCGCACCAGCATCCTCACCCCGCTGTTCGAAGCCCTGCCCAGCCTCATCGAGCAAGTCGGCCGCGACCAAGTACACGTCGAGATTCTCGGCGACGGCCAGTGCCGGACCGACTTTGAGCAGCTCGTCGCCCGCCTCGGCGTCGCTGACGTCGTGTCATTCCGCGGCTGGACCACCTTCGAGCAACTCACCCAGTACACCGCTGCCGGCGATATTGCTATCTGCATCATGCCTCTGGAGCGCACCACCGCCGCCTGCAGCAATCAAAAAGTCTTCCAATATGAGGCCATGGAGCTTTGCACGGTGGTCAGCCGGGTAGGGGACTTGCCGTTGTACGTAGCTGACGGCCAGGCCGGCGTGATTGTTCCGGCCAGCGACGCCCCGGCTCTCGCCACAGCTCTAGCAAAGCTCATCCAGGACGCCCCGCGCCGGCGCCAGCTCGCCAAGGCCGGGCGACAGCTCGCCCAGAGCCAGTTCGCCTGGTCGGTCCTGGCCGGCCAGCTCGACCAACTCCTGCAGGAGGTGGCCAAATGACAACCCGCCAGCTCCCATTCATGTCAGTCGTGATCTGTGTCTGGAACGGCGCCGACAAGCTTGGCTACGCCATCGAGTCGCTGCTAGCTCAGGACTACCCCAAGGACCGCTACGAGATCATCGTGGTCAATGACGGTTCTGCCGACCGCTCGCTCCAGGTCGCCCAAAGCTACCCCGTGCGGGTTATTAATCATGCCAAAAACCAAGGCCTGCCCGCCGCCCGCAATACCGGCCTGGCCCATGCCCGCGGCGACATCTACGTCTGCTTCGACCACGACTGCGTAGTGGAGCCTGGCTGGTTGCGCCAGCTCGCCACCGGCTACGAACTACCCGATGCGAAGGGTGTCGGCAGCATCGTTGCGCCCCACGAACACATCCACGGCTGGGTCGACCACTTCATGGTTGCCACCGGCAGCGGCAACCCGCCTTCGCTCAAGCTCGGCACATCGCCCAATCCGCTCAAGCGCTTCCTGGCCTACATCGCCGATCAGTTCGGCTCCAGCACCCCAACCGGCACTCAGCCCTATGCTGTGCGCCAGCTTAATGGCGCCAGCGCTACCTTCCCGGTCAGCGTCCTACAGGCAGTTGGCGGTTGGGACGCCAGCCTGCGCTGGATGGAGGACTCCGACATTTGCTCGCGCATCAATCAGCTATATCCCAGCCTGCACTACTACGCGCTGCCCACTGCCCGGCTGGTGCACGACCCCAAGATGAGCCTGCGCACCTTCATCACGCGGCCCTACAAGCGCGGCTTGCCCAACCTCAAATATTACCGCCGCAACCACCTCGTGCCACCCATCTTCCCAATGCCGGTCGCTTGGATACTGGCCACACTAGGCGCTACACTACTCAACCCCGCGCTTGGCCTGCTCACCGCCATCCTCAGCCCACAACTGCTCTATGCCTGGTGGCCCTACAAGGGTGCCCGCCAGCTCCGGCCGCTGTACTTTAGCTTTGCCTACCTGCAGCTAGCCGAGGAAGCCTCCACGGTACTGGGCCTGCTCAGCGGCTACGTGGCACTCATGGGCCAGGGGTCGGAGGTTCGCGATGAGCGCTAGGCTCCAGCAACTACTCTTGCTATCCGGCCTCATTCTCGGCTGGACCACCATCACGCTATTCGCGCCGGTTAGCCTGCTGACCATCGCGCTATCGGCGGCTTTCTTGCTGCTCACGCCTGGCCTGCTCATCGCCCGTCTCGTCATGAAAGGCCAGCTGCCCAGCAGCCTGTGGACCGCCACCAGCTTCTCCGTGGGACTGAGCCTGCTCTTCCTGATGGCCATCGGCCTGTTCGTCAACACCGTGCTGCCAGCCTTTGGCGTGGCCGAGCCCCTGAGCAAGCTCCCGCTGACCGCCGCTATCGCCATCAGCCTGTCGCTGCTAACCGCGCGAACCTTCCGTGGCCGGCGCAAAGTCCTGCCCACGCTCCAGATTCCCGACTACACCAAACGGGAGTGGGGGATCGTGGCCGTCGGTGCCCTGCTGCCAATCCTGAGCGCGGGCGGCGCCATCTCGCTCAACAACCATGGCTCCAATCTGCTGACCCTCCTGAGCCTAGCGCTCACCTGTATCTACGGGCTGGTCATCGTCTGGCCCAAGTCACAGACCACCCACCGCGCCTACCCGGCGGCGCTCTTCTTCATGGCGCTGGCCGTGCTCCTAGCCACCTCGCTGCGCGGCTGGAATATCACCGGCCACGACATCATGCAAGAATACCAGGTCTTTAGCCTCACCAACCAGCACGGCCTGTGGAGCATGAATTTCCTCCAGGACGCCTACAATGCCTGCCTGAGCATCACCATTTTGCCCACCATGCTCACGCGGCTCACCGGCCTGACCGATATCTACGTGTACAAATTCCTGTACCAGCTACTGTTTGCGCTGGTGCCGGTCATCCTGTATTTCACTACCAGCCGCTTCCTGCCCAAGAAAATCGCGCTAATGTCGGCGTTTGCCTTCATTTCATTCCCAACCTTCATCACCGACATGGCCATGCTCGGCCGCCAGGAAATCGCCCTGGTGTTCTTCGCGCTGTTCCTCATGACCCTCTTCCATAGCCAGCTGCGCCGCCAAGCCCGCAGCATCCTGGTCCTACTACTTGGTCTGGGCATGATTTGGTCGCACTACTCTACGGCCTATGTCGCCATGGGCGTCATCCTCACCGCCAAGGTATTTGAGGTAGTCTTCCTGCGGCTCGACCAGTGGCGCCAGCGCCGCTCCAATACCCGGCTCGTCTCAGTGCCACTCAGCTGGGCCACCGCCATCATCATGCTGCTGAGCATCTACGCCTGGAACAGCCAGATCACCAACACCGGCCAAAACATCGCCAAAACGCTGGGCGGCATTGTCATCAACCTGCCAAACATCATCAGCCAGACCAACAAGTCGGCCGAGTCAGGCTACAGCTTGTTTGCCACCCGCTTGTCCGATGACCAGATCTTCCGCCAGTACAGCGGCACGGTCACGCAGAGCCGCGACCTTTCGGCCGCCGCCTACTACCCAGCCACCGTCACCAATCACTACCCGCTGACCCGCGCCGAGCAGTCTGTGGCGCCCACCACCGCCACCGGCCGCGTACTCGGCGCCGCTGGCTCGGTGCTGTACGGCCTGTACGACACCATTCGCTCAGTCTATGCCCAGCTCATCCAGCTTGCCATTCTGCTTGGGCTAGCCATCCTGACCTTCCGCCCGCCCAAGGCCCTCACCAAGCTGCCACGCCAATACCTGATGCTCGGATTTGCCAGCCTCGCCATGGTGGCTCTTCAAGTCTTGCTACCGTCCAGCGTGGTCAACTACGGCCTGCTACGACTGCTGCAGCAGTGTCTACTATTCCTGACCCCGGCCATCATCATCGCGTTTTGCGTGGGCCTGGGCTGGCTGCGGCTGCCCTGGGACTGGCGCATCCGCCTCACGGCCGGCTTGCTCGTCGGCTTCTTTGCCGTGAACTCCGGCCTCATCCCGGCCATCACCGGCGGCTACAAACCCACCCTCACCACCGCCAATAGCGGCTTCTATTACGACGGCTACTACACCCACACCGAGGAAGTCGCCGGCTACCAATGGCTGCGTGCCAACACCCCCAAGGGCTCCATCGTCAACGCCGACGAGTTTGCCCGCCGGGCCATGATCACCTACAGCGGCATCTACGCCCGCCCCAGCCTGGCGCCGGCCGCCATCGCCAGCGACGCCTATGTCTACCTTAGCTACGGCAACACCACCACCGGCCGAGTACCGTTCTACTATGACGGCACCCTCCTCTACATGGACCCGCCCACCCAGTTCCTGGACGACACCAAAAACCTGGTGTACTCCAACGGCTCGGTCGAAATCTACAAGTAGCTCCCGCTTGGCATTAGCCTCATTTGGCGTCATAATAGTCCCATATTGCTAATGCTCTAACGGATTCGCGTGCCAAAAAAATCCGCCCACAAGTCTCGCCGTCACACGCCGTCGCCGTTTTTCATGATCGCGACGGCCATCATTGGCACGCTCCTAGTCGGCGCCGCAGCCCTCAGAGTCGGCCTCGGCCCAGCAGCCCCCGGCCTGCACCTGCCGGGCGGCCAGGCCCGCACTCTGCCGGGGCTCAGCACCTACGGCATCTCCGGCAGCTTCGGCGATCTCTCCGCCGCCGACCTCACCAAGCGCCTGGCCGACATCCACGCCACTGGCGCCAGCTGGATCCGCTATGACCTCAACTGGGGTCACGTGCAGCTAGCCGGCCCCTCCAGCTTCGACTGGTCAGTACCCGACCGCGTTACCACCGCCGCACATGACCAGGGGCTAGAGGTCGTCATGACCATCGACCTCACACCACCCTGGCAGCGCGTCCCTGGCTGCAATCAGGGCGAGCGCTGCGCCCCGCAGGACCCCGACGCCTATGCAGCCTTCGCGGCCGCCGCCGTCACTCATTATCTCAGCTACGGCGTGCATGTCTGGGAGATCTGGAACGAACCCAATATTGCCTACCGCTTCGGCCCAGCCACCGACCCTATCAAGTACACCAAAATGCTCACCAAGGCCTCGGCCCGCATCCGCCAAGTTGACCCCACGGCCACCATCATTGCTGCCAGCACCGCTCCCGCCTCCAGCAAGCATGGCGACCTGCGGCCGCTCGATTTCCTGCAAGCCATGTACTCCAACGGTGCTCAAGGCAGCTTCGACGCCCTCTCGGTCCACCCCTACACCTATCCGGTCACTCCATCACAAAGCAGCCCCGACGACGCCTGGGGGCAGATGTTTAGCATGCATCAGCTGATGGCCCAGGCCGGCGATGGGGCCAAGCCCATCTGGATTACCGAGTTTGGCGCCCCGACCGGTGGCATCAAAGGCGACCCCACCGATCCCTATGTCAGCGAGGCCGTCCAGGCTCAGACCATTACCGAAGCCATTTCATTATTTCGCGCTCAGTCCTGGAGCGGTCCATTTTTCTGGTATAACTGGCAAGACGCCGCCACCGGCAATGCCAGCAGCGAGAACTTCTACGGCCTACTCCGGGCCGATGGCAGCCACAAGCCTAGCTATGACGCCTTTGTCCTAAAAGCCAAACAATAGCAGGCCCGGCGACTTGCAATGCATCGCCAGACCCACCCGCAGCACCAGCCGCTCGCTCCACGTCAGCCGGCGCACTTTTTGGTAAGCCTTCAGATACGTCCCTAGCGCTTTGCGATCATGGGTCGTGTCATACAATTGGCTGAGCGTAAAGAATGTACACACTACGATTGGGTCGTAGCGCATGCCTTCGAAGTCGAGCACACACGACACCTTATCGCCCAGCGTCAGCAGGTTGCTGCCATCAAAGTCAAAGTGGCTAATGCCCTTGGGCATCGCGCCCAGCAGCGAAGACTTGAGCGACCGGCCCTGCATCAGCTCATTGTCGTGCGCGTAGTCAGTCGCGTAGGTGATGCCGCCCAAGTGAATCCGCGCCTGCACTGCCGCCATGTGCCGCAGTAGCGCTGGGCTGTAGGCCTGCGGGTGGGCACCCGGCTCAAACTCCATCAGCACGCCAAACCAAGTCGTGCGGCCGGTTGTCGCCTGCGCCACCAAGCCGCCCTCCAGACAAGCCACCGGCTTGGTCACTGGCACATGCCGCGTCAGCAAATATTGGGTAAAGTCCAGCTCCGTCACCAGCGATGACAAAGTCTTGCTGGAACTATTGTAGACCTTCAGCACGTATAGCTGGTCGCCGTGCGACACCATCACTGTCGACGGGCCTGGCTGGCCAAACTCCGCCGATTCGAGGCCATACCGGGCCAGTAATGCTTTCACCGTAGCCGGCGACAGACCCGCCGTGCGCTTGGGCACTGGCGCGTCCTGATCCGCCCGGTGGCCCAATCCAGCCATCAAGCCCAGGTGCACCAAACCACCAGCCGCCGCTCCGCCCAGCATCGCCAGGCCCACGCCGGCCAGCCCCAGATTATTCCAATCCAGCAGCACCCATCCCAAACCCAGCGACGTCGCTGCGATCACCGCCTGTACCACCACGATCCCGCCCGAGCGGTGCTCCAGGTTCAAGATAGTATTACCCACCGAGTTAGCCGCCACGAAGAACGTCGTCACCGCCAATAGCTGGAAGATGGCCGTGCCGCCAGCCGCATACTGCGGACCAAACAGCGTCAGTAGGTATGGCGCCACCACCACCGCCAGCAACACCGCCGGCACGAGCACCAGCGCCAGGATCCGCACCGCTTTACTGACGTTGTGCGCCTGGGCAGCAATGTCGTGCGAGCCCTCCGCGAGCAGCGAGTTGGTCATAGCCGACGGAATCACATACAGCAAGTTGGCCATGGTCCAGGCCATCGAGAAGTACGCCGCATGCTCACTGCCCAGGCGGCCCAGAATCATCGACGGCATCAGCTGTGACGGCAAGCCAGCCAGCAACACGCCCACATAGTTATGGGTGTTATATTTGCGGCTGTCCGCCACAAATTTCCAATTGGGCCGGCTCAGCAACCGGTAGCCACACGAACGCCACATGAAGTACAGCGACAGCACCAGTGACACTACCACCGCCGCGATATACGCCCCAAAGATGCCTAGCGAGCCCAGCGGGATCAAAAACAACGGCAGCACTAGCTTGATCAAGCCAAACACCGTGTACACAATGGTGTGATACTCCGCCCGGCGATTGGCGATAAACACGCTGTCTGTGAGGGTATTTAGACTGACCGCCGCCATGAGCGCCACAAACAGCGCCCCCGGGAAGAGGCCATGGTCAAACACCGCCAACTGCCCGTCAAAGCTTCCGCCAAACAGGCAGTACACCGTAGCTGCCACCACGGCCGCGCTCATCACCGTAATCAGCGCGGCATTAATGTCGCGCCCAGGCGTCTTGGAGACCGGCAGGAACCGCACCAAGCCAGAGTTAAGCCCCAGGAAGCTTAGGTTGGAAATCAATAGGCTAATCGAGATCAGCGCCGACGCCGCGCCAATCTGGGCAGGGGAGTAGAGGTGGGCCACAAACAGCCAGAACCCAAAGCCCAGCACCGACATGATCGCGGTGCTCCCCATCAGGTAGACGGCGTTCCGGAACAAGCTGTCAGTCGCAAACAGCTGGCGCAAGTCGGCAAATTTGGTCATCAAATACTTCATGCTGGCAACTCCGGCACCACACCGTCATCGGCGCCGCATAGCTTGTAGCCACGCGCCCGGATCTCCGCGATCAGCCGCGGCAGCACCTCGATAGTGTTATAGGCATGAGCGTGGAACAAAATCACCGCGCCTGGATGTAGCTCCGACAGGATTTTGCGCATCATATAGTTAACCGACACACCCTTCCAGTCATCGCTATCAATCGTCCAGTAGCAGATCCGGTAGCCCATGTCATGCGCGATGCGGCGGATGCGGTCGTTGTAGCGGCCGCGCGGCGGACGCAGCCACGTGCTGCCCGGACCACGCTCAATCTGCTCGCGCACCTCCTCGTCCTCGAGCAGTAGCAAGTCTGGATGCGAGTAGGTGTGGTTGCCCAGCAGGTGGCCCTCAGCCTGGATCAGCTCGATCAAGTCCGGATTATCCTCTGCCCAGTCGCCTTGCATGAAAAAGGCTGCCTTCACCCCGCTGCGGTCTAGCACCCTCAGCAAGCGCAGCAAATCACGCCGCGACGCGTAGTCATCAAACGTCAGCAAAATTGAGTCAGATTCGCGGTACATGCGACCCTCTTCCCAGCGAGCCCCCACCCGCCAGTCAGCATAGCGCTTCAGCGCCCACAGTTTGGCCCGCAACACCACCCAGCTCACAGCTTTCAGCGCGTCGAGCGTCTCATTCCAGACCGCCGTCGTAGCGGTAATCCGCGGCTTCATTATCGGCGCCCCACCATCGCTTCGAGCACCATAGCTGCACTCAGCAAGCCGATGAGCAAGCCAAAAATCCAAGCTTGGCGCCGAGCCAGAGCCGGAGACAGCTCGAGCACGGCCAAGACCACGATCAGGGTAATCGTGGTGAGTACAGAGACAACTTGAAAGATAGGCTGCTGAGAAAGCAACTGCATCAAACGGGTCCACTCTGCCAGATAGCTGGCTTACTGTTTAATAACCAAATTCTAGCATAGTTATGCGCTATTGTCAATGATTTGTATCTGAAGCCGCGTCTTGCAGACCGTAACTACTTTGCCACCTTCGAGCATCACGTATATGATGGCAATAGGAGGGTATAAGATAGTGAAACTA
>CAZDGK010000018.1:0-22930 GCA_964505035.1 uncultured Candidatus Saccharimonadales bacterium
CCCTGGACCTCTTGCATGCCATGCAAGCGCTCTAGCCAGCTGAGCTATAGCCCCAAAAGTACCAGCAAACTTTAGCAGATCACGGGTCACCTGACAAGCCTCACCATCGCACTTGACACCCGGAGCATAAGTGGGATGATGGAATCACTAACGGGTCAAAACAAATGTCTCAATCCTATCTGCGCGACCAACGCGGCGTCGCCATGCTCCTGGAGCTCATCCTGGTGGCAGCGGTGCTCGTGATTGTGGGGGTTGCGCTCTATCAATCTAACCAGGCCGGCAAGCAGGCGGCCAGCGTGAACCTGCCCAAGGTAGCTCCGGCCGTGCTCTCGGCCGACGCCGCCATCCAGGCCGTCCAGGCCGACAGCGATAATGAGGCCACCCTCAGCGCCGCCACCGAGGCCTCAGCCGACGATGTCACCGCCGCCGATGATGACGTCACCAATCTAAGCGGGAGCTTTAGCAATGCGAACTTCTAGATCACTCCTCGCGCTCGTCCTGGCCGCCAACCTATTCTCGCCCCTAGTCGCGGTCGCCGAAGACGGCACCGGTGGCGGCGAAACCACCGAGTCGCCCAAGCCCAGCCCCACAGCGACGGCCACACCTAGCTTTGACCATATCGAGTCCGGCGCCGTCTGCACGCGCTTTACTGACATCAATACCCGGGTCAATGGCGAGACCAAAGACCGCTTCAATGACCTGAGTACCAAGTTTAGTGAGCACAGCAGTGACCTCACCACCAAGTTCAATGCCAATGTCGCCAAGATCAATCAGGCTCGCACCGAGGCCGACACCAAGCGAAACGAGCGCTTTGCCGCACTCGAAGCCAAGGGCACCACTACTGCCCAGAAGGCCGCCATCGCTGCCTTTGAGGCTGCCGTGAAGGCCGCCGTGGCCGCCCGCCGCACCGCCGTGGACGCTGCCAACACCGCCTTCAAGCAGGGTCTGCTAGCCGCTCTGGCTGCTCGCCAGAACGCGCTCAAGACCGCTGCCACTACCTACAAGACCGCCGTGGCCAATGCCATTGCCGCTGCCAAGGCTAGCTGTGCGGCCGGCACGAGCCCAGACACTGTGCGCACCACGCTCATGAACGCGCTCAAGACCGCTCAGCAAAACCTGCAGACGGCTCGTCAGAACGCTGACAAAGTCGGCACCAGCCTCGATGCCCTCAAGGCTGCTCGCAAGGCCGCTGTCGACAAGGCCAACGCTGACTTCAAGGCCGCCATCCAGGCTGCCCTAGCCGCCCTCAAGGCCGCGCTGCCTTCGCCGTCACCTTCGCCCAGCGAGTCGCCCGAGCCATCGCCAACCAGCACGCCGTAGCCAGCGGTTTCGGCGGGAGCCACTCACGTAACCATGGAGGCGCAGCGGCTAGAGCAAGCTGCCAAAACGGCTAATCGGCGGTTTCGCGAATCTCAAACTTGGCGCCAATAGCGTGTAGCTTGTCCCAGAATCCCTCGTAGCCGCGCTCCAGGTGCTCGATGCCCGTCAGCTCACTCTCGCCCTCGGCCACCAGCGCGGCGATCACCTGCGCCATACCCGCTCGGATGTCCGGCATCGCGATCTTGGTGCCATGTAGCGGGGTGCCGCCCTTGATCACCGCGCTGTGCCGCTCCGACCGGTTCCGGAACCGGCAGTCCAGCTCGCCCAGGCACTTCGCAAACACGCCGATGTCCGCGCCCATGCGCACCAGGTCATCAGTGTAGCCAAACCGGTCCTCGTATACCGTCTCGTGTACGACACTCAGGCCCTGGGCCTGCGTCAGCACCACCACCAGCGGCTGCTGCCAGTCGGTGGCAAAGCCGGGATAGGTATCGGTCTCCAGCTCGATAGCCTTCAGCTGGCCGTTGGCCCGCCGGAACCGAATGCCCTCATCGCTCACCGTGTAGTCTGCGCCGATCCGCCGCGTCGTGTTCAGAAACGCGATCAGCTCGTCCTGGCGCGCCCCCTCTACCGTAATCTCGCCGCCGGTCGCCAGCGCCACATTGGCCCATGACGCCGCCTCCAGCCGGTCCGGCAGCACCCGGTAGGTCGCGCCATGCAGTCGCGGTACGCCGTCAATCGTTACCGTGCGGTTAGCGCCAAACTCAATGATCGCTCCCATCTGTTGCAGCAGCTTCACGATATCGACGATCTCTGGCTCGATAGCGGCATTTTCGATGCGGGTGCGGCCTTTGGCCAGGACCGCCGCAAAGATAATATTTTCGGTGGCCCCCACACTTGGGTAGGGGAGCCGGATGATCGTGCCCCGCAGGCCGGTTGGTGGCACGGTCGCCCGCCAGCCGCTCTCGGTGTGCTCGACCTCAGCGCCCATCTCGCGCAGCGCCGCCAAGTGGAAGTTGACCGGCCGCGGGCCAATCGCGTCACCGCCCACGATCGGCACCTCAGCCTCGCCGGTACGGTGCAGCAGCGGCGTCATGGCCAGGATCGACAGCCGGTTAGCCCGGGACAAGGTGTCCACCTTCGTGGCCACAATCTTGGGTGTGTGCAGCGTCAGGGCATCGCCGTCGCGGCTGATCTTGGCTCCCACGTGCGCGCATATCTCCGCGGTAATCTCGACGTCCTCAATGCGCGGGCAATTCCCGATCGTCACCGGCTCGTCAGTCAGTAGGCTGGCGATCATCATCTTGGTAGCGGCATTCTTGGCGCCCGCCACTTTTACGCGGCCGCTTAGGGCGCGGCCTCCCCGGATGTGTAGTGTCTGTTTCATAGCATTCACATGGTATCATACGCCTATGAAACGTCTGCTGTTCCGCTTGGCTGCCACTCTCTTCGAGCTCCAAACCCGCCGCTTGCTTGCCCATCGCCGCTTCAAGATTGTTGCCGTCGGCGGCGCCGTGGGTAAAACCACCACCACCAAGGCCATCGCCACCGTTTTGCGCCAGAAGTACCGCGTGCTGGCTCCAGCCGGTGGCTTCAATACCCAGATCGGTCTGCCCCTGGCCGTCTTCAATCTCACCTTGCCCGACCATTTGTTTAATCCCTTCCCTTGGCTCTGGCGACTCATCCAGATGGAACTCGCCCTGCACCGGCCGTATCCCTACGACATCCTGGTAGTCGAAATCGGCATCGACACACCTGGCGAAATGGCCCAGTACCTCCGCTACATTCACCCGGACCTGGCCGTGGTCACCGCCATCGTACCCGAGCACATGGAGTATTTCCGTGACCTCAATGTGGTGGCTCGTGAAGAACTCGCCCTGGTGGCCGGCTCCGACCAGGCCTTGGTCAACTATGATGACACTGGCGAATCCTACCGCGAGCAATACGTCGATCCGCACCCGCATCACTACTACGGTCTCGGCCGGCAGCTTGATTACTCATTTGATATTAGCCGCACCGATCTGCTGACTGGTACCACCGGCCAGCTCTACCGTCACGGGCAGGCTTGGCTCGGTAGTGTCACGGCTAGCCTGTATGGCCGGCATAGCGCGCGCATCATTGCGGCCGCTGCCGGCGCCGGCGACCTCCTTGGCCTAGACGACGACCAGCTGCGCACCGGCCTGTCCGCCATCCAGCCGGCCCCCGGTCGCATGGCGCGGCTCACCGGCGCCGAGGATAGCATCATCGTCGACGATTCGTACAACTCCAGCCCCGGCGCCGCCAAAGCCGCCCTGGCCGCCCTGGCCGAGGCGCCCACTACCGGCCGCCGTTTGGCCATCATGGGCTCGATGAATGAGCTGGGCGACGACGCGCCCCGCTATCACGCGGAGGTCGGCGCCATCGCTGGCCAGCCCGAAACCCGCCTCGACCTGCTGGTCACCGTTGGCGCGCTGGCCAACGATCACCTTGGCCCAGCCGCCGTGGCTGCCGGTCTGCCGAGCGCCGAGTGGCACCAGTTTACCTCGCCCCGTGAGGCCGGTGCCTGGCTGCGCAGCCAGCTCAAGACCGGCGATGTCGTGCTGGTAAAAGGCTCCCAAAACCGCGTCTTTACCGAAGAAGCTGCTAAACTACTACTGGCCAACCCACAAGACGCCTCCAAGCTCGTCCGCCAGACCCGCGCCTGGTTGCGCCGCAAGGCCAAGCAATTTCCTGCCACCCCCGAACCACTAGGAGATTAGACCGCTATGATTGAACGCCTGCTCAACGTCCCGTACTATCGCCAAATTGACGCCAAAAGCCCCCTACCCGCCCATTGGCAGGAGCGGGCTTGCGGTGTGCTGGCCCTCAAAATGGTCCTCGATTACCACCGCGCCGAGCGGGGCGAGGCACCGACTGACCTCCAGGAGCTATTTGACCTGGCCTACGAGGACGGCACCGGCTTTACTACCGCAGTCGGTTGGCGGCACGAGGCGCTGGTACGCGCCGCCCGCCATTATGGCTTCCGCGCCTGGCGCCGCAACTGGAACCTCCACACCGCCGGCCGCGAGCTGTTTATCAAAGAGGGCGCCGATGCCGCCACCCTGGGTCGTCTCGAGGCTCAGCAGCGCCGCGAAGCCCTGCCCACCCTGGTCGAAACCATCGAAGCTGGCTTCCCCGTAGTCATCAGCGTGGCCAAAAACTTCGACGAGGTCGACAAGGGCCACCTCGTTGTCCTCACTGGCCTCCGGCGTGAGCCCGAGCTGGGCCGCTATCACGGCTTCTACTATAACGATCCCTACGCTCCCACCGAGGTCGATCGCAAAGACCGCTATGTGCCCATTGCCCGCTTCGAAGACAAATGGAAGCATACCGCCGTCTTCGTCGAGCCTAAATAAGCCACCGGCAAGACAAAGGCCCCGGGATCCAGGGGATCCGGGGCCAGAGTGCCGACTCGAGGTCGGCGGCTGTCAGGCAGCGGCCGTGATGGGGGCAAAGATCCCCCGCGCCGGCAGAGCCATCATGTCCGACAGCAGAGCCGCGAACTGGACGGGGTCCATCTGGTTCAGCACGTGGTGCAGCGCCTGCCGTACGACCTCTTGGTCGCCGGCGAAGAACGAGCGCTCCACCCTGAGCAGTATGACCTGACGGTCCCGACCGGTCTGGCGACCCGCGTCGAGCAGCTGGTCTGCGAGCTTCTGAGCGTTGGCCGCGTCGGTCGACAGCTGGCTTTCGTCCACCATGGTCGTCTCCTTCTCGTGGGGGACTACACGGACAGCATTTCTGCCGTGGTGTCTAAATAATATCATATAATAGTAGAAAAGTCAATATATAATGGCCTCGGGATCAGATGTATCCCGAGGCCGTGGGCGGCTAGCCCAGTCCGTGCAGCCAGCGAGCCAGCTCGTGCGAGCAGCCGGCTGGTCCACCGGCGGAGCACACCATCGGCTCTTGGCGGTGACCAGGTACGTCCATCACGTCGGCGTCGGTCTGGTACAGACCATTGTCGACATAGGACAGGGTCTGGCCGAGCAGCCGGCGGGCCTGCCGGTATGGCGGCTGGTCATCCACCATCGCGGCTTCCAGCCACTTCAGGAACATGGCCTGCTGCCCGGGCTTGAGCCGGTCAAACTGGTCGGTAGCGCCCGGGTAGCCCCCAAGCGTCAGCCGGCCGGCGGACAGTTTGTCGATCAATTGCACCAGTGCGTCACTGGGCTTGGGTTCCGACATTTTCTAACCCCCTTGGGTAGTCGGTAACTTGCCCATTACCATACTGATGTTGGGCCAATAAGACAAGCAAAGGCCCCCGAGGTTCCGGGGGCCAGCGTGCTGATGAAGCGATGTCAGATGAGCGGCTCCAGATCGGCGCTGAGGGCGTCGACCAGCAGGATCGTACGGATCGTGACGGCGGCGAGCGTCATCGCGACGACGACCTCGAGCATGTCGACGAAGAGGTCGCGCACGATCGGGGACGACAGCCTCATGTCCGCGAGAACCGCGGAGCGGGCGGCCGCCTGCTGTTGGGCGGGCAGACGGAAGGCTTCTCCGGTCCGCTCGACCAGGCTCCTGGCCTGCCAGTACTCTGGAGTCGTCTTGTCGAACACCTCAAGCAGCGATACCACGGTGGTCTCCTTCGAGTCGTGGATTTTCTCACGCAGCCCAATTGCTTTGTGATAAAATAGATATTATCATAAATATAGCATTATGTCAATAGTTAGTCAGCCCGACACAGCACCCATCCCGCGCCAGCGCATCTACGACCTCTACTGGTACTTTGCGGCCGAGCGCCAGCGCATTTTTCTGGCTCGCGCCGCCGGCCGGCCCGGCCCCTGGACGGCCGATCCCATCCTGCAAACCTACAAGTTTTGCAATGTCTTCCGGGCTGCTGACCGCGTCTCGCAGTACCTCATCCGCTTGGCCTATGCTGAGCCCGCCGCGGACCCGGCCAACGTCCTGTTCCGCCTCACCGCCTTCCGCCTCTTCAGTCGCGAGTCCACCTGGGACGCCGTGGTGCAACACCTAGGTCATCAGCCTACCCTTGCCGATCTCGCCTCTGGCGCCTTCACCCGCGGCCTCGAAGCCGCCCTGGCTCAGCACGGCCGCCTCTACACCGGCGCCTTCATTCTCTGCGCTGCCGATGCCTACGGCCAGGGCCGCAAGCACCTCAACCACGTCGCCCTGCTGCAGCACATGTTCCTGCACGACGATCTGGCCGCCCGGCTCCTGGCCGCTCCCAGCCTCACTGTCGTCTACCAGCTCCTGCATGGCTACCCGCTTATCGGCGACTTTATGGCCTACCAAATCGCCATCGATCTTAATTACTCTGCTCACATCAACTTCGACGAAAATGACTTTACCCAGGCCGGTCCCGGCGCCCATCGCGGCATCCGCAAGGCCTTTGAGTCCACCGGCGGCCTCACCGACGAGCAAATCATCCAGTACATGGTCCGTCACCAATCCGCCGAGTTTGCCCGCCTCGGCCTGGACTTCCCCGGCCTCTTCGGCCGCCCGCTTCACGCCATCGATGCCCAGGGCCTGTTCTGCGAGCTCGACAAATACTGTCGCCAGGCCGCGCCCGAGCTGGCCTCCAACCGCACGCGCATCAAAGCCCGCCACACACCCTCGAGCCAGCCATTGTCCCTGTTTTTCCCGCCCAAATGGGGCATTAATAATGCGTCCAAACAGTTCATAAAAGGTTGAGCCCCGGTGGTGTGCCGGGGCTCATGCGCCACAAGCAGCGCTACTGCGCAGCCGCTCGCGGCAGATGGTACGCCACGCGGCGCATCTGGTGCAGGCTGACGTCAGCCGAGGTGTGCACGGTGCGGTCGACGAACTCGCGCTGGTTCTCGGTGAGGTCCTTCCAGACCTCGGCCAGCAGCGCCAGCTCATCCTCCATCACCTCGTCCGACGGGGCGCCGAGCGCCATCCGCAGACTGTGGATGAATTCCTGAACCGTGCCGTACTCGGCTCCGGTCAGTGCCCCGGAAGTCGTGGTGCTTGTCACCATGGCAGATTCCCTTCGTTTCGTGCCACGGATACTGACGGTCGTCAGTAGAGAATATTTTGCCATAAAAAAGCCCAGACTTCAATACTAAGAGCGTGGATTGAATCTACCCTCAATTCATGGTACTCTCTACAGCAAACGCTTTGACCTGGGCTGCTTTCCGGCAGCAATCTCACCAGCGACGCGGCGGGAAGAAATCGGCAGCCTACACAGCCACCGAAACTAGACCCCGACGGACGCCCCCGTCACCATGGGCCGGCCGCATTAGAGCGCGGCCACAGAGGATGCTCCGGGCAACTGGGCATCGAACCGAGGATGGTACCACGAAGCCCGCAAGCTTCGTTCCTCGATGCCACCCGTGCATTCGCGCACGGCACAGGCATCGGGATTTTTGTTTATTTAAGGACCCAACTCATGAGCGAAGCCGCCAACCCCAAGCCAGCCCACCGCCCCACTCCCAAATACGACCCCAAAGCCATTGAGCCCAAGTGGCAGCAAATCTGGGCCGACACCCAACTCTATGCCGCCACCGATAATGACGCCACCCGCCAGAAGTACTACTACCTGGTCGAGTTCCCGTACCCGTCCGGCGACGGCCTGCACGTCGGCCACGTCCTGTCGTACACCGCGCTCGATATCATGGCTCGCCACAAGCGCATGCAGGGCTACAACGTGCTCTACCCCATGGGCTTCGACGAATTTGGCCTGCCCACCGAAAATTATGCCATCAAGAACAAAATCGCCCCGCAAGTCGCCACCGAGCGCAACGTCGCCAACTTCCGCCGGCAGATGCGCGAGCTAGGCCTCAGCTTTGACTGGAGCCGTGAGGTCGAAACCGCCGACCCCAACTTCTATAAGTGGACCCAGTGGATCTTCTTGCGCCTACTCGAAAAAGGCTTGGCCTACCAAGCCGAGCTGCCCATCAACTGGTGCCCGTTCGAAAAAACCGGCCTGGCCAACGAAGAAGTCGTCGACGGCAAGCACGAGCGCTGTGGCACGCCCGTCGAGAAAAAGCTGCTCAAGCAGTGGGTGCTCAAAATCACCGCCTACGCCGACCGCCTGGCCGAGGACCTGAAGTCGGTCAACTACATCGAGCGGGCCGCCGTGCAGCAGGTCAACTGGATTGGCCGCAGCGAGGGCGCCGAGATCACCTTCAAGCTCCGCGATGTGCCCGGCCAGGCCGACGACGCCCATTGGGTCACCGTCTACACCACCCGCCCCGACACGCTGTTTGGCGCCACCTTCATCGTCATCTCGCCCGAGACCGCCCAGTTTTGGCTCAACATTGGCTGGAAAGCACCGCAAAAGGTCCAAGACTACATCGAGACGTCGCTCAAGAAAACTGAGCTGTCGCGCCAGGAAGATGTCAAAACCAAATCCGGCGTCGACACCGGCATTAAGGCCGTGCACCCGCTCACCGGCGAGCTCATCCCGGTCTGGGTGGCCGACTACGTGCTGGGCAGCTACGGCACCGGCGCCATCATGGCCGTGCCCGCCCACGACGAGCGCGACTACGACTTTGCCAAAGCCTTTGGCCTGCCCGTCGTCGATGTTATGAAGCAGTCCGGCGACAAGCTTTTCACCGGCTACGCGCCGCTCATCAACTCCGGCGACTTCAACGGCCTCGAGGGCACGGAAGCCAAGCGCGCCATCGTCAAAGCCCTGTTCGACATAGGGGCAGGGAAGGGCGCCACCAAGTACAAGCTGCGCGACTGGATCTTTAGCCGCCAGCACTACTGGGGCGAGCCGATTCCGGTGGTGCATTGCGCGCAGTGTGCGGCCAAAGAGGCCCAGCCCAAGATTAGCCTCAGCTTCTACGACCAGCCCACCTGGGACGCCATTCTGGGCGGTGTCAAAACCGTCGAGTCGCGCGCCCTCAACCCCGACGAGCCCGACCGCTTTTTCGGTCACATTAAGGCCGGCGACGTGGTTGAGTTGGTCAACAAGCCGGCCGACACCCGCCTGGCCATCAAAATCCTCGAAGCCCGGCACTTTGACTCGGTCGAGGCGCTCAACGCCGACCACGCCTGGGCCACCTCCGTATCCGAAACCGGCACCAAAAAAGCCCTCGCCAAGCAAATCGCCGACTTTGCCTCCTACGCACCCGACTACATGGACCGCATCAAAGCCAACGGCCTGGTGGCCTGGCGCTTCCAGCCGCTCACCAAAGTCGTGCCACTGCCCGAATCCGCGCTGCCGCTCGAGCTGCCCGTGGTCGAATCCTACGAGCCCACCGGTACCGGTGAGTCGCCCCTGGCCGCCATCACCGATTGGGTCAACACCACCTGCCCCGACTGCGGCGGCCCGGCCAAGCGCGAAACCGACACCATGCCCAACTGGGCCGGCTCGTCGTGGTACTACTTGCGCTACATGGACCCACACAATCCCAAAGCCTTCGCCTCCAAGCAAAACCTCGCCTACTGGGGCCAGGTCGACCACTACAATGGCGGCATGGAGCACACCACCCTCCACTTGCTCTACTCCCGCTTCTGGCACAAGTTCCTCTACGACCAGGGCCTGGTGCCCACCTCCGAACCCTACGCCAAGCGCACCAGCCATGGCGTAATCCTGGGTCCCGACGGCCAGAAAATGTCCAAGAGCCGCGGCAATGTCATCAACCCCGACCACGTCATCGAGCAATACGGCGCCGACACCATCCGCCTCTATGAGATGTTTATGGGTCCGTTCGAGGAGGAAAAGGCCTGGAGCGAGGAGCACCTAGCCGGCGTGTCGCGCTTCATCTACCGCGTCTGGACGCTGGCTCAGGACCTCATCGCCGCCCATGGCGACGCGCCTGCCCCCACTGGTCCCAGTCAGGAAAACACCGGCGAGCTAGCCCTGGCAGTCGACCGCCTCACCCACAAGACGTTGCAGAAAGTGCACCACGACATCGAGTCAATGAGCTTCAACACCATGGTGTCGGCGCTCATGGAGTACGTGAACTATCTCACCAGGGCCAAGGTTAAGACTCAGTTGCTCGCGCCCGAAGCCGCCGATCTGAGCCGCCGCACCGTCCGCGCCTTGGTGCTGATGCTCGCGCCCAGCGCGCCGCACCTGGCCGAGGAGCTCTGGCGCCAGCTCGGTGAAACCAGCAGCGTGCACGCCGCCAGCTGGCCCAAGTACGACCCGGCCGCTCTCAAGGAGGACATGGTCACCATTGTCGTGCAGGTCAATGGCAAAGTCCGGGCCAATCTCCTGGCTCCCATCGAGGCCACCAATGCCGAGCTTGAGGAGCTCGCCCGCGCCGACGCCAACGTCGCCAAGTTCCTGACCGGCACCATCGCCAAGACCATTGTCGTCCCGCGCAAGCTGGTGAACTTCGTCGTCAAATAGGGCGCTGTGCTATCGTTAGATCATGACATCGCCACTCAACAGCCCCGGTGAAGGGCTTCAGCCGCCGGGCTCACCAGACTTCAGGTCACCCAGCCGGTCTGCCGACGAGCTATTTGCCGAGCTCGAGGCCAGCCGCGAAACCGACCTCGGCGCGCACGAGCGCTTGCTGAGTGACCTGTCCGAGGCCATCGCCAACAAGGTTGGCCCGCCGCTCGCCGAGGGCGAAAACCTGCGCCGAGTTACGCTAGGCGCCGGCCGTTACACTACGCCCATCACGGCTACTCGCTACCGTCGCGGCGCCAGCCCGGACGACCCCAACCGCATTGCGAGCTATGTGTTTGCTACTGATGGTCCCCCGGATGCCCTCGGCCGTGTCCCTTACATCACCTACACCGTCAATGTCGCCATGGACGCCGACGGCCGGCTATCCGAGACCACTCTTCGCTCGGTCGGTCCAGGCCAAGCGGAGCCGGTCACCGACAATTCGCTTTGGGAGCTATTGCCCGGGGCCATCGAGGACCTCGAACAGGCTCCGTTTTTTGGGGATGATGACGACGCCGACTATTACACCGAGGTTCAGCCCGACATGTTTGACACCTATGTCGTCGACGCCGAGCCTCTGCGCGCCGAGTTCATCGAGCGCCAGGAAGCGCTGGCTATCGAGCTTCAGCAGCTGGCCAATGGCGCCGCCCGTGGCCACATCCCCGAAGCCGACCTCATGCTCTCAGCCGCCATGGTCGATGACCTCATCCAGCAGCAGTCCGACGCCGACCGCGCCGAAGCCGGCACCGAGCCCGGTGAGGATATTGAGGTCACAAACGAAGACCTGGGGGACATGAGTTTCGAACTCCTCGGCGACCGGCCCTTCGACAACGCCGCTGTCATCAATGAGCTCACCGATATCTTCGACGAAAATCAGCCCCAGCTGGCCGACTTCATGCGTGCCCAATACGTCAAGCAGTTTGGTCAAAGCCGCCTCAACACCCCTCACCACCGCTACTGGACCTATGCCGCCGCTCTCACTTCCTGTGCCATTGGTTGGCACCAGGAGAGTGAGCCAGACTCGGAAGACCCAGATGGCGACTACGAAGAGCAGAGCTAGTTTGGCCGGGTTTCCATTGCGAAAAGCCGCCACTTCCCGTATAATCACACCCAAGAGTGCAATGCACATCAACGTTCGCGACATCCTAGCTGAAGAGGTCGGTTATAACCGGTCGTTTACGATTACCGGTGAACGCCCGGCCTTGGAGTCTGTGGTCCTCACTGCCGACATTAACGGCGAGGTCCGCATCTCCCGCCTCGAAGACGGTTTGCTCATCCAGGGCCAAATCATCACCGAGGTTGAGCTAGAATGCCACCGTTGCCTGCGCTCGTTTACTCGCCCTGTCTCAGTGGCGTTCACGCAAGTTTTTGCGCCGGCCCCCACAGACGACGAGATGCCCATCGACGGCGACCTTCTCGATCTGGCGCCGCTCATTGAGCAAGAAATACTGGTCAACCTGCCCATTAAAATCCTCTGCACGCCGGATTGTCCGGGTGTCGAAGGGGCAGCCGAGCAGTATACTAAAGAAGACACCCCGGGCCCGCGCGTGAAAGACCAAGCCCGGATAACGAAAGGATCACCCAATGCCCGGTTCCGCCGTACCTAAGAAACGTACCACCTCCGGCGCCCAAGGCCGCCGCCGTTCGCACCTCGCTCTTTCTGCCACCCAGTTGCAGCCCAATGGCCTGCCTCGCCGCTTGGCCAAAGCCGCTGCTCTCGGTCTCGTCAAGTCAACCAAGAAAGCGTAACTACCAAATCTTATGGCATCCAATCGTCACCTCGGCCGCATCGTCGCAATGCAAACCCTCTATGAGTACGACTTCCGTGGTGGCGAAACCGCCGGTCTCGATCTGCCGCCCATCCTCGAGCGCAACCTCGACGAGTTCCGCGACAGCATCGACGACACAGACTTTGTGCGCGACGTCGTCGATGGCGTCAACCAGAACCAGGAGAAGTTGGATGGCATCATCGCTCCCGCCGCGCCCGAGTGGCCGGTCGAGCAAATCGCCAAAATCGACAAGATAATCTTGCGGATTGGCGTCTACGAGCTATGCCTCAAGCGCGAAGTACCGCCCAAGGTGGCTATCAACGAAGCCGTCGAGCTCGCCAAGACCTTTGGCGGCGAAAACTCGAGCAAGTTCATCAATGGCGTGCTCGGGACCATTTACCGAAACAGTGACTTCTATGAACCAGAAGAAGAATCGTCGGCCAAACCGGCCGAAAAATCCGAAAACTAATAAAGCACCCCGCGCCCCTCGGGCCGTTCGTGAATACACGGCTGGCGGCGTGGTCTTTCGCCGTGCCGGTCAGCGCCCCGAGGAGGTCGAAATCCTCATGATCCAGGACCGCCTGGGCCGCTGGACCATCCCGAAGGGCCATGTCGAGGCTGGCGAATCCATGGAGCAGACCGCTCTGCGCGAGGTGGCCGAGGAAACCGGCCTCCAGCATCTGCGCCTGGGCGACAAGCTCGACAAACTCAACTTCTTCTATCGCCGGGAAGGCAAGCTGATCTTCATGACCACCCACGTCTACCTCATGGAGGCCATGGGTGAGACCGACGCGCTCGTGCCTGGCGACTCCGAAGGCATTGTCGACGCCAAATGGTTTGGCCGCGAGCAGGCCCTGCAGCTCGTCGAGTACCGCGACACCGAGCGGCTCTTCCGCATGGCTCTCGGCCGCATCCGCCGCCAATCGAACCCCGCCCCGCGCCTGCCACGTCGCCCGGCGGCCCACCCCATGGTCAAGTAAATAACAAGGACCAAGCATGAATACTATCCAAGATTTCCAACAGCGGATCGGGGTCCAATTCAAAGACGAGTCGTTGCTAGAGCGGGCCTTTATCCACCGCTCCTACCTCAACGAACACCCCAAATTGGGCCTGGAGCACAACGAACGCCTCGAGTTTCTGGGCGACGCCGTGCTGGAGCTGGTCGTCACCGACTTCCTCTACCGCAACTACCCCAATCCCGAAGGCGACCTCACCAATTGGCGCAGCGCGCTCGTGAAGACCGAGTCGCTAGCGGCCGTGGCCGAGAAGCTAGCTATCGCCGAGTTTTTCAAACTCAGCCGCGGTGAAGCCAAGGGCAATGCTCGCTCGCGCGCCCTCATCTCGGCCAATGCCGTCGAGGCTATCATTGGCGCCCTGTATCTGGACCAGGGCTACGACCAGGCCAAAACCTTCATTACCGAGCATATCGTTTCGCGCCTCGCCGACATTCTCGAGGCCGGCAGTTGGCAAGATCCCAAGAGCCGCTTCCAGGAGCTAGCCCAGGACCAGTTTGGTCTCACGCCCAATTACCGCGTACTCGAGGAAGCTGGTCCCGACCACGACAAAGTTTTCACCGTCGGCGTCTATGTCGGCGACAAGCTGTATGGCAAAGGCTCCGGCTCCAGCAAGCAGGCTGGCCAGCAAGTGGCCGCCGAAGCCGCCCTCCGCGCGGTCGCTGCACCCGAAGCCGTCTAGTCAAAAAATGCCGCCACCCAGATAAGGGCAGCGGCTGCTGAGCTAGTCGGCCAGGGCGATGCTGTCGCGGTAGCCGATCTTTTCGAAGTGGTGCCGGTCGGTGTTGGCCAGGCGCGTGCCCAGCCAGAACCAGCCGTACCCCTCAAAGAGCTTCACCACCGCATGGTCGCGGTGGAACGTGCCCGTCCGGCTCAGGTCATGCACCGCGCCTTCCGGTCGCAGCCCCTCGAGGCTGTCAAACGGGTTGAACGCCGGGTTTATGTCGATGGCAGCCCCGACGCTGTGGGCCGACAGCCGCTTGGTGCCAGCGACTGTGCGGTAGCAGAAGCTCGACGTGTTGTTGGCGGCCATCGAGCGGTCGTCGTCCCAGTCATAGGCTACAGTCGGCACCATCTGGGCGATGGGGAAGCGCAGGTCGTGGATGCGGTCAAAGATCTCCCGCACCTCGTCAGCCAGCGCCCGGTGCACCACCAGCTGGCCGGTAGCCTCATGGCCCTCCAGGTCAACGTGTGGCACGTCCAGCAGAACCAGCCGCTCCAGGATCTCGCCCGGAGCCGTACTGCCAGCCAAGGCTTGCTCAAGTGTGTAATGCACGTACCCTCCTTGTCGTCGCTTGCGGACCAACTATACCATCTAAGCTACCCAATCACAACCTGATACAATAGTGCTAATGGTGGTGATGGAATGTATTTAAAGCGGGTTACGCTCTCCGGCTTCAAGTCATTTGGCGGCAAAGCCGAGCTCGATCTTGAGCCCGGCATTACTGCCGTGGTCGGTCCTAACGGCTCGGGCAAGAGCAATCTAGCCGATGCCGTCCGCTGGGCGCTGGGCGAGCAGAGCAAAGGCCGACTGCGCCTCAGTGACCGCGAAGAGGTAGTGTTCGCCGGTACCGAAAAGCGCGCCCGAGCCAGCCTAGCCGAGGTCACATTACTCTTTAATAACGAAGACGGCGCCTTTCCGCTCGAGCTCACCGAGGTCGAAATCAGCCGGCGGCTCTATCGCAGTGGCGAGACGGATTACCGGCTCGGCGGCCGCCCGGTGCGCTTGAGCGACATCCAGCAATTACTGGCTGAGGCTGGCTTCGGCACGGGCAGCTACGCCGTGATTGGACAGGGCATGATCGACACCTTCCTCATGAGCAGCCCGTCCGAGCGCAAGCTGCTGTTTGATGAGGCTGCCGGCATCCGCAGCGCCGAGCTCAAGCGCGAGGCTGCCCTGCGCAAGCTCAATGCCACCGAGGCCAATCTCACCCGTCTGCGCGACATTGAGGCCGAGCTGGCGCCGCGGCTCGACCTGCTGCGGGCAGCGGTCGCGGCCGCCGAGCAGCAGCGCACGCTGGCTACCCGGGTCGAAGAGCTGCGGGCCAGGGTGCTAGCCGCGGCGGCCTCAGAGTTGGCCGCTCGCGAGGCCGCTCTCGCCGCCGAGCGCGACCAGCTCACCGCCGAGCTTCGCGCCCACGCCGACGACCACCGGGCGCTCGAGCGCGAGCAGGCCGCCCACCAGCGCGCCGCCGCTGCCGTCGAGCAGCACCGCACCGCCCAGCGCGCCGCTGTCGCCCAGCTCGAGGCCGACTACGAGCGGCATGTGGCGGCCGTCGCCGAGCTCCGCGGCCAGCTCGCGGCTCTCGAGAGTGTCACCGAGCGCCGTGCCGCACTCACGCAGCGCCAGACCGAGCTCACTGCCGAGCTGGCCGCCAATCAAACCCGCGTCCATGACTGCACCGAGGAGCTAGCGGCCAACCGGGCCACCTCCACTCGCGCCGACAAGGCCCTCGGCCGCGCCGCCGCCGACGTCGCCAGCGCCCAGGCCAAGCTGCTTCAGATTCGCCAATCCACCGCCGATGGCAGTCAGCAGCAGTACATCAGTCACGCTCTCGCCCTGCTCCAGACCGTCGCGCAGGAGCTCACTCAGACCACCCCTCCGATTGAGCAAGTCCGCCTCATGGTCTACAAGGCCGGCCGCCTGCTCAGCCACGCCCACAAGACGGGCGACGCCGAAATTCTCACCGCCATCCGCGAGGCTCAGGCCCGGCTGGAGAGTGCCATGACCCGTCGCGAGACCGTTTCCGAGCACCAGACCAATATCATCATCAATCGCCGCTCGCTAGAGATCGACCTCGCCCACCTACGTACCGCCGGCACCCGCCTGGAGGCCGAGCTGGCGGCAGTGGGCGCCGAGCTGGCCGCCACCTCGGCCGATGACTCGGCCGGCATGCGCAAGTCGCTCGCCGCGGCCGAGCGCCAGCTGGCGGCCGTGCAGCAGAAGCTGGCCGCCGAGCGCCAGACTCTAGAGGCGGGCGTCGCCCAGCCGGCCGTGACCGAGGCGGCCGAACTAGCCACGCGGCTGGAGCGGCTGCGGGCCGCCACCGCGGCCACCCAGGAGCGACTCGATGGCACGCGGGCCGCACTGGCTGGCCTGTCCGAAGCGCACGCCGCTCTGCGTGGCCGGGCCAAGGCCTGGGGCCTGCCGGCGCCGGCCGCTCCCGAGCACCCCAAGGCCGCCGCGGCCGAGCTGGCCACTCTCGAGCAGGAGCTCATGCAGGCCGAGACCGAGCTAGCCACCCGCGAGAGCCTCCATTCCGACGCCGCCGCCGAGCACACCGCCGTCAGTGCCCGCGCCGCCGAGCTATCGCATCAGATCGCCGACCTCATTCAGGCCGAGTCAGACTTGCGCGAGCTCGTTGCTCGGCTCGATGCCGTCATCCAGACTCGCTTCGAGGCCAATTTCGCCAAGCTCACCGAGCGATTCAGCCATTATTTCACCCAGTTATTTGGCGGTGGGAGCGCCACGCTGGAGCTCGAGCGCGAGGAAGACAATCAGTACGGCATTGTCATCAAGGCCAACCCCAAGGGCAAGCGGGTCACCAATCTGTCGGCGTTGTCCGGCGGCGAGCGCGCCATGGCCGGCGTGGCCCTGCTAGCCGCCATCCTCAGTGTCAACCCTAGCCCATTCGTCGTCCTCGATGAGATCGACGCCGCTCTGGACGAGGCCAACTCCGGCCGCCTCAGCAGCATTCTCACCGAGCTGGCATCTCATTCCCAGCTCATCGTCATCACCCACAACCGCCAAACCATGCAGGCCGCCGATGTGCTCTTCGGGGTCACCATGAGCGAACACCACGTCTCACATCTCATCTCCTTGCGCCTGGAGCAAGCCACCGAGCTGGCCGCTCGCTGAGCCTTGACCAGGCAATCACCAGCTGCTAAATTATCAAAGTCGCTGGACGACACGACCCGCTGACGGTCTGTAGGAGGGGACGGTTGACTTTGCCGCTGCCGGCTCGAGCCATCCGCCCATACACGCTAGTGCGCCCTCTTACCCGCGTCGGGCGAGCTCGTCAGCACTTGGTTACACGCCAGTACCAAGCAGCTCGTCCGACACCCCAATAGCCGGGAGGCAGAAGTAAGGGGCCGCCCCCGCCGCCCCCAGGGCGCCAAGCCCCCCCAGGCAGGTTGCCCCTTCTGCCTCCCCTGGCTTCCTCGTTTGAGGTCAACGGCCCGTCATCTGACGGGTCGTTTCCATTTTGCTCACAAGACTTGACTTGCAACCTCGTTTTAGGGTAAACTCAAGTCCGTTGTAACTATTATCAGGAATATCCAAGTTGTTAGTTATCCGCCTGGCCCGCGCTGGCCGCACTAAATACCCCACCTACCGCATTGTTGCGGCTGAATCCGCCCGCGCCGCCACCGGCCGGTTTGTTGAGGTGCTCGGTCACTACAACCCGCACACCAAGGAATTAGTCATCGAGCGCGAGCGTATCAGCGAGCGGCTCAAGCACGGCGCCCAGCCGTCCAACACCGTCATCAAGCTATTGGCTCGCGAAAAGGTCGAGCTGCCGGCCTGGGCCACGCTCAAGACCAAGACCCCCAAGCCCAAGGAGGCTGAGCAGGCTGAGCCCGAGGCCAAAGCCGAAACCGAGACCAAAGCCGAGACTGAGACTGCCGCAGACACTGACGTGACCGAAGCCGAAGCCGAGCAAGACGCCACCGCCACCGACGCCGCCGAGGACACCCGCGTCGCCGAGACCGCCGAAGCCGAAGCCGGCGCCGCCGAGGCTCAGGCCGAAGACCCTGACGCCACCGAGACAGCAGCCTAAATTTAGCTCTCATCTCATCAAAACGGCCCAGCGAAACGGGCCGTTTTTGATCAGAAAGATGATATTATAGAGACATCCTAATCGTTGTGAGGAACGGGCAATATGGCAGATATGGATAAGGAATTTGTAGAATACGTCGTTAAGGCCCTGGTGACGCACCCCGAAGACGTCCAGGTCAAGCGGTCAGTCGATGACATGGGAGTACTGCTTGAGTTGTCGGTCAACCCAGAGGACATGGGCAAGGTTATTGGTAAGGCCGGCGCTACCGCCAAGAGCATTCGCACTCTGCTGCGTGTCCTGGGTAGCCGCAATGATGCCCGCGTCAACCTCAAGATCGTCGAGCCGGGCGGTGGGGAAGTCCGCGTGCCAGAAGGTGGCGAAGACGCCCCAGCCCGCGTTGCCGAGCCGGCCACTGTCAAAGCCGACGAAACCACCGACAGTGACGCCGATGCCGAGCTGGTCGCCCGCACCAAGCGTGAATTTGCCGACCTGGACGACCTCGACCTCTAGCCTATGAAGATCGACATCATCACGCTGTTTCCCGACATGTTCCGGGGCCCGTTCGACATGAGCATGCTGTGGAAGGCCCAGGATCGCGGCCTGGTCTCCATCAAGCTCTGGGACCTGCGTGAGTTTGGCTTGGGATCGCGCCGCACCGTCGACGATACGCCCTACGGCGGCGGCGACGGCATGGTGCTCAAGCCTGAGCCGGTAGTGACGGCCATCGAGGCGGCCAGAGCCGCTAACCCCGGCGCTCGTGTCGTCATGCTCACGCCCAGCGGTCGCCGCTATGACCAAACCAAGGCTCGTGAGTTGTCCGGCCTGCCCGGTCTCATCTTGCTCACCGGCCACTACGAGGGTTTCGACGAGCGTATCCTCTCCTACACCGACGAGCAGCTGAGCATCGGCGACTATGTGCTCACCGGCGGCGAGCTACCAGCCATGGTGCTGGTCGACAGCGTCGCGCGGCTCATCCCGGGAGTGCTCGGCGGCGAGCAGTCGGCCCATGACGAATCGTTTAGCGAGCCAGGCTTGCTAGAGTATCCGCACTATACCCGGCCGGTCGACTTCCGCGGCGCCAAGGTGCCCGAAGTGCTCCAGAATGGCCATCACGCCGAAATTGCCGCTTGGCGTCGGGAGCAAGCTCTCGCCAAGACCCGCCAGAACCGCCCCGATTTACTGCAGTAGCTAATTCTCGAACAGGTTCCAGAGCTGGCTCGACAGGCTAACAAATTGGGCCGGTGCCACTCCGGGAGTCGACCAGGCGCCGCTCATCACTACCACGATATAGTCGGTCTTGGGGCCATACACAATGCCCGCATCATGAATGTAACCATCCAGGTCGCCAGTTTTGTGCGCGATCACCGTGCCCCGTGGCAAACCGACCGGCAGGCGGTTATTAACCCGCTGGTCCTTGAGCAGAGCCAGGAACCGGGCATTTGACTCCGGTCCGTTGAGTGAGTTCGTGTATATCCGCTCCAGCAACAGGCCTACGTCCTGCGCGCTGGTTTGCTGCGGCGTCGTCAGGCTGGTCCCGGTGAAACCCTCGTCGGCTAAGGCCGCGTTTTGCTTATTCCAGCCAACAATCGTGCCGAGCGCCCGGCCGCAGGTGTTATCCGATACATTGATCATCACCGTCAGGCACCCGTCCACCGTCTTGCCGCTGCCGCCACCGGCTGGCGAGCTATACGATAGCTGGCCGCGGTCAATCAGCTGGTAAATTTGCTTGGCCACAAACAGCTTGTACAAACTAGCGCTCGTCATCTGGCGGTCGGCCGCCACGCTGGCCACCTGTCCCGTCGACAAATCCTTCACGTACAGTCCGTACATGCCGGGATGCGCTGCCGCGAAAGCGTTCAGAATGTCCTGCGCTGCCTGGCTGGTTTCCGGCTGCGCTGCCGCGGCCGGCGTTGGGCTAGCCGAAGGGGAGGGGAATTTCAGCGCCCCGGCAGCGTTGTCGGCCTGAGCCGTCACGCCGGCCTGCCGGTTGATCAGGAACGACGTCGTGACGGCCGCTATGATTGCCATACCCACCAGGCCATAGGCCAATACCGGACGCTTCGTCAGCCAGGCCGGCCTGTCACGGCTCACAGCCGGCAGACTCGGCAGAGCCGGCAGCATCGGCAGTACCGGTGACGCCGCCATAGCCGGCATCGCCATGGTCGCTGCTCCCGCCAGCTGAGGCCGCATGCCGTCGAGCCCCAGGCCGTTTAGACGCATTACAGCCGCCTGGCGCTGGGCTTCCTGCGCGGCGGCACTAGCAGGCCGGGCTGTGCGCTCACGCGCTACAACTGGACTACTCGATCGCACACTAGACGACCGACCAACTCCATCCATCACCCGGGTCATAGTTCCAGTATAGTTGTAAGCATTAGCGCCATGCAAGCGCGCCCTAGCCCCGTTTCCCGATATATAATGAGTTCAATAAGGAGCCCTCGCCATGAAATTGAACCTTACCCGCTTCCTGCCCATTACCACTGTGTACGCCCACTGCGACCTGCCCTGCGGCGTCTATGACCCCGCCCAGGCCATGATCGAGGCCAAGTCGGTCTTCGCCATCCAGACCAAAATGAAGGACAATCAGGACCCAGACTTTCGCACCCGCGCTCTATTTCTCAAGGATCAGCGCGCCGAGCTCGTGAAGCACCATCTATGGGTACTGTGGACCGACTACTTCAAGCCCGAGCATCTCGAGCAGCACCCGGACCTGCATGACCTGTTCTGGCGCGCCACCAAGCAGGCGGGGGAGTGTAAGCACCACCACGAGCCGGAGCAGGGTCAGAAGCTCATGGACCTCATCGAACAAATCTCGGCCATCTTTGCCGAGACCAAGAAAGCCTAAGTCGCCAAAGCCATGAGCCGCCGCGGCCCGCTCGGGCTCTACCGCGTCGAAGGCGCCAGCATGGAGCCGGCCTACCAAGCCGGCGACCTGCTACTGGGCTTGCGCTGGTTTCGTCCCCGAGCTGGCCAGGTGGTGGTGGCGTGGCATGGCGGGCGGCCGCTCATCAAGCGCCTCACTGGCCTCACTCCCGATGGCGTTTGGCTGGCCGGCGACAATGCCGCCGCCAGCACCGACTCGCGCCATTTCGGCGCCCTGCCGCACTCGGCGATTGAGGCGCTCATCATCTCCAAGCTACCTGCACCCTGGCTGGCGCCGGCAATTCTGGCCGTGCTGCTCGTCCTGGCGGCCGCTCTGGTCGCGGGCCGGCCCAGCGGTGCCCTGGCGCCACGCTCCAGCGGCCAACCCACCACCTCGGCCAGCCCCGCGGCCACACCGGCCCCGTACGCCGTCTCGAGCGGCGCGGCGCCCGGCTTTGCTGCCACGCTGCCGCCCGGCTATGTCATCCATCAGTTCGCCTCCGGCCTCGGCGCCGCCCGCGATCTGGTTTTCACTCCTGGCGGCACGCTCCTCGTCTCTAATCCCGACGCCCGCACCGTCACCGCTCTGCCCGACGCCAATCACGACGGCTTGGCCGACTCTGCCGCCGTCATCCTCCACGGCGGCGAAGATACCCACGGCCTAGCCTTCTACCAGGGCCAGCTCTACGTCGCCGAGCTCACCCGCGTCGTGCGCTACCATTGGGACGAATCCACCCTCACCGCCAGCTTCGACAAGGCTCTCTTCGACCTGCCTTCGCCCAATCCCGACCACAACAAGCGCACGCTGGCGATCAGCCCGGACGGCCGCTTGTTTGTCTCGGTCGGCTCCACCTGCAATGTTTGCCACGAGCCCGACGGCCGCGACGCCACCGTCATCGTCTCCGACACCAATGGTGCCAGCCCGCGCGTCTATGCTACCGGTCTGCGCAATGCCGCCTTCCTGGCCATCAATCCGGCCACTGGCGAGCTATGGTCCACCGAGATGGGTCGCGACTATCTGGGCGACAACCTCCCTCCCGACGAAATCGATCTTGTCCGCGACGGCCAGGACTATGGCTGGCCCATTTGCTACGGTGACCGCGTCCACGACACCAGTTTCGACCATAATACCTATATCGCCGACCCCTGTGCCCGCACCGCCCCGCCTCTCTGGCCGGTGCCAGCCCACAACGCCCCGCTTGGCCTAGCCTTCATCAAGTCCGCCCAGTTCCCGGCCGATCAGCAAGGCGACCTCCTCGTGGCCTATCATGGATCCTGGAACCGCACCGTGCCCGACGGCTACAAAGTCGTCCGGCTCCACGTCCAGGGCAATACCATCACGGGCTCTACCGACTTCCTCACCGGTTTCATCTCCGGCCGCACCGTCTCTGCCCGCCCCGTTGACCTTGTCTTCGATGCGACTGGCAGCCTCTATCTATCCGACGACAAAACCGGTACCATTTACATTATTCAAAAGCAACCCTAACCCCATGCTCATCCTGCGTCCGCTTGCTTATGCTTACCGCGAAATTATCGCCAACCGCCGGCGACAGATTCCGTTTTGGGTCCTGGCCGGCTTCCTACCCACCTACATGATCGCTCGCTGGCTCACCAGCACCTTCCCGCAATTCTTCTTCCATATCCATGGTGTGCACGTCCACCACTTCACCTACGGCATCATCGTCCTGGCCATCGTCGGCTTTGTCTCGCTCGTCTGGCAGAGTCCCTCCCGTCGCGTCCTGGCCCTGTTCTACGGCATCGGCCTGGCCCTGTCATTCGATGAATTCGGCATGTGGGTCCGCCTCACCGACAATTACAACATCGACCAGTCCGAAG
>CAZDGK010000019.1:0-22626 GCA_964505035.1 uncultured Candidatus Saccharimonadales bacterium
AATGGTATACACGCTAGTTTCAGGTACTAGTGACCGCAAGGTCGTGGAGGTTCAATTCCTCTCTCGCGCACCAGGAATTATTTCCGATAAGAAGACGACTGGCCCGCCAGTGTCTTTTTTGTATCAGTAGCTTGGTTCAAGTCCTCCGTCGCTGGAGCCGAAAGGCGTGCGGCTAGCTCCACCTGCTAAAACTGAACCGCTTTATATCAACATCGCTCTTGCCGCGCAGAGCAAGTTGAGACAGTATCTCTCCGATGGCGGCCGAGTGCTTGAAGCCATGTCCCGAGCACGGCGATGCTATAAGCACATTGCCATACTCGGGGTGGTAATCAATGACGAATTTGTGATCAGGAGTAACAGTGTACATACAGACAACTGCCTGTAGACACTTTGCGCCAACGCCCGGCAGGCGGTCTTTTATCAACTTCCGCATGCGCTCAACCTCCTGCTCGCTAACGGTCCTGTCGAGCTTAGCTGGACTTGTTGTCTTGACGTATTCCTCGGTGGCAACTTTAATTCCCCCGCCAAAGCCGTCAACCGGCGGGAATCCGTAGAAGAAGCCGTCGGCAAACGCCCAAGCATAAACTGGCATGGTCTTGTAGAGTTCGTAAGCAGCTCTATCTTTAAGCTCAAACCAGTACAGCACCTGGCGGTAAACTTTGAATAGCTTAGGATTATCAAATAATTCATTAATCCACGGGCCGGCACAGACGACTAATTGCTTTGCCTTATAAGCTGCCCTATCGGTAACGACAGTAGCCAAGTTGCCATCGCTTTCGTAGGACAATACTCGTTCATCCGTGTGTAGCGTGGCCCCATGTTTTATGGCCAGCTGCAGCTGTGCTTGCACGCATTGCTCGGGTCTTACGAAGCCTGCTTGCGGCTCTAGGTAGCCCTTTTCTGTGCCAGTAAGGGCAAACTGCGGAAAGCGTCTCGACAGCTGGGCTGTGGAAAGCACCTCGTGCTTTATGCCGTACTGTTTAGCCACAGCCACGGTCTGCTGTATAAAGTCACTTTCGGCATGAAGCGGATCGGTAGCCTCTTCTGCCGTCATGAGCAAGCCGCCACACTGTACGAGCAATTTACGGTTCGCTTCTCGCTCAATCTCTCGCCATAGCTGGTGAGAGCGCATGGCCAGCGGCGCATACTCCGCCCCCTCACCAGTTGCAAGACGGGTAAATCGAGTATCTCCATGTGATGATCCTAGGCCATGCGGCGGAGAATACCGGTCAATACCTAGAACACATGCACCTGCCTTCGCCAGCTGGTAGGTGGCTGCGCTGCCCATCGCGCCCAGGCCAATGACGATAGCGTCAAACTCGGAATGCTGCCCCATATCTCTAGAGTATAACGCACCACTGCCAAGGCGTGAGCCGGGTTAGGGCCAATTTAGCCAACCGCCAAGTCATGAGTTACAATGAAGGAGCATAAGAGGTACGCCTGATTTGGGAACGCCGGCTCAGTCAACACCAAACTCGCTTGACGATGTCATGTATCTGATGTCCTTGGTGTCTGAAAGCAGTGCGATTGTCCCAATGAGCGAGCGTATCAGGTCGCTTACTGCCAACCAGAGTCCAGGCCAACCGTTTTCGGCCGAATTTGACCAGCAGCTAGCCGAAATCAAAGGCCAAGTCCAGACCTACCTGCTTAGCCAAGACCCGGTCCGGCGGTTTACCCGCGAAAGTCTGCAAGCCCAGCTAGAAGCCCACCGCCAAAGCGGCCAGCCGCTACTCAAGCGCCATCCCGTGATCGGGCTAGTCGGCGTCTGGGTGGTGGCGCTCGTGGCTTTCTTGGTGGGTTTTTCGATTCCGCTGCCGTTCTCGGTCGCCGACCGCGCTCAGCTGGCGCAGCCGCTATTTTTCATTGGCCTGCACACCGGCATCGCTTGGTTCTACTTGTCGAGCCTCCGCAACTTTACCCAGCAGCTGCGGCAGGCGTACGTCTGGATCGTCGTGGCTGTCGTCATTACCGGCCTGGGCGCCGGGCAGTTCACGCCCGAGCTGGTGTTCCGCCTGTACCAGTCGGTACCACTGCTGCACTATGGCGGGTTCTTCCCAGTGTTCACCTTGGCCTGTCTGTTTTTCTACATGGGCATGCGCATCTTTGCCCTCCAGGTGGGAGTCACGTCACGCTGGCTAAGCTGGAGGCTCATTGGCACGAGTGCCGTCGTCATGGTGCTCGTGACGGTGCCGGTGGGCATGCTGCTAAATCCGCCGTTCCAGTGGGCGTTTGACCTGGCCATGGGGTCGGCGCTCGTGCAGCAGGTGCTGGTGTGGCCGGCTGCTCTATTAGCCTTCAAGACGGCCGCCCGCACGACCACTGGTCTAGCCGTCGGGCTCAAATGGTTGGGCGTTTGCCTGGCCGGCGTCGGGCTTGGAGCGCTCCAAAATGCCCTGCTATTCCTAATTGGGATTGATTTGTCAAACGGCCTGCCGTTCTATGGCCTGGCTATTTTCATGATCACCGAGCTGATCATGCTCCAAGCCGGGTATGTGTTCAAGAAGTACGCCGCGGCGTAGCATTCGCCGCGGCGTACCGACGGAAGGTTCCGCGTCGTGACTATTGCGCCGAGAGGTTGGCCTTCACGTACTGGAGCAAGTTCTTGATGGCCGCCGTTGCGGCACTCGATGTGGCGTCATCGCAGCCACTGTCTTTGTGAGATGTGTGCGCCCACAGGGAGATGGTCCGGTCGCCTACCTGAACATCGGCGGTAGTGTCGGTGTCAGCGGTTTTCTTGTCACTGGTGATCTCGTAAATCGTCAGATCTGAACCGCACTTGTAGTATTTGTCAGCGTGCGTGTCGGTGGGGCTAGTGGCTGCCGACGCGTCGTAGGTGGTGTTGTCGTAGAGGTAGTAGCCGCAGGAGAACCCATCATTCAGGTTGGCATCCTTGCAGTGGCCGGTATCGCTCTTGAGGTAGTTGTCGCAGGCGTTCTGCACGAGGTAGTTTTTATTGGCTTCGCACTGAGCCTTGTCGCTGTCGTCATAGAAAATATTCAAGCCCCGGTTGTCAGGGTCAGCAATCTTCACGCCCAGTTCCGGTATAGTCACGCCCTTAAATTGGTCCTCTTGCAGCGCGGCTTTCTGCGCGGGCATGTGCAGCCAGCCAAGGCCAAACGCCACGCCTCCCACGATCACAATCGCTCCCACAACGGCAGCGGCTATGATCATCATCTTTGAAGACTTGGGCTTTGACGGTGGCGTTGAAGGCGGGGTAGGTGGTACTGGTTCTGGCGTCTCGGGCATTGACGGGGTCGACTCGTTCATGCTGTTCCTAGGTTATTGATTGCAGATACTATACCACAATGCTTACGGTTATCCGCTAGTTTCGCGCTTGAACGAGAAGCCGGTGTAGAGCAGGAGCAGAACTGGCGCAATGCCGCAGGACGCGATGATCAGACTCATGGTGGGACCGTACAATTGGCCGACGAAGAAGTACGCCACCATCCCGGCCGGCCCGCCCAGGGCAAACGTCAGCTGGCACCAGAACATCCAGTTCATAGGCTTGGCATAGGCTGAGGTGACGCGTTTGCGGATGCCATTAGCCAGGAATGTCGCATATATGGCAAAGGCTGATAATGTCGCGGCTCCCACGGCCGAGAAGTCGAAGAACAGCTCGTCTGGCACCGCCTTGTGAGGCGCCAGTACCGCAACCACCCATAGTGCGGCCGTCAGACCAAATGTCACCGGCAGTCGCGTGAAGGGGTGGTTGTAGCCGACCAGCAGGGCGTATTTGCGTATGCCCAGGTACACCAGCATATACGACAGACCGGAAATCAACGGGATGCCGGCATACTGGAAGACGGGATATCGGTAGAGCTCAAACAACTGGATCACGACGTACTGGGCAAAGGCTAGGTTGTCGACGATTACGCCGGCGGTTATCAGCCCGATGACCTGACGCATCTCGTCCTTGAAGTTCCGCAATGAGGTCAAATAGTACCAGGTCGTCGCGCTGCCAGAAATCAGGAAAAATACCACCACAGCCATCGATAGGCTAATGGAGCTGGCGACATCACTAGAGACCAGGTAAGCGACATATGCCCCCACGCTGGATAGCCCAATAGCGCCCCAAAAGCTCCAAATACTCAGCTCACGGTCAGGTGAGCTCATCTTGCGATTTAGCCGGACTTCCAGCGTCTCGGGTGTGAATGACCGCAACGGGTCGTCTTTGACGAGGTAAGTCTTAAGCTTGCCCTCCAATGCCTCCAGCGACGCCTGCTTACTGGTGTCTAGTGGCTGCTCCCCGCTCCAAGTGGCAGTGACTGCGCGCAGCGTGTCCATCAGCGGGTCAATCGTGGTCCGCTGTGAGGCCAGTGAGGCCAGGTAAATAATCCGGTCAATTAATGCCCGGGTACCGGCGATAGCTACGGTTTGCTCTGGCTGCATTACGCATAGCATAACATGTTGGCTCGCATCGTGCTTGGGTTATAATCAAATTATGAAGCCGCCAAGCATAATTGCCTCGATCCTAGTCACCGTCACCCTGGGCTACGCCGCTGTCCTGCTGATCTTTGCGGCCGGCCCAGCTGCCAGCTACCTACCCGCCGACGGTACCATCGCCGGCAACGCCTCTGTCCAGACCAACGCTTCGGCCATCGGCGGCCACATGCTGGTGTTTGGCGTCAGCGCCACCCCCACCCCCACACCCACGCCGACAACAACTCCCACCCCGACCCCAACGGCCACACCTACTCCAACTCCCACCCCCACCGGCTCCTGCGCGTTGCCTCACTACCCCGACGCCACTTGCACTGGCGTGCCGGCCGGCACCACCCTCACCGCGGCGAGCGGCCTTACCCTGAGCACCCCTGGACAGGTATACGATAGCAAGGACGTCACTGGCTGCATCACGGTCACGGCGGCCAACGTCACCATCAAAAACTCTCGGGTTAAGTGCAACGACGGCTACGGCATATGGTCAAGAAGTACCGGTCTGCTCGTCCAGGATACCGAAGTTGACTGCAACAGCACCACCGGCACCGGCATCGTTGGCGGTAGCTTCACCGCCCGCCGCGTCAACGTCCATGGCTGCGAGAATGGCGCCTCGGCCGACGACAATGTCACCATCGCCGACTCCTACATCCACGATCTGTTCGAGGGACCCGGCAGCCACGTTGACGGCATCCAGGTTGCCTCAAACAGCACCGGCCTCCTATTCGACCATAACCGAATTCTCAATGCCAACTCCGAGACATCGGCCATCATCGGCGGCGACAGTGCCACCGAGACCGTGTCTAATAACTATCTATCCGGCGGCGGGTTTACCCTCTATTGCTCGCCCAACTTTGCCGGCTTCAAGGTGTTCAATAATCGCTGGGGCCGCCAGTACTGGCCCAACGGCGGCTACTACGGACCCTATGCCAACTGTGACGGCATTGGCCAGTGGAGCAACAACGTCTGGGACGACACCGGTCTGCCGGTATAATAAAACCCAAATGGCAAAATTAGCCCAGCAGCCCAAGTTAACCTGGTGGCGAACCCTGCCGGTCGTCGTCCCGGCCATCGGCCTGGGCTACATCGTTATCCGCATCTTCGCCGCCGGCCCGGCCGCTATCTTCCTACCTCCCGACGGCACCATTGCCGGCAACGCCTCTGTTCAAACTAACGCCGGCGCCATCGGCGGCCACATGCTGGTGTTTGGTGCCGCGCCCAGCCCGACGCCCACCGCCACCCCAACTCCAACGCCGACCCCAACTCCAACCCCCACCCCCAGCGGCGGCGGCTCCTGCGCGCTGCCCAATTACCCCGACGCCAGCTGCACCGGTGTCCCGGCCGGTACCGTACTCACGGCCGTCAATGGGGATGTGCACCTCAGCACCCCCGGCCAAATATATGACGCCAAGGACGTCAACGGCTGTGTCTACATAGAGGCTTCCAACATCACCATCAAGCGCTCCAAAATTAGCTGTGGCTGGATAGCGGGAGTCATCGCCAACACCAACTACGGCAATAATCTCACCATTCAAGACAGCGAAATTACTTGTGGCGACACCACCAACACCGGCATCATCGGCCACGACTTTACCGCCCTGCGCCTCAACATCCATGGCTGCGAAAATGGCTTGGCCATCGATTACAATGACACGCTGCAGGACTCCTACATTCACGACCTATACGAAGGTCCAGGGTCGCATGTAGACGGCGTCCAGATGGGCGGCGGTAACAACATTACCATCAGGCATAACCGGATCTTGATTAACCACGATGAGACCTCGGCCGTGGGCGGCGATTCCGGTTCGTTTTCTAACTTCTTGCTCACCGAAAATCTCATGGCCGGCGGGTCTCATACCGTCTACTGCGCCATTTCACCGGGCGCCAACTATGTGGTCACCAATAACCGGGTTAGCCGTATCTACTACCCGACTGGCGGCCAGTACAGTCCAGGCGTGTATTGCAATAACGCTACCATCCACACCGGCAATGTCTGGGACGACACCGGCCTCCCGCTACCCGGTTACTAGTACTGAGTCATCTCCCCAATTGGTCAGTTGACTACGCCGGCTACTAGCCGTATAGTACTCGGACTAATCGTGCGATCCCGGCCTACCAGGAAGGATTCCATGATATGAGCACCACCGCCACACCGGCAGTCGAGCCGCAGACCGCGCTCGATGCCTGCATTGCCGCCGAAGCCACCGCGACGGCGAGCGACATCCTGCAGTACTGGCATCGCACCCTGGTGCCGATGCCGTGGCAGACCTCCAGCTACGCCCAGGCCGTCATCGAGGCCGGTCTCTACGGCGCCGGCACGAGACTGTTTGCGAAGGATCATTTCAAGCAGTTGGACCGCCGGATTGAGCTGCGCCTTCACGAGCCCCGGCCAACCATGCGCATCTGGGTGCCGGAGGCAGCCTTCGGGTTCAGGGGGCTGCGCCGGACCGTCCGCCGAGACCAGGCTCGCCTGCTCTGGCGGCTCGGTCGCGGCAGCGACTTCGAGGTTCGCGTCGTGCCGCAGGCTGCCGAGCCGCCGTTCAGCACTCGCGGGGCTGCGTTCGGCGCCGCCTTGCTACCCGGCCTGTGCTACCTCGAGTCGCAGTCCTGGCGCAACCAGGCGGGTGGCTCCTGGGCCACCGATGCGCCCGCGGCTCTGGACCAGACGGCCGATCAGTTCCGGCAGCTGGCCGCTGTCTGCTGGCGGCCAGCCGAGTCGCTGGCCTGGCTGCAGGACATCATCAATACCTAGTACGTCCGGGCCGGGTGTCTCACCAGTAGACACCCGGCCTTCAAACTACTTATGATTAGTACATGAAAAAGGCCTATCTCCACGAGTTACAGGCCCAATTGCTCGGCACCGTCACCGACAGCCAGGCCATCCGGGAAGCTTTGTCTACTGACGGCAGCGTCTTCCGGCAGACGCCTGAGGCCGTGATCTATCCTGCCAACACCGCCGACGTGCGCAAAGCCGTCGCCTTCCTGGCGGCCCGCGCGGCTGCCGGCAAGCTACTCGGCCTGACTGCCCGCGGCCAAGGCACCGATCTCAGCGGCGCGGCGGTGGGGGAGGGCGCCCTGCTGATATTCCCGGCCCACATGCATCACCTGCTGCGTATGGAGCGCGATACGGTCGTGGTGCAGCCCGGCCTCGGCTTCCAGCTGCTCCAACAATCCCTGCAGACCATGGGCCGCTGGCTGCCGCCGGCGCCCCTGTCGGCCGCCTACAGCACCATCGGCGGCGCGGTCGCCAATGACGCGGGTAGCGAGAAGTCGGTCAAATACGGCACCATCCGCCGCTACGTCAAGGGCCTGCGCGTCGTGTTGTCTGATGGCTCGCTGGTCGAGACGCGGCGCCTCTCCCCGCGTGAGCTGAGTCGCAAAAAAGGCCAGAGCAACCTCGAAGGCGAGCTCTACCGCGGCCTCGACAACCTGCTCACCGACCATGCCGAGCTCATTGCCAGTCACACCCCAGCCACCACCAAGAACACCGCCGGCTACGGCCTCAGCCATGTGCGCGGCCGCGATGGCTCGTTTGACCTGTCCCAGATTTTCATTGGCTCCCAGGGTACGCTCGGAATCATCACCGAGCTGACATTGTGCACCATCGCTTGGCAACCGCGCACCACGCTGGTAGCGGCCTATTGCCACGACCTGCACGCGGTGGGGGACATCATGGAGCGGCTGCGCGCACTCGCGCCCAGCGCCCTGGAGTTCGTCGACGGCCACTTGCTCGAGCAAGTCCGGCGCGAGCGGCCGCAGGACATCACCGGCCTGCTGCCTGATGGCCGCCTGCCCCGGCTGGTGCTGCTCGCCGAGTTCGACAACCGCAGCTTCGTCATGCAGACGTTGCGCTCGCGCCGCGCCCACGCGTTGCTCGGCCGCCACGAGGCGCCCGGCCACATCACCGCCGATCCCGTGCAGCAGCGCGCCCTCTGGAAGCTGCGCGAGAGCGCCACGGCCGTCAGCTTGCTAGCCGCCGGCGCCAAGCGGGCTGTACCGTTCGTGGATGACCTCATCGTCCCGCCGGCCGCCTTTGCCCAGTGCTTGGAGCGGCTCAGCCGCCTGCTCGGCAAGCACGGCATCGAGTGTGGCCTGTGGGGCCACGCCGGCGACGGCCACATCCACCTTCAGCCGCTGCTCGACCTCAGCAAAACCAAGGACCAATCTCGCCTGTTTGCCCTGGCCGAAGACCTCACCGACCTGGCCGCTTCCCTCGGCGGCTCCATTTCGGGCCAATACGGCGATGGCCTGGCGCGCGGCCCCTATCTGGAGCGGCTCTATGGCTCCGAGTACGCGGCCGTCCTGGCGCAGGTCAAGCAATTGTTCGACCCGCACGGCATCCTCAACCCCGGCAAGAAAACCGCTGCCACCCACGACGGCGCCCGCGCCGCTCTCCGCGCCGACTATCTGCCACCGTTCCCACAATTCTTGCCCTACACCTAGCCGGCCGCGGACTTGACTAAACCTACATTCTGCTATAATACGCTTATGCTTAGCCGACTATTTAATCGCCACCCCATTCCTCAGGCCCAGTTCGCGCCCGGTCTGTTCCTCGTCCTCATTATTATCTTCGGTCTCGTCGCTCAGATTCGGCCAGTCTTTGGCCTGGCTGGCCTCGGTACCACGTCCATCCTGGCCGCCGCGCTCATCGAGCTCAACCGCGTGCGCATCTGGGAGATGTACCGCAAGGCCTACAAGAAGCACAAGGCCTTCCACAGCCCGTGGCATGAGCCGCGTGACACCTATTATCGCATCAATGTGGTGATCCTCTGGCCATTGGTGGCCGCCCTCGGCGCGCTCTGCCTCTGGGCCGCCTACGAATTATCGTAGCCTCCGGCCCTTTTCTAGCCGCCGCAAATGTGGTAGGCTAATACAGTTCAGGCGCGTCTGCGCCACCCACCCGCGCGAGTGGTGGAATGGTATACACGCTAGCATGAGGGGCTAGTGCCGCAAGGTGTGGAGGTTCGAGTCCTCTCTCGCGCACCATTTTTGGATAACAGATAAGAAGGCGCTCAAATTTTGAGGCCTTTTTATTTTGTCTTGCCTTTTCTATCTGTTGCACGGGTTCAAGTCCTCTTTGGCCAGGATGAGTTAAAATAGGCTCAATGGGTACCGAGACGACAAGGATTGAAGCGTATACGATGGCCTTAATTCAAGGAGGGGCAGTTAAAGTTGCTCCTGACACTGACCATTTATTTGAGCTGCGCAATGGCACAAAATCATGTGCCTATGTCGACCATGGTGAAATCCTTTGCCAGCCGGACACGTTTCAGCCGTATATTGATGCATTGGCAGATTCTGTATGTAACAATTTTCCCGAGCACTCCACAATCCTTGTTAATGTTGATTCTAAATCCAGCCCTCACACGGTCGGAGCGCTGGCGTCTTTACTGCGACTTCGCCAAATTGTGGTAAATCCCGAAGCGACGCGCCTGGCGGAAAAAGGGCCGAGCCTGGGAGTACGCTTGCCCAAAGAGATTAAGGCGAGTGATACTCTGGTTGTAATTGATGATGTATTTACCGAGGGCGACACGACTGCTATAGATGCAGTCTCGCTTGCTATAGATGCCATCGCCAGCAGATTTGGTGTAACCGAACAAGAGACTCATCTTGTTGTTGGTTTACTGCGTGGAGACATGGGTAAAGCAACAAAACAGCTTGAACGCTCGAAAATTAAGCTTCACTGGCTCACTACTTTAGAGGCTGTCTTAGAAAAGGCTTGGCCAGCGCTTACTCGCCCGCAGCAACAAGCTCTAACTCAAGGTGGTTTTGAGTTGTCGTCAGAGCAAATTATTGAGCCATCTTCTTGACGTACAAATCCAAGAGCACCCAACTTGTGATACATCAACACAATACTGATCTCAATCTGGTTCCATCTAAGGTCGCATTGGCGCACCAGAAATTATTCCAAAAAGAAAAGCCCCAAAGGGTATCTTTGGGGCTTTTCTTTTTGATTTTATTATCATTGACCGGCGGCTCGATTCTCCGCTCAACTTGCAATATATTGTCCTATGGCTACCGAGCCACCAACCGCCCAATGAGCCAAGCCGCGCTCAGCGCTACCAGAATCACAGAGCATATATACAACATCAATCGTCCTTCGCCCCGCATGCACCAATTGTCCACAGCCTTGGGCAGCCTGACGCTCAGCACTAGCACAATGAGTCCAAAAATCTTCACCAGGGCGCTGTTAAACGATTCGCCAAACAGCATGTACGTATAGCCGTCAAGATGGTGATAGCTTAAATATTGCGGTATTGGCTCGTGGACGGTCGGATCCACGGTTTTAATATTGGAGTAGATGGTATGCGATTCAATTGGCCATCCGTAGGACTGTTGGGTCCCCATGCAGACAAACCCACCTCCCGGAATGCGCGAGTCAAACGGATCGGCGCCGATACCGCACTTCTCCGATACGAAGTCTTTTTGAGCTCCACGGGGCAATTGGTCAAGCTGGGTGCCAATCAGAATTGGCATCTGTAGAAGGACGGCTACCAGCAGCCAATTGAGGTACATGAGCGGATTGCGATTCCTGGAAAGGGCTAAGATTACCCACGCAATAAGCCACAACGCGATCGCCATCAGCACTGCTTCGAGCAGATTCCACTGCATGTCACGAGCAATAAAGGCCGGAATATGCTGAGGGTACAAGTCGAGTGGGTTACCCGCGACTATTGTCACAACAACAGGGACCACAAGCAGCGCGATAGCATACGTTATCGCGGCGGCCAGGATGGGGTTGCGGGTTGACTTGCCAGCCAGTTTTGAAGCAGGGTTTTTCATGCTTCGAGCATAGCATAAGCGTTTTTGTATGTCTTTCGTGCTACCAGTCGGCCAACAGCGCCTCAACCTTGGCCGCTAACTCCGCTTCGCGGTAACCGCCAATTGGCTTGATGGTCTTCGCGGCCTCGCGCAGCCACTGTATACGTGGATGCGCCTGGCCGGTGTCCAGTACCTCGCTGAGTTTTTGGACATGGGTTTGCTCAGTGGCGGCCGGCGCCCCTTGGGCACGTCCCAGCACCAGCAGGCGGTACAACAGGTAATCGATTTCCTTATGGCTCAGCGGCTCATGCACCGCCGCGATTTTCTGCATCAGCACGCGTCCAATCAGGTCATATTGCTCAAATTGCTGCACTCCCTGGGCGTCAAACACCTGTTCGCGAATCGGCACACCGGGTAGCAAGGTTTTCAGCTCCGGCGCAATGCGGTGGGCAAACCCTTGCACCACAGCCACCTGGTACCGCCGGGGCGCCTGGCCCGCCCGGCTCACTTGAAGCCGCTTCACCACCCGGGCCACCTGCCGGGCGGTCAGGTGATTGCGGGCTAGCACCGCCCGCGCCTGGCTGCCCGCGTATGTGTCCATGATGTGGTAGCGTTGGCCGGGCCGGGCCGCTATCCGGCGCAGCACGTCATCAATGTCATAAAACACGCTCGCCCGCTCCATCTTGGCCGCCGTGCGGTACTTTTTATCAATCAGGTAGAAGCGCTTGCCCAGCCCGCGCAACTCCCAGACAATCCGTGCGGTAAAGTTGCCCTTGAGGAACGCTTCCAGATCCGCCTCCACTCTGGCAATAAAGGCCGGGTCGTTGCTCAGGTGGTCAAGCACATCGAGCCAGCCCTTCGCGACTGACTGCAGTGCCACGAACTCTAGCAGGACCACATCGGCTCGGCGCAGCCCTCGGACGATGGCGGGCAGTTCGTCCACTGTATGAATGCCGCGCAACAGCAGCAGGTCTACGCGGTTTGTCAAACTTTCAGCCATCGGCGCTCTCATTAGGATTGCTCAAATCATACCGCAAACAGGTTGTGGCTGCCCAACAGGGTGTAAATTTTATCCGCCAAGCCGATTGCCCCCAATGCGCCGGCCACCACTTTTGGGTATACTGACGTCTATGAAGCAACTACCCATCAAACCAGCCATCAAATTTGAAGACCTGGAGAAGTTGGATGTCCGTGTCGGCACGATTGAACAAGTCGAGGACATCGAAGCCTCCGACAAGCTCGTCCGCCTGACGGTAGACTTTGGCGAGTTCAAACGCACCATTCTGGTCGGTATGAAGAAAGAGCGCGACAACCCCGCTGAGATTGAAGGCAAGCAGGCGCTATTCGTGGTAAACCTTGAGCCACGCAAGATGATGGGCGAACTGTCAGAGGGCATGGTATTCGACATTGGCTACGCGAATGGCGTCACCCCCGTCCTCGCCATGCCCGAAAAGCCAGTCCCAAATGGGGCTTGCGCTGGCTAATTAAACGAGTTTCTCAACCACGAAGAAGGCCGGCGCTTCCATGACCACGCGCTCGGCTTCTTTGATTTCATGGCCCTTGATTACCATGAAGCGTTTGCGGTTTCGGTGCAGTCGCTGGTATTCGCCCATGGTCAGCATGATGCGCTGGCGGCATTTCTCATCAGCGCATTCGCAATAGAAGTACAGCGGCTGATCAGCTTCCTCGGCCGACTCATCCTCGACACCGTGGTTAGCCATTTTGGTTAGTTCTTTCACCCGCTGCTGCATGCTCTCATTGCGCCCTCGAAAGAGCACCTCGTTTTCGATGATGCGGCGAAAGGATAGCGGCTTTTCCATACTCACATGGTATCACTCCCTAGCGGGATACTGGCAAGATGCTCCCGTAATTGACGTAGGCACAGATAGCTGGTATAACCAATCCAATCATGAATGCACCTCTCATAGAAAGGCTTCATGATGGTAAATCCTATCGATTATGCCCCCGACAAGGGCAACAAGAGCTGGATCGGCGTACTGATCGCCATCATCCTGGTGGGTGGTGCCATCACCGTCGCGCTCATCAACCGTGGTGGCTTCACCACCGCCGATCCGCAGCCTGGGCACACCACGGCCACCATCCCTGGCTCGGGCCCGACCGCCGCGGCAGTCGGCGATCTGCCGGTGACGACCGCGCCCAGCGACGAGCTGACGCGGTACTATTCGCAGAGCCAGGTGCCGCCCTCGGGCAGCACCATGGACATAGCGGTGGAAACGGGGACGCTTCACGTCCTCACTAGCGGACCGATCTGCCTGGCTGGCGTCCGGCTGACGGGTGGGGAAGGCCGTGGCAGCGTGGTCATCATGCTGCCAGGCGCGACCTATCACGTCACCTGCCTGCTGCCCCGGCTCAACTGGCATGGCGCCTACACCGGCCCGGCCGACTCATGGAAGCAGCTGGCCGACGACCGGGTCAGCGCCATGTTCGCGCCCAACAACTGCGGCGATCAAGGCTGCAAGGTGGTTGACCTCCTGGTCGTAGGACCAAACGGGGTGGTCAATCGCCAGACGCTTAACTCGACCACGCAGTGACCGTACTACGGACCGGGAGCTCTCGCAGCTTCCCGGTCCGCCTTTATCTCAGCTCTTACCAAGCGTAAGCGCTATTGCAAGCACAATTTGCCCATGATACGTTATTGCCATAAAAAGGTAACCCCGTGCCGTCAAGCAAAACCAAAACGCCCTCGTCTGGCAGAACAGCGCTCATTGGCCGCCAATCATTTAGCCCCTCCAAGCTTCTGCTAGCTATTGGGGCTATCGTGTTAGTTGGCGTAGTGGTCATTAAGCTCAGCTCCTATGCTGCGACCGATTATCATACCCTAGCCTATTGTCCCAAGCCGCATCCCACCATCAGATACGGCAGCACGGGAAACTGCGTTCGGTATATGCAGGCGGCTCTTGACACTTCCGCCGGTGGCTCGCACGGGCTTGCCATTGACGGCTCCTTTGGCCCAGCCAGCCTGTCTGCCGTCAAATCGTACCAATCCAAGCACGGTCTCTATGCGGATGGCATCGTAGGCACCAACACCTGGGGCAGCCTCGATGCGGTAGTGCCGCCATCGTCTGGTACGAGCACTGGCTCGTCGGTGACCGTGTTCTCCAATGGCTCGAGTAGCTTGAGCGCCTGCAGTGCTGGCGGCGGCTACTATTCCGGCTCAACCTTCATCTATAACGGCGTAAAGTTCACTCCGCATGCCGCGTCCGGAGCGAGCATGAGCGTTTCAACAACCAGCAACCAGCTGCTAGCCAGTTGGCCGGCCGGCTCAACCGCGCCGGCCACCGTGAGCGGACTGGGCCAGGGCACCACCTTGCTTGGCGGGGTCAGCATAGGCAGCGCCGGCGGCGCCTCGCCCTTCACGCTACCCACCCTGCCTGGCTGCTAGAGCGCGAGGCCACTCCGGTCGCACCAGTGCAGTACCGCAGCAGGCCGTCGGTCATCACGACCGGCGGCCTGCTACAATAAGCTCATACTATGAAACGCCTGCGCTTGGCCTTTGTCCTGGCCCTTGTTGCGTCACTGCTCGGTGGCGGGTTGTTCTATGTGGCGCTTCGCCAAGCCTATCCCGCCTGGGATCAGCTCAACCTCACCAATACCGCTCTGTCTGTTGTGGTGGCCCTGCTCAGCGGTATCGCGGCCTGGTTGCTGGCCTGGGGCGTCAGCAGCTTCAAGCGCACCTTCCAGCGCGCCTACACCTATCTCTACATCGGCATTATTATTTTTGGCTTCGCACAGGCCCAATACCCCATTGCTAGCTACCTCAATCTCGGCGATTGGTACCTCGACGGCTTTATTTCCATCCCGTATCTCGTCGCCGCTCTCTGCATATTTGGCGGCATCCGCTCATTTGCGCGCCTGCTCAATATCCATACGCACTGGGCCTCCTGGTGGGTGGTCAGCCTGACCGCCGTCGCGGGCATGGCTGTGGTGGCCGTCCTACCGCACGGGCCCAGCGACTTTCCGTGGATCCCACTCGCCGCCGGCAATGCCCTGGCCATGCTTGACTGCGTTTTCATGACATTTGCCGTCGTCACCATCCTCTATGTGCGCCACATCATCGCCAAGCTCTACGACGACGCGTTGCTTTGGCTAGCCATAGCCTTCGGCGTCAATGTCTTCGCCGGTCTGCATTTCATCGTCATCAATCTGCTGTTTGCCCGCTATAGCAACTGGTATTTCCAGGACAGCATGGCGGTTCTGCCGTTCTTTCTGGGCGCCATCCTACTGGTGCGGGCTGGCTACGCCATGGTGCTGGTCAATGACGCCGTTACCGCTCAGGCCACCGCTACCTCCGGCCGCGTCCCCGCCCCGGGCGCCGCGCTGCCCATCATTGACATCATCGTCTATACCGCTGGCCTAGCCTCCAAGCCCCGCGAAATCGACCAGCCCCTCAATGTCTTGCGTAGCATCACGGCGCAGCTCCAGCCCGGGCAGCAGCCGACTGGTGACGGCCAGCGCCGGCTCATTGGCGTGTATCAGGAGCTCGAATCCTACCTCGCGACCCAGGAGCCGTTGCGGTCGTTTGACGTCGCTGAGCTACGGCGCATGATTGCCCGCGAGTTCAATCTCGAGCCGCCCGTGGCTGCCCAGCTCTGGCAGGGCGTGGCCGCATCGGCCTAGTCTTGAATTATTCTGCATAATAGGGTACAGTAATACTCATCTCATCCCAGCGCCTCCGGGCGCTCGACAAGTGAGGAGTACCATGTACAGAAGGCGCACATCCGTACTCAGCGGCATTGGCCTCATCGGCTATGTCATTGGACCGCCCGTGGTCTGGCTGCTCGGCCTCGAGCTCAGTCACAGCGGACGGTCGGCGACCATAGCCGGCGCCACCGTGGCTCTGCTCTGCACCGCCATCATGATCCTGGCGCCCAGCACCCAGACCAAAACCGGTCTGTGGGTGCTCAATGCCATTCTGGTCTTCGGCGCGCTGCCCGTCGGGCTGCTCGCCTGGGCCAATGGCGCCCCCGGCCTCGACTGGCTGTGGACCGCGCTCATCATGCTGAGCGCCGGCGTCGTGTTCGGCCGGTTGTACTCGTATCTCGAGTCCAACTAGGCGAGCCATGGACCGCAAACGCCGGCTCATCGCCATTGCCATCTACGCGGTCGGCGCCCCCGCCGTCTGCGGCCTGGTGGGGCTACTGCGCAGCTGGTCAGTCGGCGAGATCGCCGCGGCCATCATCGCCCTGTTTGGGCTCATCTGGCTCTGCACGGGCATGGTGATTGATGGTTACGCCCTCGGCGAAGCCATCCTCAGCGGCCTGTACTTCACCGCGTGGCCCATCGGGCTGCTCGTCGCGGCTGGCCATCATGGCTATGCCGGCGTCTGGGCAGGCGTTTGGGTCATCGTACTCGTGTTCATCGTCAACCGGTTCGTCCGGGCGGCTCTCCGCGCCGAGAGCCAGGCACGATGACACCTCGGGCGGATACATGATCATGTATCCGCCTTTTATAATGCCGAGCCATTTGCTGCAAATTGCATAATTAGTCTCACAATGTTATAGTAGGCTGCGTACTGCCGAGCACCACCACCTCCAACCCAAAGGAGATACGGTATGACAAGCACCACAGCCGTTACGCCAGCCGAGGCGTTCGATCAGATTCGAGCGCGGGTGGCTAGTGGGCTGCAAATGTCTGGCCAGACGCCGCTGACGGCCTACGCCGGCCGAGGCGAGCGGTACCGCTTCTACGGTGCCGTCAAGGACCAGAGCGTGGCCTACCCGGGCCGCGCCGTAGAGGTCACCGTCACGCTGTGCGTCATCGCGATGGACAGCGGGCAGCTGAGGCTGCGGCTCGACGCCACCTGGCACTCGATCTACGGCCGCCACACCTCCGAAGCGGAGTTCCTGGCGACCAAGGACGAGTCCGGCGTGTCGATCCAGGCCCGCTGGCTGCAAGGCCTGCCGGTGTCGGCGCTCGATCATCTCGACATCCACACCGGCGGCGTCAGCGTCGAGGAGTACCATCGGCGCAGCCTCGAGACGCTCCGGTCTTCGGACCGGCCCGTCGCGCTCATGCTCTACAGCGGCGCCGACCGCACCATCGATCCGCAGGATCTGGTGGCGCTGGCCGATCCCATCATGGCCAACCCGCCGCTGTTCTAGCGGCCCCCGCCGGTATGGCGACCCCCATCGGGTCCCATGCCGGCGTTTTGCGTACAGTGGGTTCTAGGCGGGCTGAGCGGGCAGTCCGGCCAGGAATTTCTCGGCGCCCTTGCGACCGTTCTGGTACAGCATATCCTGCTGCGCGGCCGTGATATCGAAGTCCGTCACCGGCACACCAGTCGTGTCCACAAACATCGTCCGCGCCAATGTCGCCGGGTCGTCCAAGTGCATTTGGTCGTGCCCGCCAACCGTCGTCGAGACAATGCTGCGCGCAAACTCATAGGTGTTGTGCGTCGGGTTCATGGTTGGCGCCGTTGGCTTAGCCGACAGCTTAATGCCAAACGTCGGCCGGTCCGGCGTATCGTCAAACAAATCAATAGGGAAGTTGCTCAGCAGTCCGCCGTCCACGCACAGGCTGCCTTTCAGTCGCGCCGGCTGGTAGAAAAACGGTAGCGACATGCTCGCCCGCACCGCGTCAGCCACCCGCTGCTTGTCCGGATCCAGGTCGTAGGCCGCGTAGTCCCACGGCAGGCGCACCATTCGCCCGCGCGTCACATCCGACACGATCACTACCAGCCGGTAGCGCTTCTCCGGCGGCAGGTCCTTGGCCCAGTCCTCCGTCAGCTTCAGGTCGCCAAAGGTCTGCACCCCCAGCGCCTTCAGCTGCGCGTCCAGCCACATCCGCAGAAACTCGCCGCGGTAAATGCCCTTGGTTAGCACCAGCGACGCCACTTTGCCCGGCAGGCCCAGACTATCCAGCCAGCTCTTGTCGCGAAACTTTGTGTAGTCCAGGCCGCTCATCAGGGCCTGCAGCTTGTCTGGCGCCATCCCGGCGGCTACCAGTGAGCCCACAATCGCGCCGGCGCTCGTCCCGCCAACCCGCCGCGGCACGTAGCCATGCTCGGTCAGGACGCTGACGGCCCCCACCAAGCCGACGCCGCGCACGCCGCCACCTTCCATCACCAAATCGCATTCGTGCCCTACGTTTGCCATGCCCCCATCATACCGCATCGCCAAGCCACCGCCGCCATTGCAAAATCCTCGGCTTGTGATATAAATAGCCAGTACAGTCAAGCCCGTTTCGCAAGGAGTCCGCGTGACCTCGTCAAACTCACGGCTGTTCCTGCTGTGTCTGGCCCTCGGGTTCATCCCCGCTCTCCTGTTCATGGTCGCGGACGTGATGCATGCGTTCATGGCCACCACTCACGACACCCAGCCCTGGCTGCACACCTTCATCGCCACCGGAGCCTTCGTCGGCTTCGTGGCCATCATCGCGTTCGGCATCGGCCTCCTGCTCTATGGTCTGGCCAAGGTCATCGACCGGTTCCGCTGACCGCGATCCTACCCGCGGGTGCCCGGCTCCTTGCCGAGCGCCCGCGTTTTCATTACAATACCGTGAGTCATGGGCAATTAGCTCAGTTGGTTAGAGCACTTCGTTTACACCGAAGGGGTCAAAGGTTCGAGTCCTTTATTGCCCACCATGCAATTATTTGTCCCTATCTTAAGCCGTAAACAGCACAAGTATTTTGGCTACAAGTTAACTAAGTGCAACAAACTAGGAACCAACCCCTGATGACTCCTCCCGAAGCAAAGACTGACGTTGCTAAGCGCAAACCACTCCTCGTGGTATATCTCCTGATTGCAGTCGTTGCCGTGGGAGGCCTGACGTGGGCAGCCTGGCAATATCAGATGCGGAACTTCGCCAAGGAAGCAGCTGGTCCACTCGAGAAGAGCTTGGCGGCCGTAAGTGCGGTAAAGAAGTGCGACATGGGCGATACGGGGCGCGGGACCGACAATAAGAGTCCTTGGTACTACGCCGTATATGAGGTGCCAGGTGGCATGCAGGAGGCTACAAGTTCTGTGCGGTCGGCAGCCAAACAGGCTGGCTACACCTTGAAAGACGGTCCAGAGCCGGTAAATCCAGAAGATAACAAGTACTACAGCGATAGCGCCAGCAAACAGAGCCCATACTCTCAGCTAAAGGATGGCAAGGTCGACCTGTCCGTCGACGTATATGGGAGCAAAACTCACAACGGCGAACAAGGATATCTGTGCGGCGTTACAAAGAATGCTGACCCACCTAAAGACAAGACTACAATTCGTTTCACCATCAGCCTGCCCGAGTACAGGCGCTAGTTAGAATCGCCTATTAGCCCAAGTAGCTCCTCGACCCTACTCACCATTTTCTCGTTCGTCATATCTGTAAAAGTTCGTGCATCCAACGTTATTGCCCACCATGCAATTATTTGTCCGCATCTGAAGCCGCAAACATCCAAGCATTTTAAATAAAATCAGGGAACAAAATGAGCTCTCTGCCCACGACCCAAAATATGCTATTTTTGGTTCAGCATGAACTCAGTGATGGACAACAACGGCAATACTCGAAAGCCCCGGACGCTGGTCGCCGCTCTCGCTAGCGTAGTTGTATTACTGGCACTACTCGAGGTGCTCACGATTTGGGCGTTCATCGTCCCAGCACAAGTGCAAGATGGAACCAGTAAATATACTGGCGTAGAGGCCGACGCGGCACGTCACGCGATTGCTCACGCAAAGAACAATACCGAGCGGAGACTAGTTATAATTCCCGAACAATTCCAGGTGCTCGATGTCCAGCCAAACGCCAGCCAGACCTGCACGCTGACCAAGCCCGGGCCTGCTGACATTGGGTACTACGACGTAACAATAAAAGCTGTATGGCTATTTGGCATCAGCCACGCCGAGCGGTATCAGGGCTGCATTCTGCAGAACTCGCTTTAGAAGAAAAAAGGGGGCGCCCCCTCTAATATGAGGGAGCGCCCTAGTTTGGCAGCTTGAGCACGCCGGTCCAAATGCCGGCGGCGGCCAGAGCGTGGAGCGGCCGGCCTAGCCGGATTTCAAACGCCCGGATCTGGCCCATGACCTGCTCGCGGGAGCGGCCGTCATTGGCGGCGATGGCGGTGATCGTGGTGCCGTTGAGCATCCGCTGAATCAAGCGCAGATCATCGACATTGGCCTCCCGCACTAGGCGGTTGGCCGCCGCCAGGTAGCTGTCCGGCGCCGTAATGACGCTGCGCCGGATGGCCTCGATGACGAGCCCGAGGAAGCTATCAACCTCGAACTCCTCCATCAGCTCCTCCCAGCGCTCGTCCACGTCGTCTATGGTGCACCCGAATTCTCGGGCGACGTCCTGTGGCTGGGTACCGAGCGCCAATTGCAGCAGCGCTACCTCTGTCGGGATACTACCCGGCAGGCGGAACGGCTCGTCGGGTGTGGCGTCGGCTGGTTTGAGCCAGCCCATCCACAGCGCCATCGCTACCAGTTCGGCCATGGAGGTGCAGCCGAGCCGCAGACAGAGTTTCTCGAGTCTCGGCCGCAGCCTGGTGGTGCCCAGGTGCGTCATGGCCTCGTCCTCCGTGAAGCCGGCAGCCAGCAGGCTAATCGCCTCACGCTCGTCATCCAGCAGCGGGCCCCGGGCAATTAGCCGAGCCCTGACCTGTGATAGCGAGTCCGGTTCCGGCAGCCAGCCGGCCGGAATGACCTTGCCCAAAGCGCTATTCGTATTCCGCGCCTCGATCCTCGGGTAGAGGTCGTGGCTCAGAGTGTGGCGGAGCTGCCTGAGGGTTATGCCCAGATGACGTGCCAGTGTCTTTTGCCTCTGCCCAGCGGCCATGCCGTACAAGACGGCTCGCTCCGTGGGGGTGAGGCCGGGCATGTCTCGTGACGGCGGCTCTGGCGCGTGAGTCTCACCCGCCCATAGCACGACCGCCACCGTGGCATCGTCACTGCTGACGTCCAGCCGGCGGTAAATGTTCCGCAGCCGGCCCAGTAGCTGGTTGGGTGTCAGGCCGACGGCCTTCGCTACCTCCCCTCGATCGTAGCCAGCCGTGAGGGCCTGCACAATGCGCAGATCCAGCGCCAAGAGCGGCGCCTTCTGTAGCTTGGCAACGTCTCGGCACAGGGTTGGCACGTCCTCCTCGACGGTTAGCATACCGCCGCGGATGGCCGCCCCAATGGCCTGCACGTTGGTGCGAGCACCCAGCTTCTGCAGCACGGCTTTTCGCAGCCGGTCGACCTTGCGGTCATCTACTCCCAGAGCCCCGCCAATGGTGGCGTAGCTCTCGGATCGGATCAAACCAGCCAAAATGCGGCGGTCAGTCCCGGTCAGTCCTTCCGGCTCGGGCACGTATGGCTCAATCAGCTCAGCCCACAGCACGATGGCCAGGGCAGAGTTCGGCTCGCGGCGGCCCAGCTTGTGGGCCACGGTCTTGAGCCGGGTGTCGATCCCGCTGGGTTTACAGCCGTAAACCTTGGCTAGCGCGGCTCGGCTAGGCTCGTGCAGCCACCGGCGCAAGAGCGTCAGGTTGCCCTCACTCAGCCGTTTGGGGTCGCCCTTCAGCTCGGCTACTGTCTCCCGCAGAGCGTCCGGGCAGGCCAGTTGGTACCGGCCAATGCCCACGGACACGAGCTGATTGCGGCTCGTGATGCCAAACCGCTTAAGTAGCGTCCTGATCGCCAGCGAAATGCGGTGCGTTGGCACCCCTAGTCGCTCGGCAATCTGGCCATCGGTCAGGCCTTGGCCCACCAATTGAATCAATGTCAAGGCTGCCACATTCGGGTCGCCCAGTTCGGCGACACTATACGAAGACACGTCCACCTCCTTTCGGGTTGTCAGGCGCGTATCTTCAGAATGCCCGCTGATTATGCCATAAGTACCAGGTATCGACAAGTTTGACGGGCCAGTTGTATAAAAAGCTAGGCCGAGATGCGGATGCATCCCGGCCCTTGCGCTAGTTCAGCCGCGGAAGTTCATAGGCGAAAACCAGTTTGCCCGCCGCCTGGCAGGCTTCCTGTTCCCGCAGTGACTGCTCGCCGCCACCGATACGAATGATGGCGTGAATCATGGACAAGAAGGTGGGGCTTTCGTCGCCCCAATTCTCACCCACGATGTGCCGCTCATCGACCGGAAACGACGGGTAATTGAGCGTTTTCTTGCTCGCTACGCCCACGGTCTTCCAGCCTCGGCTGGCGGCCTGGCGATATGCGATCGCCAGAACACCAACGTCGCTCAAACCGGACACGATTGCGACCGGTCGGCCGGCACGAAGCTGCTCGATGGCGTCAAACGCCACACGCAGTAATCGTCTGGCTTCGGCTTCGTCGAACTCGCTGGGCGGACAGTAACCCACCACGCCCACGCGATACTCATCCACTGCTGACCCTCCTTTCGTTGGGTGCTTGCCATCAGGGATATATTACTATAGAACATATGGTCATATATAGCAAGCCCCACCAGGACTTGCCGGGTGGGGCAGGGGATTGTGGGCGCATT
>CAZDGK010000020.1:0-862 GCA_964505035.1 uncultured Candidatus Saccharimonadales bacterium
TCACCTTTGCCACGTCCAAACATTATGCCGCAATCCTCTCCAGCTCAATGTAATATGCATCTTCGCCATCACGGTAGAATTCCTCCTGCGGTTCCTGCCGCGTCACCCGCCACCCAGCCGCCTCAATCCGGCTCCGAATCCGCTCCGACGAGAACGCCCGGTATGACGTCGTCGCCCGTGCGTGCAACGTAATCCGCTCAACATCCGGCGCCTCACTCAGTCGCCGAAATAGCTCGCCCATCGCCAGCGGCCCCCACAAGCCCCGCTGGTACTCCGGCAACACCGCCAGGTCATCAATATATATCTCACTCTGGTCCAAGTCATCGCGAGTCGCAATAATGTAGCCAATTGGGGCGTCCTCGCTACTAGCCCTGATCACAAATGAAAAGTTATCGCGAGGCGGCACGTCCAGATGGTCCACGAACGCTCCCGCACCTTCACGCATAGCCAGCGGGTAGATCGACCGCTCCAGTTCGGCAATCATTTCAGCGTCGCCCGAGTCGACAGTCTCAAACCGCTCATGCGGCCGCCGCTGTACCTCACCGCGCTCCACCTCCAATATCCATACCTGGCTTTCGGCATCCGTATAGACAGAGGGCAACGGTGTCGGCACCGGATCATTCACCTGGGTATAGCCACTCGCATTCACATCCAGGTACCCCAGCCCCAAGTTCACCTTGCTAAATGGCGTGCTCTTACCCGCATCCGTCTTGGTCAAATACGCCGTCAATGCCTGCCGGTTGAGTTCCAGCACCCGCCCCGGCTACCGCCCCGCGGTTAACTAAAATATTTTACACCCCCATGTTTAAGGCGCAAACATTGGGGTTTTGTACCCAAACCCCATCGCAAGCAATTTGGCCCA
>CAZDGK010000020.1:872-8061 GCA_964505035.1 uncultured Candidatus Saccharimonadales bacterium
GATCTCCCTGATCCCGCCCCTGGTTAAGCTCAATATTGTCCAGCACGAGTGTATCCGCCGATACCTTCGGGTTGTGGTACGCAACCGCCTGCGACAGCAGTTGGCCACTCGGCTGATACAGCGTCGCAAACGCATACCGGCGGTCAAAGTACCCAGCCTCCATACAGCTCTGACCTTCACCGCCAATCTTCATGCAGCAGACAGTATCGTACCCAATCGTAAATCCACGCGGATCGTCCTTGGGAATGATCTCCCATACATAGCCACCCTCCAATTCGATCACCACTGGTGGTATGTCCGCTTTCGTGTTGAGGTTTTCCTTTATCCAGCCAATTGCCCATAGTGCTTCGGCCGCGGGATACCGCACCACCAGCTCATCCAGATATTTTCCATATTTGCCGCGTATCTCCTCAATCGTCAGGTCGTTAGCCACCTTGAGCCTGCCTTCGAACAACGTGCCTTTATCACTCACCGAGCTTAGATCCAGCGTGCCCTTTTTCCCGTGCGGGCTATCCTCTTTCCGCTCTAGCTTCTTCACGAGCTGCATCAGTCCGTTGGTCTTACTCCATCGCTCGAGGTCAATTGCCCGGTCCGGCACCCCGTCCATCAGCGCCCAGTCACGGTCACCCCAGGCTCGCATCAGACGCTGGCTAGGCGCATTACGGCTCGCCTCCAGCCACGATGTCGTCTCCTCAATGTATTCCCGCCGGGCCTTCCCCATTTCCTTCAGTTCCAGCATCGTCCTACGCGCATCCAGCCCACCAGCATCAGCCATCGACATATAGCTGAAAACGCTGTCCACTAGGCGAGTATATTCCTCCATAGTAGTTGGCACCTGCACCGTGCCACCAACTTTCATTGCCTCCTTGTAGGTTCCGTAGCGGCCGAGCACCAGCTTCCGCACATCGTCTCGGCTGCCACCGCTCTCGCGCACCTCAAGCATTGCCTGGTACACCATGGCGTACACCGGTTCAGAAAATAGCTGCTCGTACTGCCTCGGGTTCGTCGGCAGCTTCTCCGTACCACCAGCCTGCAGCCAGAAAGCCGCCAGAAACATCTTCTCTGCCTCCGGCGCATACAACCTCACCATGCACTCATCCAGGTCGACCTGGCCCTCGCCCAACTCCGCTACCGTCGCCATATATTTTGCTCGATCAAGACGCCGCTCCGGAATCTTGAAACCCTCCAGCCACTGCGATGCGTCATGCAGGCTCGTCTCCTGCCCGTTCTCCAGCCGCTGCCGCACGATCCGGCCAATCCTCCCCTTGTCGAAGCCTTGCATCAATGCATACGAGTTCTCCGCAATCCACCTCTCCTGAGTCAGCGTTCCGGCGCTAGCTGGGAATTTCTCCGCGATCGTACTGTACGTGTCATAGCGCATCAGCCATGGATACCGCACCATCTCAGCCAGTGTATAGCCCTTCTCTAGCATCTTCTCCAAGTCCACTATCTCAGCGTTTCTCCGAAATACCTCCATACGCTCCAGGTTCTGGCGCATCTGAGCCACCGCTCGATTCTGCAGACCAAGCACCTGGTCGGGCTTCGCACCTCGATGCCGCTCCGCTACCGCCGCCCTCACCGGATCCTCTCGCTCCGCCAATTCGGCTGCCCATTCATTCTTATCGCTTGCTTCCAGCAAAGCCGCTGTCATCCTCACTCGCTCTTCCAAGCTCAGCGTCTTCGAATGGTCCAGTTGGGCCAGAACCCCCTTCAGCTGGTCGGCCGACCTCACATATGCACCAAGCCGCCGCACTGCATCCGGCCGGCTACCCGCGAGCTCCAGGAGAGCTGCCACATTTACATTCACCGTCGACTCAGGCGGCTCCGGCTCGTGCGGCAGATGCCCCGCGACCCCCCGCACTCTTGCCAGGGCCAATTCCCGATCCCGACCACCCCGTATCAGCCCCGACACCAGCGCTGAGTTGCCAAACTGATCTTTCGCCTCCTTTTCCGTCGCCCGCTCCACGCCCTTGGCCAGAGTAATGTCTCCCCGAACCGCCAGCGCCTCTATCAGCCGGGCGTGCGGCGGCAAGCCACCAGGAGGCCGGTCTATAATCCGGTCGTTATCGATATACCGATAGGTCCGCAATGTCTCTATCGGCCACCCCAGACTATTACCCACATCCAGCGCGTCATCGAGCCGCCCTTCGTCCAAGCATTTCCGTATCACCGCCGCCCCCACCGGTCCCAGATAGCTCAACTCAAACCCTGGCGCCGCGCCCCGCTTCAGATCCTCGATCGCCGCGTCCAAGTTGCCAGCCTTCAGCTCTAGCCCAGCCAGCCCTCCGTGCAATTCTCTGGCGCGGCTCTTATGCGAGAAATCACCCTCCAGCTGCCCGCGAATCCAATCGCGGATAGCCCGCGCCTCCTCCAGCTGTCCGGTCGACTGAGCCACCGCCGCGAGCGGCAGCCAGCGATAGGACACGTCAGGACTACTCACCTCCCGCCAAGTCTTCTTCAAGTTGCTTGCCGCCTCCATCGCAAAGCCTAGTTCCCAATCCTTTTTCGGCTTAGCTGGGACCCGGGACCGCAAATACTGCTCGCCATACCGCTCAGCAAAATCGTATCTTCGCAGAGCGTTAGAACGCTCATAGGCATCTACGTCATGGCCAGCTACCGCCCGAGCCTTGTCGTATTGCCCTAGCTCGGCCAGAGTATCCGACAAATGACGCACACTCAGACCATAGCTCGCGCTCTTGGCCTCCGCCGGTGTTTTTCCCGACGCCTTTGTTTCCGCCACCTCGTGCGTAGCCGCCGTCAGCCATCGCTGACTGCCCGCATCATTTCTCCCTTGGGCACACCAATATCCCATATCAGCCATCAAGTTGATACGGGTGGGTTGGTCGTGAATCAAACCCATGTACCCCACAGCCTCGTCCGTCATACCCAATTCCGTCTGCCGGTAAGCCAGCTCAGCTACCGCCCGATTCCAAGCCAGCTGCGATGCACCCTTCGTGTAGTCCTGATATCCATGAACCAAAACTCCCCAGGCACGACCAAACCGACGTCCACCCTCATCAGTCTGGCCAGTTCTCACCTCATGCGCTGCCACCGCAATCTCCACCCGCACCCGGTCAAACGGCGTTAGGCCAGTCACCAGCTCCAGCGCCTGCTCTGGCTCGCCCTTGTCTACATACGCCTCCGCGATAGTCAGCAGGCCATCATCCCGCCGCAGTGCCTCCTCGGTCCGAGACATGCTCTCCATGCTATACGCGCCCTTCAGGGCTCGCCGCACGCCCGGTTGCCGCGCCAAATAGCGCTCAGCCTCCGCCACATCAAACGCCTCAAAGAGCTCCTCCGGAGTCGGCTCCGGCAGTCCCGGCCGCTCGTGTTCCGGCCCCGGACCGCTGGTGCCCGTCGGCCCGTCCATACCTACTTGTGAATCCACACCGGCGTGCCGATATCCGACCAATTGTAGATAAACGCTGCTGTGTCATCCGGCAAGTTCACGCATCCATGCGACCCACCATACCAGTAGTCCGGCCCACCAAAGTTCCCATGCCGCCATACCGCATCGTGTAGCCCGTAGCCCTGATAGAATGGCATCCAGTACTTTACCGGCACATCATAGTTCCAACCGTACTGGTAGCCCACCAAATGCGTATTGGTCGTCTTGTAATAAATGCTAAATAGTCCCGTCACCGTGCCCAAACCAGCCCCTGTCGCCCCACTAGTAACCGGCGACTCCAGGATGATCTGCCCGTCCTGCCAGACCCACAGATGCTGTTTGCTCAGATTCACCTCGATATATTTCGGGAAATCCAGCACCTGGAACACGTTCGACACGGTCTTAAACGGCACCGTGTGGCTGGTAATCGTATAGGTCAGCGCCTCTTGCTTTGTGACCGCCTCCGTAATCGCCGCCAACACCTTGTCCTGGTCAATCGCCGTGCCGTTCGCCCCGGCCCGGCTAACCGTCGAGGCCCCATTCTGCACATTTACCAACTGGTTCACCGCCGCCACATCGAGCTTATTGGCCAGATTCTGGACGTAGTTTTTGAGCTTGGAGCTATCCACCTTCGGCACCAGCCGCGCCTGCGTATCACCCTGGAATTTCTCGAAGGCGATCCACTGGCCCATGTCGCTCTGCGTCGGCGCAAACACCTTGTCGCCGTACGTCAGCACTATCGGCGTAGTTACTAGCTGAGCCGCCTCATCAAGCGTCGGCCCCAGCGCTCCCACCTGGATGTCCGCCTGCTGCTGACGCGGCTGCAGTTCCAGGCCGCCACGGGTCGGGAAGCTCAAGTCGTGCTCGATCAGCTGCTCCAGTCCCCGCCATGCCACCGTCATACCGGCCTTGTCGGGCACGGCTTGGAACTTGCCGTTCGCAAATACCACCGCCGCGTCCACCGGCTGTGTACCCACCTTCGACGCCACACTCATCGCAAACGTCTTCAAAGTCGGGCGGTCCAGGTGGTACGCCATCGGCACCGGATCTGTGTGCAGGGGAGGGTAGAGGCTCGTGCGACCAGTGCTGTAAGCTACGTCGAGAGTGGCTTCCGGATCAAACGACACGCCTAGCTGTGCGGCCGTCAGCTCATACTTGAGCCCAGCCACATTCAAACTCAGCCGGTACGATGCCGCTTCTTTTTGCAAAGCATCCCGAGCCTGCGGTATCGTCATGCCGCCCAAATTCTGACCAGCCGCCACCACGCCCGGCAAAATGCGTCCGTCGTACCAGGTGGTCAGAGCTAATTTTGTTGCGAGGCCGACAAATACGATCGCAGCAGCCACACCCACGACCCGGGGGATCGTAGTAAAGCCGTCCGAACCGTGCAGTTCGGGATCGAGTCTCCGTCGCAACATAGCGCCATTATAGCGCTAACGCTTAGGCCGATGCTAGTTTTTCAGACCGTCCTAGGCCGCGTCGCGGGGGACTGCGCCGAACCGCCGCTTTAGGATGGCCAGCGCCTTTTGCTCAAGATCAGCCGCCTCAGCATCCGTCGGCGTCCGGTCCGGATGGCTCAGAGAAAGCCGCAATGCCAGGCTCTTGTGACCATCAGCCAAACCCGCGCCATAGTAGTCGCTCACAAACCGCACCTGCGCATTGGGCAAGTCAGCCAGCGCCTCCGCCACGGCCTGCCAAGGCGTTTCTACACTCACCACCACCGCCACGTCGCGCATTGCGCTAGGGAAGCGGTCGACTCGGCTATAGCTCGCCGGCTTGCTAGCCGCCAGCAACCGGTCCGCATCGAGCTCCAAATACGCTGCTTCGCCACTCGTCTTGCGTCGCAGCAGCAGCTCCGCGTCCAGCTGGCCAATCCGGCCCACCGCCTTGCCGTCGAGCATGACCGTGCCGCTACGGCCAGTCATATACCAAGCCTCGGCTTCCTCGGGTACCACACTCAAGTTCACATGTAGCTCACGCGCTACGGCGTCCAATACACCCTTCACATGCCGGTATGCGTCATCTGGCCGCACTACCGTCACCGCCAGATGTAGCGGCTCGTCCGGCTGCTGGCCCCGGCCGCGCGCCACAAACACCTTGCTCAGCTCGTAGTATGCCAGTTCCTTGGCATAGGTTCGGTTGCGCTCCAGCACCGCCAGCTGGCTCGCCAGCAGGGAAGAGCGCAGATATCCTTGCTCAGAGTTCATCGGGTTCTGTAGCTTCAAATGCTTCTTCAGGTCCAACCCCAGCTCTTCCAGCGCTTCGTCGCCCACAAACGAGTACGTCATCACCTCAAACAATCCTGCACCATACAACACCTGCCGCAGCCAGCGCTGACGCGGCCGCTTCTGGTCAAATTCCACCACCTGCGGCTGCCATGTCGGTACCACCGACGGCACCCGGTCATAGCCAAGCACCCGCACCACTTCCTCCACCAAGTCCTGGCCTTCCCGAATATCCGTCCGCCACCACGGAAGTGTCGCCACCGTAATCGTCTGGCCACCATCAGCCACCTCGGCCTCCATCTGCAATTGACCCAGCGCCTTGGCGGCTTCCTTGGCCGTTACCTCAAATCCTAGCAGCCGCTGCATGAATTCATGCTCTACGCTCACGCTGCGGCGCTCAGCCGCCCGGTTAAGCTGGTCCGACACGCCCGTCAGCTGGCCGCCGGCTACCTCACCTAGCAGCGCCACGGCTCGTGCCATTGCCACCGGTGGCAGCTCGACCGGCAAACCACGCTCGAACCGTGCGCTCGCCTCGGTCCGCAAACCATGTCGTTTGGCCATCTTGCGCACTGCCACTCCGTCAAATACTGCCGCCTCGAGCAGTATTTCCGTCGTCTCTGGACCAACCTCCGTCCCAGCCCCACCCATCACACCAGCCAGGCCAACCGGGCCGTTCGCATCTGATACAACCAGATCCTCAGGCGTTAGTTTCCTCTCGACGCCGTCTAGTGTCGTCAGCTTCTCGCCAGCCCGCGCCGGGCGCACTGCGAGTGGCAGCTTAACCTTAGCCGCGTCATAGGCATGCAGTGGCTGGCCCATTTCGAGATTCACATAGTTAGTCACGTCCACAATCGGGCTAATTGACCGCACGCCAGCCGCTCGCAAGCGTGAGACCATGCCGGCAGGGGAGGGGCCGCCTGGCTTCACATCCAGCCGCGCCACCATTATGCGTGCCGCCTGCGCGCCTTTTGCCAACTCAGGGCCCTTGCCGTCCGACGCCAAGCCATCCGGTAGGTCCTTCATAGCGCCGCCACTCATAGCAGCCACTTCGCGGGCTAGACCGGTCACACTTAGCAAATCAAATCGGTTGGCATGGGTCTTCACTTCCATGCTAGCGTCAGCTGGATATATGTCGCACAATGATGTACCCAAAACCACACCTTCAGACAATTCCATAATGCCCGAATGATCGCTTCCTAGAGCCAATTCCGCCTCACTGCAGAGCATCCCCTCACTCGTCTCGCCGCGCAGCTTGGCCGCCGCGATCACTTCGCCACCTGGCAGGGTAGCGCCCACCTGGGCCAATGCCACATTAATACCTGGGCGCACATTCGGAGCACCGCAAACCACACGGACTTCCCGTCCGCCCATATCTACGTCAACTAAATGCAGCTTGTCAGCGTTTGGATGTTGAACAACATTTTTAACCAGTGCGACAACAACTTTTTTGTCGATCGTCTTTGAAACACTATATTGTTCAATCTCCAGTCCAGCCTGCTCAAGCCTCTCGACTATCATGTTATCAGACATTGTGCGACGTAGCCATTCTCGCACCCAAGCCGTTGTAAGCTTCATC
>CAZDGK010000020.1:8161-22424 GCA_964505035.1 uncultured Candidatus Saccharimonadales bacterium
ATCAGACATTGTGCGACGTAGCCATTCTCGCACCCAAGCCGTTGTAAGCTTCATCCTCGTCTCTCCATCATCACGCAGTTAGACCGGTAATCGGCCGGCCGCCCCCGCCTGCCAAGGTCCAATCCGGCTTCAACAGCAGGAGTGCTCATGTCGAGCAATATTGTAGAATTTACAACACCATTGCTCATTAGAACTGCTCCAGAAATTTGAAATTCGGGCGCCAGAATTCACGAACATCGTTAATGCCGTATTTAATCGTCGCGATCCGCTCCGGTCCAAAGCCAAACGCGAAGCCGCTATAGACCATCGGATCAATCCCGACATTCCGCAACACTTGTGGATGGATCATGCCAGCACCACCCAGCTCCAGCCAGCCTGTTCCATAGCACAGCCGGCAGGTCGCGCCGTCCACAATGCCATGATCACAAGCCACACAAGTCGCATCCATCTCCACACTTGGCTCCGTGTACGGAAAATAGTTCGGTCGCAGTCGGATGGCTGTCTCCGGACCCAAGATGCCATGCATCATCGCCTCTAGAGTTCCCTTGAGATTAGCCAGGCTAATCCCCTTGTCCACCACCAAACCTTCCACTTGATAGAAGCTCCACGAGTGGCGTGGATCCTCATCCTCGTTTCTGTAGACCTTACCGGGCGCGATGATCCGCACCGGCAGCTGGTCCTTATGTGACTCCAGATAGCGAATCTGGATACCCGAGGTATGCGTCCGTGGCAAATTACCTTCCTGCAGGTAGAATGTATCCTGCATATCTCGAGCCGGATGGTCAGCGGGAATGTTTAGCGCCTCAAAGTTATACCACTCCGTCTCCACCTCAGGACCATCCGCCACCTGATATCCCATCTGCCAAAACACATCAACCCAGTCCTCCAGCAGGACCGTCACCGGGTGACGATGGCCTAGGCTCGGGATGATACCCGGTGCCGACACATCCAATGGCGTCTCGCTCGTTCGCTGGCGCTCCTGGCGGCGCAGCTGCTGGAGTCGCTTGGCCAGCGCCGCTTCAATCCCCTGCCTTAGCTCGTTGGCCACCTGGCCGGCCGCCGCTCGCTCTGCCAATGGCAAGCTGCCGATCGCCTTAAGCGACTCAGTCACCAAACCCTTGCGGCCAAGCAGTTCAACCCGCAACGCCTCCAGCGCCGGCAAATCCGGCGCATCGGCTACCCTCTTCAACCATACCGTCTCGTCTACGGCCATCGGAACCTCACATAAACCTCTATTATCACCAACAATAATCCCAATAGTATAGCATCCCGCAAGCTCAATTGTTGCAACGAACTCAAAGCTAGCAATCCCGTCAGGTATCCAGCCACTATCAGGCCCTGGCGCCAGGAGTACCGCAAACGCGCCATCTTATTATCATGCACCCTCAGAAAGCTCTTGGCCGCGTAGAGCAGGAGCGTCAATGTGGCCGTCACAAACACCAGCAATAGTAGGAACCAAGCGGTCACGCCAATCGGTCCGATCTGCAGCGGGTTCGTCAGTAGCAACGCCAAACCAGCCAGCACACCCGAAAGCAGCGCACCGGCTAGCAGCAAGCCCAAGTAGCCAAAAACCACCTCATACCTCTCACGCTTACGTAATGCAATTATCGCATTCCTAGTGCAAGATGGGCAACCATAAAGAAAAGCCGCAAAGGCCGGTCGCTTCACAGCGATCAGCCTTTGCGGCCAGATAAATCCAGAGTTACGGGGCGAACGAGAAGCACCCTAATTTGTATGTGTAAATTGGCGCCCGTCGCCCCGTAGTATTTCCTACCGGAGGTAAGAAATAGAGGGGTGAGCTGGTCGGTCCAATTTCTAAGGTGCGTGTATGTACAAGCTTGCACTTGTGACGTACTTGTTTCTTGTTTCGAACGTTTTGGTATTGGTCCGAGCGAGCTCGGGTTTGGGTTCCTCCCTACCGTTTTCTTGGTGTCGGAAGGCATTCGGCTACAATCAGAAGATCATAACCGCATGCCTTCCGAGACCTTATATATGAGCAAACGCGGCGCTTAGATTTGGTCCAAGCGATGCTCTTGTTTTGTTTGATGGTAGGGAAAACCCGGGTTAGAAAGTAAGGGGGATACCTCTAACCGGGATCTTCCCCACCATCGCTCGGCTTTATGGGAGCGAAGTGTGTGGCCTGGCTTTCAAGGAACATCAGACTGAGGACTTGGAGCTGCGGACTACGATCATCGAACTGATACAAATGTAGCACAAGCAGTTTAGCGTGTCAATACTATTGTGTTAGGCTGGGCATTTACTCACAAATATCCCTTTACCAAGGGATTATAAGTCAAATTATCATCGATATATTGCGGCCCACGATTGACCCTTGTTGTTTTTATTTCAACACTTATGCACAAATTATTAGGCGATCTCGCCGCCCGAAAAAGCTATCACAAAGCATATTGTCCAAATACACAACCTATTATTCGAGGCTAGCTATCAGTCGTCAGACCGAGGCTTATCGAGCACAAGGGCTTCTACCGCTGGGCTGGTATCGGCAATCTTCACGACATCCTTATCGATTTTCTTGAGCTCTTTATGCGCATTATTGAAGTGGCCGACAGTCGTACCCAGGGAACTGCCCAGTTTCTGCATCAGCGTGTCGTAGGCCTGCAAATGCTGGCCCAACTGCCCTACCCGCTGTTGGATCTCCTTTGCCTGATCCTCTATCTGCAAACTCCGCAATCCCTGCAGCACAGTCTGTAAATAGGCCATAAACGAGGTTGGCGAAACAATCACTACCCGCTTGTCCCGAAAGGCATACTCTATGAGATCCCGCGCGTTCGTCTGAAGAGTACCCACCTTATTTATGAGCAAGTCATAATATACCGCCTCGCTAGGGATAAACATGAAAGCAAAATCCATAGTCCCCTCCTGTGGCCGAATATACTTAGCCGTTTCATCTATCCGGTTCTTCAGATCGGTCTTAATCGCTCGGATCAAAGCATCCTGTCGCTCCTTGTCCTTCTCCTCAATCAGCCGGTTGTAGTTCTCCAGCGAAAACTTCGAGTCCACAGACAGTAGCTTACCGCGGTCCAGTAAGATCACGGCATCAACAATCTCACCATCCGCAAACCGATACTGGAGCTTAAATCGCTCCGGCGGCAGCACGTTCTCAAGCACGCTCTGGAGGAAATACTCACCCAATACCCCTCGCTGCTTGGGGTTCTGCAAGGTATTCTGCAGCAACTTCAGCTCATCAGTGATACTCATCACTTGCTTGTTGCTCTCCTTCAGCTCCGTCAGGTCCCGCGTCACCTCGCTAATCAGCCGGCTTGAGGCGGCAAACTGCTGTCTCATTGCATCGCGCATCGTCTCGCTCGACCGCTCCAGCCGCTCATTTAATGTCTGATTAATCCCCTGCAAGTCCTGCTTGATCAGACCAAGCGCCGTGTCATTCTGAAGGCCCTGCTTCATCTCGAGCAGTTGGCGCTGCAGATACCAGACAGCAAAACCCACGCCGCCCAGCACCAACACCCCTACTAGTATCAACAACACAGTTTCCATATGCATGCAGTATATCAGCCGAACCTAAACCGAACAAGTAGATTCTGAGCCTATTCCCAGCTCTTCAGCAGTACATCAAGCGCTCGCTCCAGAGCGGTCTCGTCCTTGAGTGGCAAGCCTTCCAGCACCCGTGCCTGCACCTGTAGCACCGCCTTGGCCGCATCAAAGGCCGCCTGCTCGCCCTTCTTGCTCAGGCCAACCACATTCTCACGCTTGCTCCGCGGATTGGCATGCGCAACCACCAGGCCTCTTGAGCCTAGTGCATCAACTTGTCGCGTCACAACCGCCGGTGTCACATATAGGGCCGCTGCTAACTCACGCTGACTTACCTCCCCCAGCGCCAACAAGCAATCCAAGACCCTGAATTGAGAAAAGGTCAGTGCAAAGCTGACCTTTAACTCCGTTTCCACCTCTTGCTCGAGCTTCGTAGAGACCCGGGCAATTTTGTTGAGAAGCGATTTCTCAAATGTTTGAGAATTCCTTACCTGCACTTTTCTGAACTCCATAATCAATATATGCCTAAACGATTTAGGCGTCAATAGTTTTTATGGTCGCCTCATTCATATCTGTTGGAAGGCTGTAAAACTCGTCTGCGCGCCCTCTACCATCCCCTCAACAGTTGCTGGTCGGCATCAACTTATTCACAACTTTCCCACAACCCGACCTTCCATTTACCGAACACCTGTCATGTTACGTTGACAGGTGTTCGGTATGAAGCGTAAGCTAATTGCAACACAGCTCCTAAAAGGCCCGTGTACAGCATTAATAGCTGTATCAGGAAGCTAAAATGCAGTCCTTTTCGGCATTGATGTACCGTAGTAATCAACACAAAACCGACTATTTCAACATTATCGACAGATGTAATGTTTGCAGCTAATTTTTAATATACCGCCATCCACCGATTTTATATAAATGCATTTGTGTATACAAAAATATTCATGTACACTAGCCTCAGTGCGATGGAGTTGGCACACAAAAAACCGGCCTAGCCGGTTTTTTGTTACGTCAAGTCAGGCACACTTACCACCAGCCCGCGCAAACTGGCGAGCCGTGACTAGTCCTGTTTTTCCACGCCAATGAATTCAAAGCCTGCCACCAACGCCGCAACCGTCCTAATGTTTGTGGTGTCTCAGCCATAAGTCTCTTCAGAAACTGCTCATGAGACTCTATGTATAAGCCATGGCCTGCTCAATATCAGCCGTGTCGTACAACAAGCCGACTAGCTGCTCAAGAGGCTTACCCCAATGTTCCCGTCGCTCATCAGTCGCCACAAGCGTATCGTCGTGGTCAAATAGCACAGCTTTAATATGGCGACCGATGAGCCGGTCCATGCTGTAATAATTCCTGGTCGGGGTGAGAGGACTTGAACCTCCGGCCTCAGCAACCCGAATGCTGCGCGCTAGCCAACTGCGCCACACCCCGACGGCAAATGAACTCGGTAATGATAGCGCATTTTGCGTCTTTCGTCCAGTAATCTACCTGTATGTAGTCAAAAATGAGCTTTGAAAAAGATGCTCATTTACTGCAAAAAATTCAAATTTTTTGGCAGAAAATATCAGATATAGATAATGGGGTAAAAGTTAAAATTCATTATTTGGTTTCTAGTCGCCCAGGAACCAAAACGGCTTGGGCACCCGCACCCTAGAAGGCCGGGGAGAGCGCGGTGTAGTAGCGGTAAACTCCCGAGCCACAATCGATGGCCACTCAGCTTTCAGCCAGCGCTTCTGGTCCTGATACAGCTTCAACAGACCCCGCTCAGCGTACTCTCGCCGCATCACTCCGCCAGCATGCGGATGTGCCTGCTGCTGCTTTAGCGGAGAGTTAAACCCATGCGCGTAGTGCGTAAGCTCGTGCACCAAAGTCGCCTGTACCACAAATTCTGGTACCTCAGGAAGCCGGAAAAGCCCGTTCATCGTGATGATGCTAATATCCGGATGCGCGGGGTCTACCTTTATACTCCCAAGCCGCCGCTTCGACCGGCGCCCAAAGACGATGCGAACATCGTTATCCTGCGGCACGTCCGAAAAATACGCATCCCACGTCTCATCAAGCATTTGCTGCAACCAGGCTTCATCTCGTAGCTTATCCGACATCATTGGCTCCATCATCATACTCAGGCCCATAATACGTGAATGCCGCACAATGGTGAAAGGCCGATGGTGGCGCCGGAGCAAACTCCCGGGCTCGTATCTGCTCCGCCAGTTTTGCCAGCTTCTGCCGGTGGTTGGCCAGAATTCGGTCCGTTAGCTCAGCCGTGCCCTCGGCACCAGTCACGACGTAGTCCAGTGTCACGCCCGCCGGCCTCACCCCATTCATAGCCTCATAGGCTAGTGCATACGTCCGTAGCTGGAAGCTATCCTTAGCATCGCTAGCCAGTTTTTCTGAGTCATGCTTAAGGCCAGTCTTGAAGTCACGGATCTCCACTCCGGCCGGCACCTCAAACAGCGCATCAATCCGACCACGCAATCGCAGACTACTCTCGGGTAGCTCGAACACGATCTTCAGTTCACTCGCCAGCGGCTTCCTCGCCACTGCCGGCTCTCGGTTGTAGAATCGCTCCAGAGCCTCATGTGCCCGTTTGCGAGCCGCCTCCGCCAATGCCTGGCTCTCGTAGCCGCGGCTACTCCAAAGTTCGTCCAGACGATCATGTAGCACCTTCAGATCCGGGCGCTCACCATGCAGAACCGATTCGTAATAGGACTGAATCGCGCCATGCAATGCCACACCGAATGCCAGCTGCGGCCCAAATGGATGACTAATGTTTAATACATACTGAAGATAAAACTCATAGGGACACCGCTCATATAGACCAAGCGCCCCTACGCCTAAATCAAGCCAGCCATCAGCCGACTCGAAGGGCAAGCGCTGCTCCGTATATTCCTGCTTTAGCGGATATAAATGTTGTATTTTTTGCACCATTTTATCAACCGTATTCTCTGCAGGCCGGGTTGGTGCTTCCTCCGCCACATACCCAATCAGTTCAGTCACAAACGGACTAGCCGCCTGGCGTTGGCCTCCATTCGACATTGTCGCGGCACTTAGCCAGAGTTCATCCTTCGCCCGGGTAGCTGCTACATACATCAGCCGTCGCTGCTCATGCTCAGGTGGTAGCTGAACCTCCTCCGTCACCAAACCTTCCGGAACCGCCCGCCCTCCACCATTCCGCTCCGACCAAGCCCGGCCAGTGCAGCCCACTACATACACCACACTGAACTCTAACCCCTTAGCCGCATGGACGGTAAGCAGCCGCACACCTGCGTCATCACCGACCATCTCCCGCGTCTCCAGTAGCGGCGGTTTCGGAAAATCAGCCAGGTACCCAGCCAGTAGCATATCCGGAGCCACCATCTCAAAATCCTGCATTTGTGTTAACAGCAAATGCAGGTCCTCAAACACATATCCAATCCTGTTTCCACTCCTCTGCTCCGCCACCGTCCTCAAACGGTCTGCCAGACCAGTCTCAAAAACCAGACGGTAGGCCAATTGGCTAACCGGCAGCTCCGCAGACCACTGGCGCCACCCATCAAGCCGAGACACCAGCTCAGCTGCTGGCGCCAATCCTTCATCCGCCAACTGGCGCAACGCTTGCTCAACCGAGCTCAGATCGTCTCTAGCCCGGGCCAGCACAGCGCCATACGCGGCTGCCGTCCAGCCGATAAACGGCCCCATAATGACGTGCCCGATTGACTCATCACTGGCCCGAAAGCCCAGCCACTCCAACAGGTACCACAAACTAATCAGCTCGCGCTGTTCAAAGATATTAGCCGCTGTCGACAATACAAACGGCACTCCCTGGGCTCGTAAACCCTTCGCGTAGGTCTTCAAGACGTCGTGCGACCTCGCTAAGATGGCAATATCCTCGGGTACGGCACCAGAATCCAGCCGTGTCTTGATGGCCATTACTACCGCCTGTTGCTCATCAAGCGGCCTGGAGTATGGTGTAAATCTCACAACGGATCCTGTTTTCTGAGCCTTGAGACGCTTATCCAAGTGCAATCTAACCTCAAGTCGCTCGGGGTCATTATGCTGAATAAGCCGATATGCCGCATCCAGAATTTCCTGCCCCGAGCGGTAGTTCTCGATCAGCGCCTGTGGTTGCTCCACCGCAAAGTGCTCTGCAAAAGACAAGATGTTGCTGATATCGGCCCCCCGGAAGCCATAGATCGCCTGGTCATCGTCGCCTACCGCAAAGATATTCCCGCCCTTTGGCACGAGCAGACGGAGCAGCTGATCCTGCACCGGACTAGTGTCCTGATACTCATCAATCAAGACATACCGGTACTGTCGCTGAAGACGTTCTACCAGATTAGAGCGCTGTTGCAATATAGACAACGGAATGGCCAGCTGATCGCTGTAATCATAGGTCCCGGTCCGCGATTTCACCTGGTCATACAACTCATACAAGCTCGCCAGGTCACGCTGCTCCAGCCTCTCAGCCTCCTCGCCTGATGTCGTTGCCTGAATCCCATCCACAAACTGACGATAACGGGCACTAGACACGCCAGCATTCTGAAGCCGCTCGATATATTCAATAATCCCATCTAGAAAGCCATACAAATCTGCCTGAGGGCCGTAGTATTCCAGCTCAATATCGGCAAACTGTTGCCGTAGAAGCAACACTTTTTGAGTCCTGTTGACTAATCCACCACGCACCGACCGTCCAATATGAGTCGCATATTGCCCCAGCAACTCAGCCCCAAAAGCGTTAAACGTCATGACCGGTACCTGAAACGACTGCCAGCCAATCAAGTCATGCAATCGGTCGGCCATCTCTCGAGCAGCCTTTTCCGTAAACGTCAGCGCCAATACCTCAGTCGGCTTAGCCTTTCCGGAGTTCACCAAGTACGCGATCCGTCGCGTGATCACTTGGGTCTTGCCTGTGCCCGCCCCAGCCACGACCAACAACGGCCCGTCGCCATGCGTCACGGCTGCCCGCTGCTGTGTGTTCAACCCCTCAGTCACATCCATAATCAGATTGTAACAAACCAAGCAAACCAGCCTCACTTAGAGGCAAGCATGAGTGGTATACTTGTACCCAAGAGACGACTGCCATGTCCGAATTTATCACCCATACCGCCAGAATCGTTCCATACACCAAGCGGCCCCGTCAGGTGGCCAGCTTCGTTACCGCCTACACCAATGAGCCTATGCCAGACGACCCGGGTGCTGATCTGGGCAATTTCTTTGTGGTACTCGAAGTACTCGTGTCCGGCCGTGCAGGTGAAGAACTCGCCGACCTCATCATCGGAACTCTAGGCGAGCATTATTACAATCATGCCGATGGTGAACCACTGGCCCGGTTCGAAACTGCCCTCAAGGCCCTCAATCGTGAGCTTGGAACCTATGTCAGCCAGGGAAACGCCTCCTGGATCGGCAAGCTTAGTGCCATCGCCGGCATCCAAGCGGGAGCCGAGCTACACCTGACCCATACCGGCTCCGCCGAGGCCTTTCTCTATCGCGGCAAGGCCACTACCCCCATCACTAGTAGCACCGACAAGACTCGCTCAGCTACCCCCACCAAAACCTTCGCCTCGATTGCCAGCGGCACACTAGAAGCCGGCGACCGCCTGCTGCTAGCCACTCCGGCCCTCGTGCACCAGCTGCCGTTGCAGAAATTACACGACATTATCATTAGCAACAGCCCCAACAACGCCATTGCCGAGATTGGGCGTCTGCTAAATACCTCAGCTGACCGCATTGCGGCACTCGTTGTGGAAATTACTACCCCAGAATTAGCCGCTATGCAGGTTCGGTCGGAAGCTCCAGATGAGGTTCGCCTCGGCACACCCGAAAACACCCTGGAAGCTGCCAAGCTAGCGGCTGCGCCACTAGCCGAAGCCACCACCAAGTCAACCAAGCAGGTTGGTCAGGCTGCCCAAAAGCTCTGGAGCCGCACCAAGCCCACGCTGCAGCATGTGGGGCTCGCCATCGTGAGCACCCTCCGGCGCTTCCTAACTGGGAAAGGTAGTGGCCGCCGCATCATCATCGTCCTAGTAACCCTCATCGTCGTCGTGGGAGGATTCTGGGCTTGGCAAAATTCCGACTCCCAAGTCCAGAAGCTTTACGACCGCTATCGCACCGACTATGAGCGCTACCAGCTAGCCGCCAGCAGCAGCCCCAGTAGCAGCACTAACCCCAAAAGCCTGCTTGAGCAAACTCTCCAGGACCTCACCAGCCTCAGCCAGTCTCCCGGCGCCGGCTCCCTCAATCGCAAGCTCCAGCACTCCGATCTGCCAGCCGGTTCACCCAGCTCCATCTCAACCCTCACCAGCCTCGTCAAGACCAAGCTCGACCAGCTCGAAGGCCTCAGCCACCCGGCTACTACCACCGTGGCATCATTGTCCAAGCTCAAAGACGCCTCGCCCAACCATGCCGAGCTCTTCGCCAGTAAGCTCTACCTCGTCGACAGTCACAACAAGTCCGCCATCTACATCCTCAATGTCACCACTGGCAGCCTCAAAACCTCCACCGCCAACACCTCGGTACTCGGACAAGTCGTCGCCACCTGCCTCTCCAGCAACAACGATGGCCTCTACCTGCTCACATCCAAACCCGAAGTCTGGTTCTACCGCTTTGACACCGACACCCTCGAGCAGCAAACCATCAATCTCGGGAGCTGGCCGGCCGGCACCGCTATCGCCTCCTACAGCGGCAATCTCTACATCCTGGCCGATGGCACGGTCTATAAGCATGTACGCACCCTCTCCGGCTTCGGGCCCAAGGCCGAATACCTCAGCTCCTCCACCCTCGCCGGCCTGAAAAACGCTACCGCCATGGCCGTCGACGGCAATATCTACACCCTCTCAAGCAGCGGTCTCTACCAATACCTCGCCGGCGCGCTCCACCAAAGCCTGCCGGTGCCATCCAGTCTAGCCAAACCCATCGCGCTGCATTCCTTCGGCGGCACCTTGCTCATGAGTGTTGATTCGCAATCCGGCCGGCTCGGCGTCTGGAGCACAGGCAATGCCCTCAAGCTCGACCACCAAGACGAGCTTACTGGCCTTTCCGTTCGTGATGCCGTCTATGACCCTGCCACCAAGACCGACTACGCCGTCACCTCCGACCGCGTAGTCAGCTTCACCCCCTAGCAGCTAGTCAGCCGCCTCCATCCGCTGCTGCGGCTCAATACCCAGCAGTCCCCAGTACACATCCATAAACCGCACCACTTGCTGCACGAAGTATAGTTTGGCCGCCGCTTCCTCAGCCGGCAGATCGATCACCCGTACCTGCTCATAGAACTCGGTAAATAGCTTGGCAAACTCCAGCCCAAAGAAGGTCAGGCGGTGCACACCATAGTCGCCAGCCATCTGCTCCACCATTTGCGGCAGCCGGCTCATCATTCGCACCACCGCCAGTTCGTGCTCGCTCAGGTCACCCGGCCCCTCCGCCGGCTTCAGCCCCTTCGCAGCCGCCTTGGCCAGAATCGAATTTGCCCGCGCGTACGCGTACATCACGTAGTAGTAAGGGTTCTTGGCCGACTCCTCAGCCGCCAGCGTCAAGTCAAAGTCCATATGCGACTCCGCTGACCGTAGCAGCGTCAAGAACCGCGCCACCGGCAAGCCCACTTGCTCAATCAAGTCTGCGATTGTGATAAATTGCCCCAGACGCTTACTCACCTTCACCTCTTTACCATCGCGCACCACCCGCAGCCATTGATAGCCAGCCATCCGAAACTCTTTGTCCGGAAATAGCTCATGCACCGCCGCAAACACGCTCGGAAATTGTGCGACATGATCCGGACCCAGCACCTTGATGGCATAGTCAAAGCCTCGCTCCCCAAACACGTTCACGTGGTAGGCAATATCAGGCGCCATATATGTCGGGTCACCATTGCTCTTAATCAGCACCCGCTCCGCCCGCTCGTCACCCAGCTCACCAGTCTTGAGCCAGACGGCCCCATCGCGCTTAAACACCAGGCCGCGCTCGTCCAGCCGCTTTACCGTCCGTTCAAACGATCCGTCCTTGAGCAGGTCATCTTCGTTAAACCACACATCAAACTCAATACCCATCGCCTTCACCGCCGGCCGGATATACCGCTCGAGAATCGCACTAGTCAGCAGCGGCCGGAGCACCTCGTCTGGCTCCTTGGCCAGCTGGTCCTTGAAGTCCCGTGCCAGCTCAGCAATGTAGTCGCCCCGATACTGCCGCTCCTCAGTCTCCGGCAGCAAACCAGCTTCCATCTTCACACTCTCCAGTAGCTTCGCGATCTGCGTCCCAGCATTGTTGAAGTAGTATTCTCGCGTCACCTCGTAACCCGACCACTCCAGAACCCGGCTCAGCACGTCACCAATGAACCCACCCCGGGCATTGCCAATCGTAGTGGGGCCGGTCGGATTGGCCGAAATAAACTCCACCTGCACCTTTTGACCCTTACCCAGCTGGTTGCGGCCATATTCTACGCCAATCTCCGCCAACTGCTTTTGCCAATAGGCTGGCCTTAGCGTCAGGTTCACATAGCCCGCCCCGGCCGCCTCGGCCGTCTTCAGCTGAGCCTGCTTTACTGCTCCGGCCAGCTCCTCAGCTATCTGCCGCGGCGCCCGTCCCAAGCTTTTGGCCAGCTGGAACGCCACATTGCTCGTGAAGTCGCCAAAGCCAGCCTGGGCCTCCTCTACCCGGACCTCAATATCATGCTGGTCATACAGCTTGGCAATGCTGTCGCTCAGCGCTTTGGCTAGTTGATCCTGAATCATGCGCCGATTATACCTTGGGCAACCCCGGCGAGGCAAAGCTCATCGGCATATACTTGCCATAAAGCCCACATCATTGTATAGTCTCTATGTCCCGTCCCTCTATCTCTGGAGCCGCCTCGTGTACACCTACGAATTCAACGGCCGGGAGATCACCAGCCGATGGGCCAAGTTCGGGATTGAAATCCTGATCCACCTGTCCATCCTGGTCCTGATCATCCCGCATCTCCTGCTCCGGCTCGTCAGCCGCGAAGGCTTCTTCATCCGCCAGATCGTCGAGGCCCCCGGCGGCCGTATCGGCCCGCCCCTGACAACCCTGAACTTCGAGATCACATCACGGGCCTTCAGGGTCCGGCCGTGGCGCTAGCCACCCGCCCCGCCGGTTAATTACACCTGGCGGGGTCCTTTTATCTCATTACCTATATAATGCCTATATGAAACTACTGGCCAAAAACAAGCGGGCTACCTACGACTACGAGCTCACCGAGCGCTTGCTAGCCGGCTTAGAGTTGTCCGGCGCCGAGGTCAAAAGCATGAAAGCTGGCCACACCAGCCTCAAGGGCTCCTTCATCGCCCTGCGCGACGGCGAGGCCTTTCTCACCAATGCCCACGTCAGCCCCTACGAGCATGCCAGCACCAAGGACCAGGCCGAGCCCCTCCGCAACCGCCGGCTCCTGCTCCACCGCCGCCAGCTCGACTCGCTCGTCCGCAGCAAGCAAGCCGGACTCAGTGTCGTCCCCACCGCCCTCTTCGCCGACCGTTCGTGGGTCAAGCTAGAAATCGGCATCGGCCGGGGCAAGAAGCGCTACGACAAACGCGAGGCCATCAAACGTCGGGACGTCGAACGCGAGGTCAATCGCAGCCTAAAACGCTAACGCTTAAATTACCCTCAAAACGCTTGACGGGGCAAAACGAGCGTATTACAGTACCTGTAGGTACCTGCACAAAAAAAGTACTCAAAACAAAACGAAACCAACTCCATCACCGGAAAAAGGCCCTACCAAGGGCCTTTTTCTTTGTCCTAATTTCTGACACCCACCCCCAGCGGCGCTTTATTGAACGCTTGGCTCAGTGTCCGTAATTTGTTGCGAGTCGAGTGATTGTGACAGGGCGTTATATTCATCAACCGCCTGCCGGTAGTCATCAATGCGGCTATTAATCGTGTCAACGAGGTGGTTCTGCTGCGGCACCAGCGCATTGTAATCGTCGATCCGCCCTGCCGCCTTGTACGAGTCAAGCTGCCGGTTAATCACTGCCAACTGCCCCTTGAGCTGCCGGATTTGGGCCAAGTCTTGCTCCAGCTCCTGCCGCCTCACCGAAAATACCTGCTGATAGCTCGCGTGAGCCGCTACTATGGCACTGCGGTTGGCAAAATACCGGCTGTAATACTGCTCCAGAGCCGGCGGCAGCTGACCATACTCCGTGCCCATGATCGAATGCAGCTCATTGGCTTCTTCACCCGGTTCACTTTTTGCATAGCTAGCCATGCGGTCCCGCAGGTCTTGGTCCTGAATGCCCGCGTACACTTGTTCTAGCTCGGTCGTCAGCGTCGCCTGTTCACCCCGGCTCAGTCGCAACCAAGCCGCGTGCAGTAGCTCGTGAGCTGCCACCACCTGCATTTCCGGTGCCAGCCGGGCATCCTCTATATGCAGGACGTAGATCCGGCTCAGGTAGTAGCACCCTAGCTCTAGCATGCCCCGGCTGGTTTGGCAGTCGGCATTAAACTGCGTTTTGCTATCAATTTGCGGCTGTCCCCGGTAAAACAAAGCCCGGCCCGTTTGCGTCAATGCCAACTGACCCTCAATCTGCGCCACATCTGTTGTAGGTTTAAACGTCGCGAGCGCGTATTGGTCCCAGATAAACTGGTAATTCAGACCGGCCACTACCAAGACCACCAGCACGCTCAGCTGGACCAGAGTTCGGGCTAGGGAGTTGCGGCGCTTCATCTTGCTGCCCACTTTACGCGTTCGCGGCAGCAGTGCCAAGCGACAATACCGCTTACGCTTGCAACCTCAGCCTCAGGGTGTACTATCGTCTATTGCCCAAAAATCGACCATGGAACG
>CAZDGK010000021.1:0-21704 GCA_964505035.1 uncultured Candidatus Saccharimonadales bacterium
TCGCTGCACAGAGCCAGGTCGTGCCAGTCTGGGACGACGCCGAGAGAACCCTTGGTCGTACTACCACGGACCATCGTATGAACCTCCAAGCTCAAACGTGGGATGGTTGGTGGCATTATACACCATAAAACATGGCCTCGCCGCAAGTGCGACGAGGCCAATGCTAGGCGGCCGGTCCAGCTGAGTGTGACTCTGACTGCTGGGTTGCCTGGCGGTCCGCTGAGCTGCCCCGAAGCACGTCCAGCCGCTCCTGCCAGAATTCCTTGGCGGTTGGGCTTGGCGCGTGCTCGAGTGCGTACTGAGCGTTGCTGATCGCCCGCTGATGCGCGGCGTCGTTGGCTCTGCCGGTTGCGGCCGGTGGTGTGACCGGACGCAGTGGAATAACCGGTGCCAGTGGTGCAGATTCCGCCCTGGTCTGGGCAGCCGGGATTGGCGGCTGTTGGGCGGCGGCTGGCTGCTGAGCAGCCTGACGCTGTCGCCGCTCGGTCCAGGGATTAGCTGATTGGCTAATCGGTCTGACAGTTCGGGCGGCCTGATTGGCCGGCGCCGTGGGCACTGGTGGAGGCGGAGCGGTCTTTGGCGGATCAACGTGCTCAGCTACCCGAATAACTGCCGGGCGCCGGTCGTGTGGCTCGCTTGGCAAATCCAGCCGAGCGGCCGGGGCGAGTTCGTGCCTAGCGGCTTCTTGCCGCTGGGTCTGACTGGCCTGAATGGCTGGTTCGAATACCTGGCGCCAGGACGTGACTTTGGGGTGCCGCTTCAGCAAAGCGCGGCGCTCCCGTTCGGTCATGCCACCCCAGACACCCCACTCGGTGCGGTTGTCGAGGGCGTCTGCTAGGCACTCGTGGCGAACTGGGCATGGTCGGCAAATGCGCTTGGCCTTGTTCTGTTCCGCGCCTTCAACGAAGAGCGCGTCAGGATCGCCGCCGAGACAGGCTGCCAGACTTGGCCAATCGCTGGCCATAGCCGGACTCCCTTCATGTGTTGAGGTACTCCGAGTATCTAGCTCGGATTAACGGTATTATAAACCAACAATCGCCCGTTTGGGCGATTGTCTGATTGGTAATTGGTCTAGCGCTTGGAGAACTGAGGCGCCTTGCGAGCCTTCTTGAGACCAGGCTTCTTGCGCTCCTTCTCGCGCGGGTCGCGGGTAAGCAGACCAGCTTTCTTGAGAGTGGGGCGCAGGTCTTCGGCCATGACATTGAGGGCGCGGGCGATCGCCAGACTGGCGGCGTCGGCTTGGCCGCGCTTGCCGCCGCCACTGACGTGTAGGCTAATGCGCAGCTTCTGCTCCTGGCCAACCAGTTTGACGGGCTTTTCGACGAGAGCCACCAATGAGTCGTTGTTGAAGTAATCAGCCACAGGCTTGTCGTTGACCACGACCTCGCCCTTGCCCGGCAGTAGCCGAACGGTGGCGATAGCTTCCTTGCGGCGGCCACGGCCGTAGTGGTAGTGAGGGGTTTCAGCCATTATTTGCCTCCTAGGGGCTTAGGTGTCTGAGCGGCGTGCGGGTGCTCGCTACCAGCATAGACCTTGAGCCGGGCCATGCGGTCGTCGTGCAGGCGGTTTTTGGGTAGCATACCGGCCACGGCGTGCTGGATGACCTGGGTAGGGTTACGCTGCAGCAGGTCGCCGAGCGTAGTGTCCTTGATGCCGCCGGGGTAGCCGGAGTGGTGGTAGTAGTGCTTGGTCTCGAGCTTGTTGCCGGTTACGGCTATCTGGGCAGCGTTGATGACGATGATATTGTCGCCGCCATCGACGTGGGCACTGAAGCCCGGCTTGTGCTTGCCGAGCAGCACGGTGGCAATGGTGGTAGCCAGGCGGCCGAGTGTTTGGCCACTGGCGTCGACCACGTACCAGTCGTGAGTCAGTTCGCTAGCTTTGGGTGAATAGGTCTTCATCATACGGTTGCCTCGGCCTTCACAGTGTCTGCTTGGGCTGCTTTCTGATCTGCTTTCTTGGTGACGGTCTTGGTGGCGGCTTTGGTCGCCGGCTGGTCGGCTAGCTTGGCGCCATCGAGCACCAGGCTCAGGCGAGCCATCGGCGCGTTGTCGCCGCGACGGTTCTCGAGCTTGATAATGCGAGTGTAGCCACCCTGGCGGCCAGCAAAGGCCGGGGTGAGCTCCTGGAGGAGCTTCTGAACGGCATTCTCGGTGAGTAGCTGGCGGCGCAAGGACCGACCACTGGCCAGCGTGCCCTGCTTGGCATAGGTGACCAGCCGCTCAAAGCGGGGCGCGACTTCCTTGGCCTTGGCCTCGGTAGTCGTAATAGCCTCGTGCAGGACCAGCGAGGTCAGCTGGCCGCGGATGAGCGCCCGGCGGGGACCGGCCTCGAGCTGCAGCTTACGACCCTGGTATCCGTGACGATGCATGTTACTCCTCCCCCTCCGGCGCAAACCCTAGCTCAGCAACCTTCTCTTTGACTTCGTCATAAGCCTTGGTGCCAAAGCCCTTGAGCTCGCGCAGTTCGGCGTCGGACAGCTTGAGCAGGTCCTTGACGGTCTTGATGTCGTTATTGATGAGCGCGTTGGTGGTGCGCGGTGACAGGTTAATTTCTTCGATGTTGATCTTGGCGGCGCCAGCTTCGGCGCGGTCTTCGGCCGGCTCGGCAGCGGCTGTGCTGACCGGGTTACCAGTGAGGACTTGGAAGTGCTCTACCAGGACTTCGGCGGCTTGGCGCAGGGCGTCGTGTGGCGTGATGGTGCCGTCGGTCTCAATCTCCATGACCAAACGGTCGAGGTCAGTCATTTGACCGACACGGGTGTTCTCGACAGAGTAGCGCACCCGGGCGACTGGCGAGTAGAGCGCGTCGACGGCGATCATGCCGACTTCGAGCTTCTCGGCCTCGCGGTGCTCGACGGGCACGTAGCCACGACCCTTCTCGACCTTGATCTCCATGCCCAGCTTGACCTTGTCGTTGTCGAGCGTGGCGATGACTTGGTCGGGGTTGACGATCTCGACGTCTGAGGTGGTCTTGATAGCAGCAGCAGTGACCGGGCCACGACCACTGTGGGTGAGCATCAGGAACTGCGGCTCGTCTGAGTAGACACGGAAGCGCAGCTTCTTGAGGTTAAGAATAATTTCAACTACGTCTTCTTTGACGCCGTTGATGGTCGAGAACTCGTGCGCCACGCTGTCGATCTTGACGGCAGTGACGGCAGCGCCGCCTAGGCTGGACAGGATGACGCGGCGCAGGCTGTTGCCCAGCGTCATGCCGTAGCCAGAATACAGCGGTTCGATGGCAAACGTGGCTTTGTTGCCTTCTTCGTGAACCGGCTTAAGCTCCGGAAGCTGAATGGGGTGTAACACGGTGGTCGTCCTCTCCTTACCTTGAGTAAAACTCGATGATTAATTGCTCTTGGATTTCTTCGTTGACATCTTCACGTACGGGCAGGCCAGTCACCTTGACGGTGTGCTTCTTGGGGTCAAAGGTGAGCCAGCGCAGGGCGGCTTGGTTGCCAGACAACTGGTCGAGAGCGATCTTGAAGTAGGCATTGGCCGCGCTCTTGGGGCGGATCTGAACTTCGTCGCCGGGCTTGAGCAGAATAGACGGGATATCGACACGCCGGCCGCCGAGGTTGAAGTGACCGTGGGTGACCAGCTGGCGAGCAGCTTGGCGGGAGGGAGCTAGGCCCAAACGGTAAACCGCGTTGTCTAGGCGCTGCTCAAGCAATTGCAGTAGGATATCGCCGGTGTTGCCCTGGCGGCGCGAGGCCTCGGCTACCGTCTTGGCAAACTGCTTCTCGAGCAGGCCATACATGCGCTTGACCTTTTGCTTCTCGCGCAGCTGAATGGCGTACTGAGTCGGCTTGGCGCGGCCGGAGTTGGGGCCGTGTTGACCGGGGCCGTAGGGGCGCTTAGCCATGCCCTTGATGGCTTTGGGGTGTAGCGCGGTCTTTTCGCGGCGCGAGCGCTTGAGGATGGGGGTAGTATCGCGGGCCATGTTAGACTCTCCGTGCCTTACGCGGGCGGCAACCGTTGTGTGGCGTACCCGTGGTGTCTCTAATGCTATTGACGACGATGCCGGCGGTCATGAGCGCACGAATGGCCGACTCGCGACCGGAACCAACACCGCGGACCAAAACATCGACCCGGGCCAAGCCATAATCCTTGGCGGCGGCAGCGGCGCGCTCGGCGGCCGTCTGAGCGGCGTAGGGTGTGCTCTTGCGTGAGCCCTTGAAGCCAGCCGAGCCGGCGCTAGAAGATGACAGAAGGTTGCCACGCTCGTCCGTAAACGACACGATAGTGTTGTTGAACGTGGCTTGCACGTGCATTTGGCCAACAGCCACCGTCCGCTTGATCTTGCGGCGGCGAGTGGCGGAAGTTTTAGGAGTTGTCTGTGCCATGTGTTACCTGCTAAGTCCCGTTTTAAGTCTTTGCTGATGCCTTCTTGCGACCGGAGCCCATGGTGACCTTCTTGCCGCGCTTGGTGCGGGCGTTGGTCTTGGTGCGCTGGCCGTGGACGGGCAAATTGGCTTTGTGGCGGAGGCCACGGTAGGAGTTGATCTCCTTGAGCCGCTTGATGTTGAGGCTAACTTGACGCTGCAGGTCGCCCTCGACTTGCAGGTTTTTGTCGATGTATTCACGGAGCTTGGCCATATCGGCCTCGACCATGTCCTTGACGCGAGTGTCGGGGCTGATGCCCGTGGCGCCAAGAATCTTCTGGCTAGTAGTAAGACCAATGCCATAGACGTAGGTCAGAGCGACCTCAATCCGCTTGGCGTCGGGGATATTAACTCCTGCAATACGTGCCATTAACCCTGCCTCTGCTTATGACGAGGTTTGACCGGGCACGTAACGATGACCACACCTTCGCGGCGGCTCACCCGGCAACGGTCGCAAATTTTCTTAACGCTTGCGCGAACCTTCACGTGTCGTTCCTCTGTCTTGGTTACCTATGTCTGTACGTGATACGGCCTTTGGTAAGGTCGTAAGGTGTCATTTCGAGCACGACGCGGTCGCCGGGAATGATGCGAATGTAGTGCATCCGCATTTTGCCGGAGATATGAGCCAGTACAACGTGGCCGTTTTCTAGTTCGACCCGAAACAAAGCATTGGGCAGAGTCTCGATGACGGTGCCCTCCAGCTCGATTACTTCCTTTGTACTCTTCTTGGCTTCTGACATGTCTAGTGACTACAAGTGTTGATTATAGGTAATGTTGTGGGGATTGTAAAGGCTTTTGTATCTGTTTTTGGAAGTTTTTTTCAATATTGTTCGTATGAGGCTGTTATGGCTTGCGCTTCAAGCTGCTTGAGGGTCTCGATGGCGACGCTGACGACGATGAGGAGGCCAGTACCGCCAAAGGTGAGGACCTGGCTTTGGGTAAATTGCTGAGCAATAAATGGCAGCACTGCGATCAGGGCTAGGCCTAAGGCACCGGCTAGGGTAATGCGATTGATGACCCGGCGCAGGTAGGTGGCCGTCTGCGTGCCAGGCCGGATGCCGGGCACAAAGCCACCTTGTTTCTGGAGGTTTTCGGAAATGTCTTTGGGATTGAACACCACTGAGGTGTAGAAGAAAGTAAAGATAACCACTAGCAAGAAGTAGGTGATGGCATAAATAGGATTGGTGGAGGTAAACCAGGTGGTGAGGTGCTGAGCAGCCGCCGCCACCCACGGGGTCTTGGCGCTGGACAGGAGCTGGCCGAGCATGCCCGGGATGGTCAGGAAGGCCACCGCAAAGATGATGGGGATGACGCCAGCGGTAATGACCCGCAATGGCAAGTGCGTATCGACGCCAGCATAGACCCGGGTGCCGCGGGTGCGTTTGGCATACGACACGGGAATATTGCGAGTACCTTCATTGAGCAGGACGACAAAGGCGATGATGGCCAGGGCGGCTATCAGGAAGAAAGCCAGGGTGATGATCTTGCTGGTGTCACCACTGGCAAGCGAGGCAAACTGGCCAGCCGCACTGGGGATGCGGGCTACGATACCGCAGAAAATGATGAGCGACACACCGTTGCCGACGCCTTTTTCGGTGATGATTTCGCCCATCCACATCAGGAGCATACTGCCCGCGGTAATAGTGGAAATGAGCAGGATCCATTGGAACAAATTGGGGTGGCCGATTAGGTCGGTGCCGGTGATACGGGTAGAGGTTTGCTGAATGAGCAGCACCATACCGAAAGCTTCCAGGACGGCGAGCGGTAGCGTCAGCAGCCGGGTGTATTGATTGAGCTTGCGGCGGCCGAGCTCACCTTCTTTGCTGAGCGCCTCAAAATGCGGCACCACATGGGTGAGGAGCTGCATGATAATCGAGGCGTTAATGTAGGGGCCGACGCTCATCATAATAATAGAGAAATTGGTGAGCGCGCCGCCGGAGAATAGATCAGCAAAGCCAAGCGCCTGGTTGGACTCAAAGATGGTGCGCAGGAAGTTGGCCAGGGCGGCGTTGTCGGGTACCGGTACCGGAACATGCGCCAGGAAGCGGAACACAACCAAAATGCCCAAGACCACTAGCACTCGCTTGCGCAGATCAGGTGAACGGTATACCTGCTTGAGCGTGGCTAGGTTCATGGGCGGTATGGCTCCTTAGTGGATTAGCGGGATCTAGTTGGCGCTGGGTGCGGCGGGGCGGGTGGCTTTCTTGCTGGGAGTACGCGGGAGGTCAGCGATTTCTAGTGTACCACCGGCCTTTTCGACAGCGGCCTTGGCGGCAGCGCTGGCGGCCTGGACCTTGATCGTGAGCTTCTTGGTCAGCTCACCGTGGGCCAGCAGCTTGACGCGCTCATCGGCGTTTTTGACCAGGCCGGCCTTGGCGAGCGCAGCGTTGTCGACGGTGGCGCCGTCCTTGAACGAATCGAGGTCGCCCAGATTGACGGGCTGGTTGAGGAAGCGGGACACTGGGCCGTTGCCCTGGCCGCGCTTGTACGGCAGCAGCTTGGCAAGCGGGTTCTGGCCACCGGCGAAACCGAGGCGAACGCCGCCGCCGGTCCGGGCGTTTTGGCCCTTAGTACCGCGACCGGCAGTTTTGCCCTTGCCAGAGCCGATACCGCGACCAACGCGCTTGCGGTTTTGGGTTGAGGTGGAAGTTAGTTCGTGAATTTTCATAGTGTTATTTCCTAGGCGGCTGCCGGTTCAACGGTCTTGGCAGACTTCTTGGCCGGCTCCTTCTTGGCGGGGGCAGCGCGGAGCTGGCCCAGAGCCATTATTGTAGCATAGGCGTTGTTGACTTTGTTGCTCGAGCCAAATGACTTGGTGAGCAGGTCGCGGATACCGGCCACTTCTACCACGTTGCGGACGGCCCCACCGGCGATGACACCGGTACCGGCCGAAGCAGGCTTGAGCATGACTTGGGCGCCGGCAAAGCGGACGGTGACTTCGTGAGGGATAGTGTGCTCGCGCAGTGGCACGGTGACCATCTGGTTTTTGGCGCGCGACACGGCCTTGGCGATCGAGGTCATGACCTCTGAGCCCTTGCCGACGCCGACGCCGACGCGGCCCTTGCCGTCGCCGACTACCACGACCGCGCGGAAGCGGAAGCGGCGGCCGCCCTTGACCACGCGGGCGACGCGGTCGATGGCGATTACTTTCTCTTCAAATTCTTTGGGTTGCTCTAGAATAGCCATCGTTAAAACTCCAATCCTGCGGCGCGGGCGGCTTCGGCCAGAGCATGCAGCCGGCCATGGTAGAGGCGGCCGTTGCGGTCGAAGACGACGTGCTTGATTTTGGCGGCCTTGGCCTTGGCAGCGACTTGCTCGCCCACCCAGGTAGCCTTGGCGGTCATAGTGCCTTTGGTGTCAGCGCCGACGGTGGTCACATAGGCCAGGGTCTTGCCCTGGGTGTCGTCAATGATCTGGGCCACGATGTGGCGCAGCGACACGCGCACAGACAGGCGGGGACGCTCTGGTGTACCAGAGATCTTGGCCCGGACCCGGGCGCGGCGGCGTTGTAGTTGTTGCATTGCGTTTGTCATGGTTTAACCTTTTGTAGCAGTCTTACCGGCTTTGCGGCGGACATGCTCCTCGATGTACTTGATACCCTTGCCCTTGTACGGCTCTGGCTTCTTGAGGGCGCGGATGTTGGCGGCCACCTGACCTACCAGCTGCTTGTCGAAGCCGGTGAGGGTGATGACGTTCTTCTCGACCGAGGCGCTGACGCCTTCGGGCAGGACAAAATTGATGGGGTGCGAGAAACCGAGGCCCAGGGTGATGGTGTTGCCGGCTACGCTAGCGCGGAAACCGACACCATTGATCTCCAATTGGCGGGTAAAGCCTTGCGACACGCCTACGACCATGTTGTCGATGAGAGTGCGCATCAGGCCGTAGGTCCGCTGGGTTTCGGGCGTTTCAACCTCCTTGGTGAGGGTGAGCACGCTGTCGCCGTGCTCAAGCTTGAGGCCCGGTAGGAGCGTCAGCTCAAGTTGGCCCTTGGCACCGTTGACCTTGATGAGGCGGTCGGTCTGCTCGATGGTGACACCGGCGGGCACGGGAATTGGTTTGCGTCCAATACGGCTCATCTTACCACACCTTACAGATTAATTCGCCACCCAGGCCGGCTTTGCGGGCATCACGGCCGCTCATCACGCCACCAGAGGTGGACAGGATGACCAGACCGCGGCCGCCGAGCACGGTGGGGATGTCTTTGGAGCCGACGTAGATACGGCGGCCCGGCTTGGACACCCGCACGAGGGCGGTGAGGCGCTCAGCGTCGGTCGGCAGGACTAGCTCAAGAGTCTTGAACTTGCCAGCCTCGGCTACTTTGACATCGGCCAAGAACTCGTCAGCCTGCAGGATGCGAGCGATGGCTTCATTCATCTTCGAGTACGGCATGCTGACGCCCGCTTTGCGCGCGGTGGCGGCATTGCGGATACGGGTGAGCATGTCGGCGATGGAATCGTTGAAAAACATATCTCGTCTCCTTACCAGCTGGCCTTCGTGATGCCGGGAACCTGGGCCCGCGAAGCAAATTCGCGGAAGCAGATACGGCAGAGGCCAAATTTACGGATGTAGGCGCGCGACCGACCGCAAACCTTGCAGCGGTTTACCTGTCGGGTCGAAAACTTGGGTTTGCGCGCCGCTTTAACAATCAGAGCTGTACGTGCCATTACGCGTTCCTCCTAAAGGGAAAACCCATTAATTCTAGTAGCCGCTTGCCTTCGGTCGGATTCTTGGCCGTGGTAACGACATTGACCTGCAGACCGTGCGGTGATCCGGCTTCTTCGAAGCTGATCTGCGGGAAGATCGTGTGGTCGGGCAAGCCGAGCGAATAGTTGCCAAAGGCGTCGAAGGCAGTGTCTGAAATGCCGTGAAAGTCGCGGACGCGTGGCAGAACTACCGAGACCAGCAGGTCTAGGAACTCCTCGGCGCGGTTGCCGCGCAGAGTGACGGTAGTGCCGACCTTGTAGCCTTCGCGGACCTTGAAGGTGGCGATGCTCTTGCGGGCTACCGTGGTGACGGGGTGCTGTCCAGTAATCCGCCCAAGAGTCTCGGCCGCGGCATCCAGATGCTTGGCATCACTGACTGCGCGACCCACACCAGCACTCACCACGACCTTGGTAATCCGGGGTACTTGGTGGGGATTGGTGTACTTAAACTCCTCCCGCAGGGCGGGGATGGCGACTTTCTGGTATTTTTCCTTAAAACGTGTCATTTCTTGTCTACCTTTTGGCTCTTGGCCTTCGAATCGGTCTTCGGCTCGCCTTTGGCCTCAGCTTTGGCCTCGGCGGTCTCGGACTTGCTGTCAGACTTGGTCTTCTTCTTGCCCTCATGGTTGCGGCTAACCTTGAAGACGCGCTCCTTGGTGCCGTCAGCCTTGATGGCGTATCCGATGCGGGCCGGCTGGCCCGTGGCCGGGTCGAGTACCATGACTTTGCTGGCGTCGATCGGCTTGGTGATCTCGATGATGCCACCCCGTGGCTGCTTTTGTGACGGCTTGGTGTGGCGCTTCACGAGGTTGACGCCTTCCACAACTACTTGGCCGGTGGCGGGCAGGACACTCATGACCTTGCCGGTCTTGCCCTTGTCGCGGCCGGTGGTCACGATGACTTTATCTTCGCGATGGAGTTTCATTACAGTACCTCCGGGGCGAGCGAGATGATCTTCATGTAGCCACCGTCGCGCAGCTCGCGGGCAATGGGGCCAAAGATGCGGGTGCCGCGAGGCTGACCATCTTTGTTGATGAGCACGGCGGCATTTTCGTCGAAGCGAATGCTGGAGCCATCTGGGCGCTTAGTTTCCTTGACGGTGCGCACTACCACGGCCCGGACCACTTCCTTCTTCTTGACACCGGCACCAGGAATGGCAGCTTTGACACTGCAGGTGATGATGTCGCCCACGCCGGCGTAACGGCGGCGCGAACCACCCAGCACCTTGATGCAGAGCAGGTCTTTGGCACCTGAGTTGTCGGCGACTTTGAGCCGGGTTTCAGCCTGGATCATCCTACGCCTCCATTTCCTTGGCGGTTACTTTGCGCGCCACTGTCCAGTGCTTGTCGCGGGATAGCGGGCGGGTTTCGGTGATTTCGACGAGGTCACCGATTTTACATGTGTTGCCTTCGTCGTGGGCCTTAAACTTCGTGGTCACGGCGTAGCGCTTGCGGTAAAGCGGGTGGACTTTGGCAGTCTGGACCGCGACCACCACGGTCTTGTCCATTTTGTCGGAGACTACCGTCCCCCGGAGTGTGCGGATCATTCTGCGGCCTCCTGACTGGCGATTTCACGCTCGCGGGCAATGGTGAGCGCCCGGGCGATGGTCTTCTTAAGCCGAGCTTGCTGCTTGACGTCCTTGATCTCCTTGGTGCGGCTATCAATGATAGCCTTGGCCAAGTCGGACTGGGTGGCGGCAATCAGCTCGCGCAATTCGGCGTCGGTCTTTTTGGTGATTTCAGTTAGTTTCATTATTCGGTCTCCCCCGGCACTTCACGGACAATGAAGCGGGTCTTGATGGGCAGTTTGTGGCCGGCTAGACGCATGGCTTCGCGGGCGATCTCTTCGGTGACACCGTCCATCTCGAACATGACGCGGCCTGGACGAACCTTGGCGGCATAGTGGTCGACGGAACCCTTGCCCGAGCCCATGCGGACTTCGGCTGGCTTCTTGGTGATGGGGGTGTCGGGGAAGATGCGGATCCAAATCTTGCCACCACGCTTGACGTAGCGGGTCATGGCCCGGCGAGCGGCCTCAATCTGGCGGCTGGTAATGCGCTCGGCTTCCTCGGCCTTGAGGCCGAACTGGCCAAAGGCGATTTCGGCGCCGCGCGAAGCCACACCGTTGAGGGTGCCTTTCATCTGCTTGCGATATTTGGTCTTCTTGGGTAGTAACATGATGGTTTCCTAGAACTTCTGGCCCTTATAGATCCAGACCTTCACACCGATGACGCCGTAGGTGGTTTTGGCTATCGAATAGGCAAAATCAATGTCGGCGCGGAGGGTGTGGAGCGGGATGCTGCCCTGACTGACGGTCTCGCGGCGGGCCATTTCGGCGCCGTTGAGGCGGCCGGCCACGATGACCTTGGCCCCGAGCACGCCAGCTTTCATAGCATTGTCGACAGCCATCTTCATGGCGCGGCGGAAGCCGATGCGGCGCTCCAGCTGGCTGGCGATGTTTTCGGCCACGAGCTGGGCGTTGGTTTCGGGCTTCTTGACCTCTTCGATGGAGACTTTGACGGGGCCGCCGGCAACCTTGGCCAGCATAGTCTTGAGCTCTTCCGCGCCAGTACCGCCGCGACCGATAACCACGCCGGGCTTGGAGGTGTGGATGGTGACCACTAGGGCGCCGGGGTTGCGCTCAATGTCGACGCGGGCGAGGCCAGCACGCTTGGAGAGCTTCTTCTGCACGGCGGCCCGCAGCTTGAGGTCGGTGATGAGGTAGGTGACGTAGTCGCGGTCGGCGTACCAGCGGGACTGCCAGTCGCGGTCCACCTGGAGGCGCATGCTGCGAGGATTAACTTTTTGGCCCATTACTTGGCCTCCTTTTCAGTGGTTTCGACCTTGGTTTCGGCTTTGGTCTCGACTTTGGCCTTGGCGTCCTTGAGGGTCGCGGCGGACTTACCGTCGGTGACGACTACCGTGATGTGGCTGGAGTGCTTGCGGATGGCCGAGGCACTACCCTTGGCCCGGGGCATGGAACGCTTGAGTGTGGGGCCAGTGCCGATGAGCACACTCTCCACGACCAACTCACGAGCGCGGGCATTGAAGTTGTTCTCGGCGTTGGCAATGGCCGAATCCAGCACCTTGCCGACTGGGCCGGCGGCGCGCTTGCCAGCATGGGTCAGGATGGCCTGAGCGGCGCTGGCGGACTTGCCACGGATCAGGGCCGCGACCAGGCCGGTCTTGCGGGCTGAGGTGCCAACAAACTTGGCGGTAGCAGAAGTCTTCACTACTTACCTCCCGCCTTGGCCAGTTTGCCACCGTGCGAGCGGAACTTGCGGGTGGGGCTGAACTCGCCGAGCTTGTGACCAACCATGTTCTCGGTGACGAACACTGGCACGTGGATGCGGCCGTTGTGCACGGCGATGGTGCGGCCAACCATCTCGGGCGAGATGGTGCTGTCCCGGCTCCAAGTCTTGAGCACGGTCTTGTCGCCGGTGCCGAGCGCCATGACGCGCTTCAGCAGGCGCTCATCAATGAATGGGCCTTTTTTGAGTGAACGGCTCATGTTAGCGTCTCCTACCTTGGCTACGGCTGCGGACAATCATGGCCGCGGTGACTTTGCGACGGCGCGTCTTGAGACCGAGCGCCGGCTTGCCCCACGGGGTCTTCTGGCCGTACTTATAAATTGCTGTTGGCTGCTGGCCCTCACCACCACCGTGCGGGTGATCAACCGGGTTCATTGCCTTACCACGGACTTGTGGACGCCAACCGAGGTGGCGCTTGCGGCCGGCTGAGCCATACTTGATGTTTTGGTGAGCCTCATTGCCGACGGCGCCGATGGTGGCCTGGCAGTCTTGGTGAATCAGGCGAACCTCGCCAGAGGGCAGCTTGACCTGGACGAAGCCTTCTCGAGAAGACTCCTTGGACACCAGCTGAGCCTTGGCACCGGCGGAACGGGCGATCTGGCCGCCCTTGCCGAGCACCAGTTCGATGTTGTAGATCTGGGTACCGGCAGGGATGTTGCGCAGGGCCAGACGGTTGCCGGTGCGGACGGCGGCTTCGTCGTGCGAGGCTAGCTTGTCGCCCACCTGCATGCCAGCGCCAGCCAGCACGTAGACGTGCTTGCCGCCCTCGAGCTGGACGAGCGCGATGTGGGCCGAGCGGTTCGGGTCGTACTCAATGGCCTTGACGGCGCCGACTAGGCCGCGGTAATCAAAGTCGACCAGGCGGTAGTGGTGCTTAACGCCGCCGCCACGGTGACGAATGGTGATCTTGCCCTGGTTGTTGCGGCCGGAGCCGGTTTTCTGGGCCTTGACCAGCTTGCGGTGCGGCCGCTTGGCCGTCACCACCGCGGTGTCAGCGGTGGTCATGCCGCGGCGGCCATTGGTGATGGGCTTGTAGAGTTTGATAGCCATTACTTTGCTCCCTCGAACAGCTTAATGGTCTGGCCGCTCTTGAGCTTGACCATGGCCTTCTTGATGTCGCGCTCCTGGCCCAAGACCTGGCGGAAACGCTTGGCCTTACCCTTGGCGATGATCATGTTGACGTCGGTGACGTTGACTTTGAAAGCCGCTTCGATGGCCTTGGCAACTTCAATCTTATTGGCAGACGAAGGCACCTCGAACACGTAGATACCGCGCTCTGCTAGGTAAACTGCCTTCTCGCTAATCTTGGGGGTGAGGATGACGTTTGACATTACTTGTTCTCCCCTAGCCAAGCCTTCACGACGTCGAGAGCCTCGGTGGTAAAGACCAAGTGGTCGGCGTTCATGACCGTGTAGACATTGAGGTATTTGGCGTTGACGGTCTGCAGGCCGGACAAATTGCGGGTGGCCCGGTCGATCAGCGGCGTCTTGTCGGCTACCACCAGTACCACGACACCCTCGAGGCCCAGCTTGCCGAGTAGCTCGGCGGCGGGCTTAACCCGGCCGTCGGTGCTATCAAAGGTATCAATGATGGCGATGTGGCCAGCGGAGGCCTGCAGGCTGAGAGCCTGGCGAATGGCGGCGCGCTTCATCTTGATGGGCATGCTAATGGTGTGGTTTTCGGAGCCGGTGGGGCCAAAGACCACACCACCACCACGCCAGTTGGGGACACGGATGGAGCCGACACGGGCGCGGCCGGTGCCTTTCTGGCGCCAGGGCTTCTTGCCACCGCCACGGACTTCGCCGCGCTTGAGGGTGCTGGCGTGAGCGCTGCGGCCGGCGGCTAGGTATGACTGATAGGCGCGGCCGACCAGCTCGTGGTTGGCCTCGACGCCAAACACCGCCGCATCGAGCTTGATGCTGGCTTCGTGCTTGCTGCCGGTCTTGGAGTATGAAGTAGCGGTTGCCATATTAGAGACCTCTTACCATTACGGTGCCGCGCTTGGGGCCGGGGATGGCGCCGGAGACGGCCAGGATGTTCTGCTCAGCGTCAACCACCACGACCTTGAGGCCCTGGGTGGTGACTTGGTCACCGCCCATGCGGCCGGCCATATGAATGCCCCGGAACACGTGCTCTGGGTAGCCAGAACCGATGGAACCAGGGGCGCGATAGTTGTGTGAACCGTGAGTTTTGGGACCAGTGGTGAAGTTGTGGCGCTTGACGGTACCGGCGAAGCCTTTGCCCTTGGAAGTGCCGGTGACCTGGACCTCATCGCCAACCTCAAAGGCAGTGACATCAATGGTGGCGCCGGGCGTGAGCGCTAGAGCATCGATTTCGGCGGCAGCCAGAGCCTTGGCCTGGGGATGCTTGGGGTTGAAGGCCTTGAGGCGGACTTCCTGCAGGGTGCTTGAATTAGCCCCAGCGGCCTTGAGGTGTCCTTGCTGGGGCTTGGGCTGATGCTTGGCATTGCCAAAACCAATCTGAATGGCGTTGTAGCCGTCGTGCTCAGTGGTCTTAACCTGGGTGACCACGCACGGGCCAGCCTGAATAAGCGTCACGCGAGCAACGTTGCCAGCAGCGTCGAACAGCTGCGTCATACCGAGTTTTGTACCGAGAAGGGCTTTCACGTGAGGTCCTTTTACGTCTTTACAAAAACAAGCGCTAGGCAACGAGTGGTTTCCGGCCGGGGTGAATTATCCGGCGAGACCTGCTCATGTCCTAGATTACCGGTGCCCAGAGGCAACCTATAGATACCGTGTGACTATAGCTGATCTGAGGGGCATATGTCAACAGGTTTGTGCGAGTTTATGTTCTTGGATATTGACTATAGTGCTTGTGTATGTTATGGTATAGGAATGTTTTCAACTCAAATCGTCAAACGACTGACCTACTTGCTAGCCGCGGACGTCGCGCTGAGCTTCGTGTATGCTTTCGTGCCAACCGATCTGACGCTGGTGCGCCACTTGATTGCCTGGGTACAGCTTGGCTTTATGGCCGCCACTATGTGGGTGTCGGTCCGGGCAGTGCTCAAGGACTTCTAGTCCCCTAGCCTATAGCGCAATAAATATGACGGCGCCAGTGCTGAGGCCAATGAGGGCCGAGATAATCAGCACGGCGTATTCGACCTTGCGGTCGATGGCGAAGTGGTCGGAGTGACTAAAGATGACACCGACCACCAGACCGACCGGGAATACTACCCAACCGTTATACTTCAGCCAGATCATACCCAGAATAAAGTAGAGTAAGACCTTGAAGAAATAGACGCCGTCGGTTTCGCGGAAGATTTTCCGGGTTAGCTTTTTCATGAACTCATTAAAGCATAACCGTGTTGGGTATACTAGGGCCTATTGGGGCTTTCGAGGCTGCTCGGGCCGGTCGGGGCGGTAAAAACGCTGACCTCGCAACTCATCGGGCATGAAGCCCTTGGAGTGCTCAAACCCCGGCTCCCAATGGTAATCCTTGCCATACTCGAGCTCCTGCATCAGCTTAGTGGGGGCATTGCGCAGATGAAGCGGGACCTCGGCCGCCGGGTGCTCCCGCGCGGCAGTGCCGGCGGCGGCTATGGCGTCGTAGGCTGCTCGGCTCTTGGGGGCCTGGCTAAGCGCAATGGTGGCGTGACTGAGGATGATGCGACCCTCGGGCAGGCCGATGCGCTCAATGGCCTGAAAGGTGGTGGTGGCCAAGGCGAGCATGGCGTTGTCGGCCAGGCCGATGTCTTCGGAAGCCAGGATGACGAGCCGGCGAGCAATAAACTTGGGGTCTTCGCCGCCCTCGAGCATGCGCGCCAGATAGAACAGCGCGGCGTCGACGGCGCCACCCCGGATACTTTTGATATAAGCCGAGATGAGGTTGTAATGATACTCAGCGCCTTTGTCGTAGTGGAGGGCGGTTTTTTGCATGGCCTGCTTGATGGCCGGTACGTCAATGAGCTCCGGCACGAGCTCGGCCGCCGTCTCGAGTCCGCCGAGCGCGAGCCGGGCGTCGCCAGCGGCCAGAGCGGAGAGCAGCTGCGCGGCTTCGGGCGCAATGCGCTTGCCGGGCAGCTCCTGCAGACCGCGCTCGATGATGGCAAGCAGGTCCGCTTCTGACAGCGGCTCCAGCACGACGACCCGGCTGCGCGACAGCAGCGGCCCAATCACCTCAAAGGATGGGTTTTCGGTAGTGGCTCCGATAAGGGTGATGGTGCCATTTTCAACGTGGGGTAGGAAGGCGTCCTGCTGGGCTTTATTAAAGCGGTGAATTTCGTCGACGAAGAGCAGGGTGCGCTGACCTAGACGGGTACGGTCCTTGGCTCGCTCGATGACCTTTTTGACATCCGGCAGGCCACTGGTGACAGCCGAAATCTCCTCGAAAGCCTGACCGCTGCGCGCCGCGATGATGCGCGCCAGGGTGGTCTTGCCGCTGCCGGGCGGCCCCCACAAGATGAGTGAGGTCGGCTGGCCGCGCTCAATAAGCGTGCGCAGGAACTGGCCCTCCCCGACCACACCGGCCTGGCCGACGAACTGGGCAAGGTCGGCTGGGCGCACGCGGTCGGCCAGCGGGCGGGATGGGCCACGGAACGGACCATCGGCTATCTGACTGTCGTCCTCGCCAAACAAATTCATACTCACAAGTATATCACGTAGTTCGGTGTTTGTTTAGAAACTGTTGATTGACTGAATGAGCAATACGTGACATAATTGTAAACGGCGATTCAGTCGCACCTCCTACAAGAAGGGAGCCACCATGGGTCAACCCCAGGGTAACAGGCCACCGCCGGTGCGTTTTTTCCGGCATGCCGCTTATCCTATGGGTCAACCGTTTGACGCTCAGGCATACACTTTGCCCGCGCTTCAACAGGCCCTCCGGCACTACTACGAACGTGAGTTGCTGCCGCATGACGAGTGGGGGTTCTACGCCAGCTATTATGGCCGGCGTACGGTCTACTCACCCGCGATGTGGCGGCGCTACTGCCAGCAATACAACGTGCCCGACAGCGTCAGGCACGAGGTCGAGCTGGCAGCTATCCAGTTTGAAGGCGTGATACTCCTGAGGGCCGGCCAAGTGGACGACCTGATTGATAATCGCGACGACAACCTGGCACTGGCCGTGATGCATGATGCTAACGGCGAGTTGCATGTTCTGCCTGTGGTGCAATGGGGACTACACACCGCCAGTGACACTGGCATGCGCCGGCTCGGCCGAGCCCACCCCAGCTCGCTGGTGTGGCCGACTCTAGGGGTTGGCGCAGGTGAAGGTGACGAGACGACGGTGCAACTGCCGTCCTGGGCTCGCACGCCGGCCGAACTGGCCCGGCTGCAGCGCGACCGGCGCCCGCATCTGAATCGGCGCGGCCTCATGGTCATCGCACTGGTTGCGATACTCGTGACGGCCCTCATCGTGTTTGTCCTCTACAGCTGATCGCTGTGGCCCGGACCAGGTTAGCAATTGCTAGCTGGTCGGGGCCACTTTTCATTAATTGGCCGAAAATGGTCGGCTAGGATTTGCGGCCAGACAGAGCCAAAAGCTTGGTCTGGTCGTCGGCGTCGGCCGCCACCGGCACGCGGGGGCCGAGGCTACCACCCGAGCGCCAATCCTCCGCCTGAGGCTCAAACAGCTCCATCGTGACTCGCAGCAGCTCCGGCGGAATGGTGTCGTCGGCGCCAATGCCGCGCGCCAGGTCCCAGCCGTGGATCACAATGTCGATGAGCATTTGCTGCAGATAGGTCTGGGCGGGCGTATCGCCAAACGACAAATGCACGGTGCGAGTGGGGTCGTCCAGAGCGCGAATGGCGGTCAGGGCGGCTTCGCGGGCGGCCGTCCAGGCGGCGGCCGGGTCCTCGCCCACGACATCGCCGTCGAACTTGTCGCCGACCTCCTCAATAGTCTTGCCGGCTAGCAGCGGCGGGATCCACAGGTACTCGCTGGTGAGATGATTGACGAGATCACGCACTGACCACTCGGTGTCGGGCGTGGGGGCGTCCCATTGGTCTGGCTTGACCGCCGCTACGAGGTCACTAAAGTGCTGGGTAGCTTGGTCGAGCAAATCGGCTTCTTGCATGTCCAGATTATAGCATCTGCAGACCGACTCTTCGTATACTTGCTTTTTGTGATGTTTTGTGCTATTATAGTGAACGTACTGGGTCCGCGAGAAGGGATATTCTATGAAGATGCAGGACCAGCCACAGGAACCGGAATACACCGACGACCGAGAAGCCGCCGCGCCGGACTGGATGCCCACCAAGCGCCAGCTACGACGGGCCTGGATCGCCATCATCGGCGCGATCGTCGTCCTGGGCCTGATCACGCACTTCCTCAACCTCAACTAGCCCATACACCCGCCGGGGCCGCTGCAAACAGCGCCCCGGCCGTCTATTTGATTTACATCTGCTTTTATGCTATAATTATGCGAGTACTGGTGCCCGACAGAAGGGAGAACGGTATGAGGTGGCTCAATCACGGATATTACGTCGAGCACTCCAACGCGCCACACCACGGTCGTTGGGGCTTGGTGGGGGTCATCGCCCTCATGCTCGCCGTCGGTCTGGCGACCGGCCTCTTCACCTTCAACTAGTACAACTGCCCGGGGTTGCCACCACAAGTGGCGCCCCGGCTTTCTATTGATTAATGTATCGTTTTGTGCTATTATAATGGTACTCGGCCTGCAAGGGGCAGGCCAGTCTGGAAGGATACACATGAAGGTTATCGTCCAGGAGTGGGTTGACCCGAAGGTGGCGGAGGACGGGCCCAAGTGCCCGTTCGTGTCCTTCACGCTCAGCACGGACGTGGGAGCCGCCGCTGACGCGGCCATCGCGATGCAGGCGCGCGGTCTCAAGCGCGAATGCATCTTCGAGGCCGAGGTCAGCGACGATCTCTACGCGGAGGTCGACGGGGCCGGACTCTACGAGGAGACCGATCTCGACAAGCTTCCCCCGCCCGTCGGCGTGAAGAACGTGATTACCCCCGCCATCTACCACCAGCAGACGCTGGATCTGGGGCCGCTTCGCGCGGCGTAACCCCTAGCTCAATCCCCTACCACTGCGGCCGGACTTGCTTCACAGCGGTCCGGCCGCTCTACTTGTAATAATGCATTTTTTGTGTTAATGTATCACCTGTACTGCGCTCCCGACTACCGAAAGGATACGCGCATGTGCATCTCACTGTACCCCGCTCACCTTACCAACACCCTGATCATGGGCAACGTGGTGGAGCGTGAGGGGCAGACCGTCCACGTCGTGGCGTACCAGAACCGAGTGACCAACACTTCGGGGAAGAAGAACCTGATGGTGCTGCTCGTGCCGGCTGCCGCGCAGCTCGGCCCGGACAACTTCATCGCCACGTCCCAGGCGCCCAACGTGCTGGAGGACATAGTGACGGCCACGACGGTCGTGTCGCGCGGCTTCACGCTCGGCGGTGGCAGCGAGCCGACTCGAGGCGGCATGGTGGTCTTCCGCCATGACGTCTTCACCATCGGCGCGGGCTACTGCCGCAGCCGGGAGGACCTCGAGGAGGCGCTGGCCCAGTTCCCGGAGGACGTCCGGCCCGACCTCAACTGGTCGGTGCTGGAGGACCTGCCGGAGACCCACCCGGGTTTCCAGCTGGTACTCGCGGCGTTCGACGTGCGCGACGCGGCCAAGGCGCTGCTCGCGTACTGGTACGTCCCGACCGACCCGACCACGCTCTTCCTGCCGGCCTTCGACGCCCACGACGGGCGCAAGCCGCAGCCGGGCGCATTCGTCGACGTGGACCACACCATCTTCGTGGGTTCCGCTGACGGCACGTACGTCCGGTATTCGGACGAGCTGGGCGAGCTGGCACCATTCGTGCCCGACCAGGTGCTGCGAGTCGACGTCTACGGCGGACTGCCGAACGGCGACTTCACCCACAAGGTCGGCTCGCGGGCCGTGCACCGCACCAACTGCGGCAAGGTCTTCGCGCTCTCGCGATACTCGCACGGCTGATCGGAAAGCCACTACCTCGGCGCGCATTTGCGCCGGGGTTTTCTTTTTATTGCGCAGGCTGTTCGCCGGCCAATTGTCGAGCTTCCCGCAGGATGTCGAGCGGGTCACGGCCGTTCTTGAGGTCCTCGGCAAACCGCGCGAGGTGTTCGGCATTGGCTAGACGGCCCGGGAACAGGTCATCGACGCCTGGCCGCAGGCGGCGCGAATGGCAGTGTCGGAATACTTGAGGTAATCCTTGAAAAACGCGGCTTGTCCGGCTACTAGCCAGGTAAGCTTTTCTCTGAGCTCCGGCTTTGACGCAATGTAAGTGAGGGCTTCTTCCATGTTTAGCGGCGTGGTGTCTACCGTTGCGTGGTCGGCCTCTAGCGCGTTTTGCATGAGCTCGCCATTTTGCTTCAGATATATCATCTCCACTGTATACTCATAGGCTCCAAGGGGCCCGCGTGGCTGCGTCGGCCCAAATAGATCGGCGGCGCCTACCAGCTCTTGCACCAGAGCATCCTCACGGGCCTCCTGATCATCTGGGTTGGCCTCCCAGGCGCTAAGATCAATGTTTTGGGCTTTGGTCTCGGTGTTGAACGCGGTGGCTCCAATGCCGCGACCAACGCGCTTCACCGAGGCCTCATCGACGCCGGCTTTACGACAACGCTCCTCGCCCTTGGCGGCCGCTAAGCGCTCATCGCCGTGATCTGGTCCTTGCTTGCCTTCGTCCATGAGGGCTCTGCCACAGAGCTGGACGCTGTCGTGATCGGAAGCGCCGCAAAGCCCTGGGCTCTCATTTTGGCGCTGTAAACTTCCGGGAGACCGGCATGCTTGGCCGCTTCATTTACCGCTGCAGCAATTACAAGTACATTACGGGGCACACCGACGCCTTCGGGGCCGATGCTGGTATAGCCATGGTCGCCGCCTTCTTCAGTGAAACGCCCACCATTGTGGTAGGTCATGAGAACGGCCTTTTCGTGCGTGCCGCTGGTCATTTTGGGGTGATGCGGGGTGCCAAACTGGTCGGTAACGTCGACGATTGCGGCCGCGCCGACCTCAACTAGCCGGCGGGTTTCCGGTGCCAGCATCAGCTCGGGGTCAAGCTTAGTGACTTCGGCAACGATATCGGCCTTGGCAGCCCGGATCTCTGGAGTCTCGACTTGCTCACCGGCGGCGGACTGAACGACTTCATTGCTATCTGGCACCTACGTCTCCCTACTTATGTCTAGTTGACTATATCATACTCAAAAGCCCCGGCTGTCCGGGGCTGTATGAGCGAAAATCGGTTTTGACTACATCTTGATTTCGATGTCGACGCCGGCGGGGAGATTGAGGTTCATGAGGGCGTCGATGGTCTTGGGCGTGGGCTCGGTGATGTCGATGAG
>CAZDGK010000022.1:0-21694 GCA_964505035.1 uncultured Candidatus Saccharimonadales bacterium
CTCCAGGTAACTCGCCCCGGTAGCTCAGCTGGATAGAGCAGTGGACTTCTAAGCCTAGGGTCGCAGGTTCGAATCCTGCCCGGGGCACCAGGAATTATGATAGAAAATATTACCAACCCGATGCCGACGCCCGAGGAAATTGATAAAGCAGCCGATGTCTTGGGCCGGTTGGAACCAGGCTACCTGCCGCGGCCGGTATTTGACGCGATTGTCAGGCTGATAGTGGTGTCGGTAGTTGAGCTGGTGCCGGTGCGGACCGTCCGTGGTCGCACGGAAGTATTGCTGACTCAGCGCGAGCCCGACGACCCCATCTGGCCGTCGATGTGGCACAACCCGGGCTCGGTAATCCGGCCGACGGATGTGCGGCCAGAATACGCCGACACGCTGGCCCGGCTGCTCGACGAGGAGCTGGGCGGCACGGCTACGAGCGGTGAACTGGCAATGGTGGGGCCGCTGCATTTCGCAACCACGCGCGGGTGGGGAAACGCCGTCATCTATTGGACCGTGGTGACGGGCGAGCCTAAGGCCGGCCGGTTCTTCGACGCGCAGCAACTGCCCGAGCGGTTCGTGGAGTCGCAGCGGCTGGTCGTGGAAGGCGCGGTGGCACACTACGAGCAGGCGCGAAGCAGAACTTCGTGATATACTAGCCTCCCCCACTAGCCAGAGAGGAGAGGCTATGGCTGGAGGACACCACAGGCGACGCCACACATGGAGCTGGCTGCCGGCGACTGTCGGCTGGCTAGTCGGCATAGCCACGTTGTACGGCTGGTATGCCCTACTGATAGCCGCTCACAGCCGGATACTATGGGCCATCAACATCGTGGGCATGCTACTAATCCCAACGGCAGTCGGGAGTGCCGCCGGCTGGTTGACAGCCAAGCTACTGCAGCGCATTCGGCGGCGCGACTAGCCGCCCCGGCGCCCCAAGTCACCAGGCTCGGGGCGCTTTGCTAGCTAACGCAACGTTTCTTTGAGGCGTTTGCCGGCCCGGAACCGCGGCATGGGCATTTCGGGGATTTGGATTTCTTCACCGGTTTGCGGGTTGACGCCACGGCGAGCCGCCCGCTTGCCCCGGTCAAAGGTGCCGAAGCCAGTGATCGAGACTTTCTCCCCCTTGGCGACGGTGCGCTCGATGATTCCTACCAGCGTCGTGAGCATCTGCTCCGACTGGCGCTTGGTCGTATTCATCTCAGCCGCCAGAGTTTCGATTAGCTTTTGCTTCGTCATACGATTCTCCAGGTTACACCCCCTACTCTAGCAGAGGCTTGCTATAGGTAAAGCCTAGAATTCTCCAAATTTTATGATCTGTTCAACCGTGTTGGCTCGGCCAGATGCACCATTAACGGCTATGAGGAGGCCACATAACCACATGCGGCCGTCGGTTTCGAGCTCATTGCGGCTTTGGTCATCGGACAGCCAGCGCTTGACGATGACATCAGTCTTGATACCAAGGCTGGAGTCGCGCGAGCCTACCATACCGACATCGGTAATGTGGGCAGTGCCACCGGGTAGCACCCGGGAGTCGGCGGTGGGCACGTGCCAGTGGTCGCCAATGATAGCAGTGACGCGGCCATCGAGGTACTGGCCAATGACGACCTTCTCGCTCGAGAAATCGCCATGAAAATTGACGATGCGGGCGATGAGCTTCTCGCGCTTGGTGTCTTCGAGGATGCGGTCGATGGTGTGAAGCGGGTTTTGGAGGCCGGTTGGTGCGCGGTAGCCGACGGTCTGGCCGAGCAGGCTGGCGACGAGAATCTTGCCCTGCGGGGTGTCGACGATCTTGTAGCCGCGGCCTGGCGTGCCGTCTGGGTAGTTGGCGGGGCGGATGACGGGCTTGGCGGGGTCGTCGAGCCAAGGATGGATTTCGGCTTTGTGAAGCGTCCAATCGCCGCCGGTGAAGAAGTCGACGCCGGCCTCCATCATGTCCTGGGCATGGGCGATACTCATGCCCTTGCCGTGACTGAGGTTCTCGCCCTGGGCCACCACAAAGTCGACGCCATAGTCGCGCCGGAGACCCGGCAGCCAGTCTTTGACCAATTGGCGGCCAGGCCGGCCCATGATGTCGCCGAGATAGAGAATAGTCATACTAGGGAGTTTGCTGGTAGACACGGATGTAGTCAACCTCTAGGTCGCGGCTGAGCGTGGCATCTACTAAGCCTTCGTTCCAACTGCGCTCCCAGTTATTGTCGATCATCATGTGCAGAATGAGCTGCATGGGTTGATTGCCGATCTGGGCGGCGTCGGTGAACTGGCCACATTTGACGCCGTTGATGTACCAGGCGATGTGGTCGGGCTCCCAGTCGACACCCATGCGGACGAAGCCGGTGGAGTAGTCCTGGTAGGCGCAGGCGCCGTTATTGCCGATGCCAGTATTGGGTTCGTAGGACAGGCTGCGGTTGGGGCCGTAGTTGTAGGTCATCCACATTTGCTTGGGGTCGTAGCCGAGAAGCTCGAGGATGTCGATTTCGGTCTGGTACTGATAGCTGGTATCGGCCGGCAGCATCCAGAAGGCGGTAAAGAAGCCCTGAGTGGCCGGGAATTTGAACCGCGATTCGACATAGCCATAGGTGAACTTGTAGAGATAGGCGGTATCGGGGTCGTTGCCGCTCTTGCGGGCGGTGGAGAGCAGGCCAGCCTTGTAGGTGCAGGAGCTGTTTTGGCAGGCGCTGGAGGCGTAGGGCGGCGACAGGGGCGAGGCGTTGAGCTTGGCGGTGCCATTGGAAACAGTGACTTGGGAGGGCAGATAGTGCTCGCGGCCATTGTTGAAGGTACTGGTGCAGTCACCGTAGTTCCAGTCGAAACAAGGAGTGAGCTTGGTGTGATCGTAATCGGTGCCATTGAACTCTTCGAAAAAGCTGACGTTCCAGTGTTTGCCACTGGCGGCCGTGGCGGGCGGGGCGGTTTGGCAGGCGGGGGCGGCGCCGGTGACGCCGGCCGCGCAGCCACCGGGCGTGGGGGTAGGGGTGGGGGTGGCAGTGGGAGTGGGAGTTGGGACGGCGGTCGGCGACGGCGTGGGAGCGGTGCCGAAGACTAGCATGGAGCCGCCGAGCGCGCTGGCGTTGGCGGCGAGGCTGGCATTGCCGGTGATAGTGGCGCCAGATAGCAGGAACTCGGCGGCTGGACCAGCGGCGAGGATATGGAGCGTGAGGTAGCCGAGGCCGATGACCGCCAGCAGCAGCGGGATGGCCCGAGATAGGCTAAGGGGCTTGAAGTAGGCCAGTAATTGGTTCATGGCGTCTATGGTCGATTATGCCACACTGCCGGGCGGATTTGACACTGCCGAGGCGGCTATTTGGCAAACTCGATGGCGCGGGTTTCGCGGATGACGTTGACCTTGATGACACCGGGGTACTTGAGGGTGGCTTCGACTTTGGTGGCGATGTCGCGGGCCATCTTGATGGCCTGCAGGTCGTCGATGCGCTCGGGCTCGACGATGATGCGCAGCTCGCGGCCGGCCGAGATGGCGTAGGTCTTCTGGACGCCAGCAAAGGTGCCGGCGAGGTTTTCGAGGTCGGTCATGCGCTTGGCGTAGCTTTCGAAGGTGTCGCCGCGGGCGCCAGGACGACCGGCCGACAAGGCGTCGACCACGCGGACAATGAGCGCCTCCGGGGTGGTAGCCTCGACGTCGTCATGGTGGGCCTTGATGGCGTGGCAGATGGCCTCTTCCATGCCATACTGCTCGGCTAGCTGGCCGCCGATGTGGTGGTGGCCACCTTCGACCTCGTGGGTGACGGCCTTGCCGACGTCATGGAGCAAGGCGGCGGTCTTGGCGATGCGGACGTCGGCGCCGATATCCTTGGCGATCATGCCGGCCAGGTGGGCCATTTCGATGGAGTGCTTGAGGACGTTTTGGGAGTAGCTGGTGCGGAACTTGAGCTGGCCGAGTAGTTTGATCATTTCGGCCGGCACACCGACCACGCCGGTATCCTTGAGGGCTTGCTCGCCGGCCTCTTTGACCTCTTTGTCGATCTCGGACTTGGCCTTGGCGACGACCTCCTCGATGCGGCCGGGGTGAATGCGGCCGTCGGAGAGAAGCTTCTCCAGAGCCACGCGAGCGACCTGACGGCGCATGGGGTCGAAGGAGCTGAGCACAATGGCGCCCGGGGTTTCGTCGACGATGACGTCCACACCGGTGGCGCGCTCGAGCGACTGAATATTGCGGCCTTCCTTGCCGATGACCCGACCCTTGAGCTCTTCGTTGGGCAGCGGCACGGTAGTAATGGTACGCTCGGCGGTCTGGTCGGAGGCGATACGCTCCATGGCGGTGGCCAGAATCATCTTGGCCTTGTCCTCGGCCTCCTCGGTGGCCTCGGTCTGGAGCTTGCCGACCAGCTTGACGAGGTCGCCGCGGATGTCGCGCTCGGTCATTTGCACAAGCTTGGTCTTGGCCTCTTCGCGGCCTAGGCCGGCGATCTTTTCGAGGTTTTCCTGCTGCTTGACGCGGATGGCCCGCAGGTCGTCCTTGAGCACCTCTAGCTCGGACTCGCTTTTGCGGAGCTTTTCGCCGCGCTTATCGAGCTCCTCAAGCTTTTGGTCGAGGGTGGTCTGGCGCTGGAGCAACTGCTGCTCAGTAGCATTGAGCTGCGAACGGCGCTCGGTTTCTTCGCGCTTGGCGGCTTCGGCAGCCTTCAGGGCCTCACTCTTGGCCTCAAGCGTGAGTTCCTTGGCCTTCTTTTCGGCTTCGCGGACAATATCCTGCGCCTTGGCGGACGCGCTGGCAGCGCGGCGCCGATCGATGACGTTGGTGTATGTGTAGCTGGCCGCGCCCCCAACGGCGAGGGCGCCAAACAGCAGTAATAGTTCCATGAAATACCTACAAGTGGCTACCGGTAAGGTCGGAAAGCAAGCGGGTCGTGGTGTAGTAGCCAGTAATCAGATGATGAAATAAACCGGACTAGCTATATTAAAACGTGAGCGCTGGGCATTGGTCAAGCCTTGGGTTTGGTAATATTGGCGTTCGCGCCGTAATGCGGCAGGGCCGGACGGCCGGCGGGAGTGCTGGACAGCGCGGCCAAACCATCGGCCAGCCAGTGCTCGCCTTGGGCGCCGACCACCGGAACGCCGAGGCTGTCGGCCAGGGCATTGGCGACGGAATGGCCGATGCGCAAGCTGGTGAAGGAGCCGGGGCCGCTGTAGACTATGATGCCGGCGAGGTCGGCTGGCTGCTGGCCGGCGTGAGCAATGGCTTCGCTGAGCCGCGCCAGCAGCTGGTCGGCCAGGGTGCGGCCACTCTCCCACTCCACGGTGGGCCGGGCAGGTGGCGCTTGGTCAAATAGCCAAACCGATGTGGTGGCGCCGGCGGCGTGGAGCGCGAGAATCATGCGGCCTCCTGCCGGAGCGCCACCAGTAGCCGCTCGGAGACTGGGCCGCCGGACTTGAAGACCAGGCGGCGGGCAGTGTCGGCCACGGGCTCTAGCGTGATGTGCAGGCGGTCGGCGGGCAAGCCAGACTCGACCACGCCACCCCACTCGATGAGCGTGACGACCTGCGGATCGGCCATATCCTCGGCTAGCTCCTCGCCGACGATGCCGCCCTCGGCCAGGCGATAGAGGTCGTAGTGATGGAGCTCCAGGCCCGACGGCAGGGCATAAATCTGGCTGAGGGCAAAGGTCGGGCTGGTCACTGCCCCGTGATAGCCAAGCGCGGCAGCCAAACCCTGGACGAAGGTGGTTTTGCCGCCGCCAAGGTCGCTAGACAGCTCAACCACTTCACCGCCCTTCAGGTGCGGGGCTAGCTTCGCGGCGACGGCCTGAGTGGCCTCTGAGCTGGTGGTAGTAACGTCGTAAGTCATGGCGGAATTCGTATAAACAATAGCAGATCGTAAGGCCAACCAGCACCCAGATTAACCAATTACCGCTGTGAGTGGATGCGGCTGAGGTGGCGGCGGATTTGGCGGCCGAGGTGGTGGAGGTGGGAGACGACACCTTACTGGCCGTGGAGCCTTTGACACTGCCAGTCGATGAACCGGTTTGCCCACTGACGGCGGTGATGTGATTGGCGGCGCCAGGTGTGGGCGTGGTGGTCCAGGTCCAGCCCGACTCGGACCAAGCCCAGGCCTGGCCCGGCTTGGCTGAGCCATAGGTGACAGTGTCGCCGAGCTGGTGACCGGCTGGGTCGTACAATGCAAGACTGGTGCCACTATTGGACAGAGCGATGTGACTGGCGGCCGAGGTGACGGCGAGGTAGGTTCCGGGCGCAATCACCGCCGACGGCAGAGTGTGCTTGGTGCCGAGACTGGCGCCGGTCTTAATGATGTAACCTTTGATATCAACTGGCTGGTCGTTGGGATTGTAGAGCTCAATAAACTCGTCATGGGCGTCGGTTTGCGGCGCGGCGGGGTCGGGCAGCAGCTCGGTGAGCATGAGCTGCGCATATGGCCCCGCACTGTCGGATGCAGTGACAGCGGCGACGGGCACCGGACTGGCCTGGCCAGATGGAGCAGACGTAGGCTTGGGAGTTGGCGTGGGTGGCGCACTTAGAGTATTGGCGGCGCCGGGCGTGGGCGTGGTGGTCCAGGCCCAATTGCCGTCGGATTGCTTCATCCAGCCCGCACCAGGCACGGCCGCCGGCCAGGTGGTAGTGTCGACCGCCGAGCTAGCGGCGGCACAATCGCTAGCCAGGCACAAGGTGAGGGTATTGCCACTATTGGACAGGGCCCAAGTAGCTTGAGCAGAGGTCTGGACAAAGTAAGCCCCCGGATCAAGCGTGATTGCCGGCAGACTATAGGTTGAGGAGTTTAGGTGAAGCCTATAGTCATTTAGCACAACTGGGGCAGCACTATTATTATGCAACTCTACATACTCGTCATGCGAATCGACTAAGGGACTTGTGGGATCTACCAATAACTCTGATAGCTCCAGTCCATTGACCGGGGCAGCAACGGCTGAGCCGACAGCCGGGCCGAGCACAAGACTGCAACAAAGCACAACAAACACCAGGATTCGCACGCGCATAACTGACTTCCCTACTTCTGATGCGAGTAGGATATGTGAACAAAAGCCGAAGTGCAAGCAAGAGGGCTTTGAGAAACATCTCTACCCACTAAGATGCTTATGCTACAATGAAAACATCTATGCGCATATCTGATGCCGACCTAAAGAAACTGCTGCTGGACTCCGGTCAGGTCAAGCAGCCTGCCCTGGATGACGCCGTCAAAGAAGTGACGGAATCCGAGACGCTGCAACAAATTGTGCTGAAGAAAAAGCTGATTAGTGAGAAAGATCTGACCAAGCTCTACGCGGACAGCACGGGCGTGCCATTTATCGAGCTAGCCGAGGTCAAGATCCCCCGCGAAATTTTGCTCAAGATTCCCGAGCGGATCGCCCGCAAGTATCAGGCGGTGCTGTTTGGCATGGAAGAAGACCGGCTGCAGCTGGCAATGGCCGACCCCGAGGACTTCCAGGCGGCGGACTTTATCGCCAAGCAGGTTGGTGGTAAGCCTAAAGCCTACATTGCGACGGCCTCGGATATCCTAGCGGCCATCGACCAATATAAGGGTGAGATTTCAAACGAGATCACCAAGGCGATCAAGGATTCGTCAGCCGACGCGGACGCCGAAGAAGAAAAGATCTCGGCCAAGGACCTGGCTGAGGACGCGCCGATTGCCAAGACGGTAAATGTGATATTGGAATACGCTGTGAAGTCGCGGGCCTCGGACATTCATATTGAGCCGCGCGAAAACATTGTGCAGGTGCGGTACCGCATCGACGGCGTGCTACGCGAGACAATGACGCTGCCGAAGCCGATTCTGGCGGCGGTTATATCGCGCATTAAGATTCTCGCCAACCTGAAGATTGACGAGCACCGGGTGCCGCAGGACGGGCGGTTTAAGTTTACGCTCGGGTCCAAGACGGTGGCCTTGCGCGTCAGCACGCTGCCGATCATGGACGGCGAAAAGGTGGTCATGCGTATCCTAGACGAGTCGGCCCGGGCGCTGACGCTGGATGAGCTGGGCTTTGAGGGCAATGCGCTGGAAACGATTGGCCGCAACTTGCACAAGCCGCACGGCATGACGCTCGTGACCGGACCGACCGGGTCGGGCAAGAGTACCACGCTGTACTCGGTGCTGAGCATGCTGAACACCCCCGGCGTGAACATCTCGACGGTGGAAGACCCGGTGGAGTACCGGGTAAACGGCGTGAACCAGACGCAGACGAATGCCAAGGCCGGCATGACATTTGCGGCGGGCCTGCGGGCGCTGCTGCGGCAGGATCCAAACATCATCATGGTCGGCGAGATCCGTGACGGCGAGACGGCTGACCTGGCTGTGCAGGCCGCCCTGACGGGTCACGTGGTGCTAAGCACGCTGCACACCAACAACGCCGCCACCACCCTGCCGCGGCTACTCGACATGGGCATTGAGCCGTTCCTGATTGCCTCGACTGTGAACACGGTGATTGGCCAGCGTCTGGTGCGGCGGTTGTGCCAGGTGTGCCGGGTGACCTATGTGCCAGAGGGGACAGAGCTGGCCAATGTCAAGAAGGACTTCCAGCTCGACGTGGCGCTCAAGCACTTTAATGAGCGCAAGGACAGCGGCGCGATTCCACAAGAGCAGCCACCGGCACCCGCACCGGTAGCCCAGGAGGCGCCCAAGGCGGCCGCGCCGGTCGACCACGCCAAGAAGAGCCGGGTGATCGAGCCCGAGCACGACATCGAGACCACCAAGAGTATTCTCGATAAAATCGCGGCTGATCCCAACATCATCAACCGGTCAGCGGACGAGGCTAGCGGCAAGAAGAACGCGCCAGCTCCGGCACCCGCGCCGGCGCCAGCTCCGGCTGAGCCAACCCCACCACCCGCTCCCCCAGCGCCGGAGCCCGGCCAGCTCAAGCAGGGGCAGTTCATTTTGTACAAGGCCGGGCCGGGCTGCGAGACCTGCGGCGGTGTGGGCTACCAGGGCCGCATGGGCATCTACGAGGTGCTGGAGGTGACCGAGCCGATCCAGAAGATGATCGTGAGTCACGCCACCGCCGATGACATCCAGATGCAGGCTATCCGCGACGGCATGCTGACCATGCAGCAGGACGGCTTCGTGAAGGCCTTAATGGGCAGGACGACGATTGAGGAAATCCTGCGCGTGACGCGAGAATAGGAGCAAGCGAGTGGCATTATTTAGCTACAGTGCGCGTGATAAAGCGGGCGTAATCCAGAAGGGCACGGTGTTTGCGGGCGACCGGGCCGGCGCCACGGCTGGGCTGGTGGAAAAGGGCCTGACGCCGATCCTGATCAAGGAAGAGACTAGCGGCAAAGGCGGTGACGACCTACTGAGCCGGTTTGGCCTCGCGCCCAAGGTCAAGCTACAAGACAAGGTGATCTTTAGCCGGCAGTTTGCCACCATGATTAATGCCGGCGTGCCGATTGTGCAATCATTGAATATTTTGCGGGCGCAGAGCGAGAGCAAGAAACTCCAGACGGTAGTGGCGGACGTAGCCAAGCAGGTGGAGGGCGGCGCGACGCTCTCAAACGCGCTGGCGACACACCCGGATGTGTTCAACAACATTTATGTGAACATGGTGCGGGCTGGCGAGTCGGGTGGTATCCTCGACGGAGTGCTGGAGCGGCTGGCAACTCAGCAGGAAAAGGACGCGGAGATCGTAGCCAAGGTACGCAGCGCCATGATTTACCCGTCGGTGATCACGGTGGCGACGGTCAGCGCATTCTTCTTCCTGATGACGGTAATCGTGCCGAAGCTAGCCAGCATTTTCAAGGACACCGGTGCGAGTATCCCGATTTATACCCAAGTGTTACTGGCGATCTCTGACTTTATGGTGCATTTCTGGTACATCATGATCGGTGGGACGGTGGCGGCGGTGATCGCCTTCATCCGCTGGCACAAAACGCCCAATGGCAAGCACATTGTGGACAAGTATCTACTGAAGGCGCCAATCTTTGGGCCGATCCTGATGAAGGTGAATGTGGCGCGGTTCGCGCGGACGTTTGGCTCGCTGATGGCCAGTGGCATCTCGGTGCTGGACGCGCTCAATGCCACCCGCACGGCGCTGGGCAATAGCGTATACCAGGACGAGCTGGCAGTGGTGGCGCAGAAGGTGAAAAACGGCCGGCCGATGAGCGAGCAGATTCGGGAGAGCAAGAACTTCCCGGCCATCGTGGGCCAGATGCTAGCGGTAGGTGAAGAGACCGGCAAGCTCGATGATATTCTGATGAAACTAGCGTCTTTCTACGAGCGAGAGGTGGATACGGTGATCGAAGGCCTGACATCGATCATTGAGCCGCTCCTGATCATTGTGCTGGGCGGCATGGTCGGATTCATCGTGATCTCGGTGTTTGGGCCAATCTCGTCGCTGAGTAGCTCGGTCTAGCAAAAGGGCTTGCCAAAACTGGTGTAATTGTGTTATAGTACACAACTGTCGACCACAGGGGTCGACCATGTGGAGCTGTAAGGAGCCCGACATGATCGGTACCATCATCCGCAGGACCCTGACCGCCTACGGTGCGGTCAAGGTGATCGAGGCCGTCGGCGTCGCGGTGTGGGACAACCTGTCCCCCGCCCAGAAGGCCGAGCTGATCGCGCGGTTCGCCGAGGTGAAGTACACCATCGAGGAGAAGCTGCAGGGCGCGTCCCGGCAGCCGACCGCCGCCCAGACCGCCGCGGCCGTGAACGAGGTCACCGAGGACGTCAAGGCCCGGATCGCCGAGCTGCTGAACACGGCCTCCGAGAAGTTCACCGGCGCGGTCGACCAGCTGGTCACGAAGGCCGGCGAGGTCGCCGAGCAGGTGACTGCGGCCAACGCGGCGAAGGCCAACGGCAACGGCAAGCACGCCAAGACCGGCGCGCCCACCTCCGACTGACCGTCGCCCGCCCCGCGAGTACCCCTGACTCGCGATAGCTATGCCCCGCTCCGACATTCGGAGCGGGGTGCTTGTTTTAGGAGCGGGTTTCGGTATAGAGTGGTTTGGGCCCTACTGATTGGGTCCAGTCATTTCTCGAGGTGAGGTGTCATGCTCAAGTCCAAGAAAGCCCGCTGGACGGTGGGCCTGCTGGCGGTAGCGGTGGTTGCCGCTGCCTACGGCACGTGGCGCGGTCGCCGCTAAGCCGTCCGCTTGTCCCGCCTCTGGCCAGTCGGCTAGGGCGGGACATATTTTTATCCCGGTGGATTTGTGGGTGCGACCTCATTGACAGTTAACCACAAGCACTTTATTGTAGGAATTAGATAGAGCTTATTGCTTTATTCTTCCCAAAAATTTAAGGAGGTGAGCACTCGTGCTTAAAAATATCATTAAAAAAGAAGGCGGCTTCACGCTCCTCGAGCTGTTGATCGTCATCGTGATCATCGGCATCTTGGCGTTGCTGATTATCCCAAACATCACATCCGCGCCAAAAAAAGCGCGCGACACGCAGCGGAAGACTGACCTGAAGGCAGTCCAAAAGGGTCTGGAGGAGTACTTCGTCTCCAACAACGCCTACCCGGCAGCCCTGACTGACTTGACCCTAGGTTCGGCCCCGATTCTCAAGAGCGTGCCGACTGACCCCAAGAATACCAGCCCATATGTGTACACCTACACGCCCACCCCAACCGGTGGCCCGTACACGGCCTACACGCTGGACGGGTGCTTGGAGAATGGTGCTGACACCGGTGGCAGCACGCTGGCGGCTATTAGCCCCTGCACGACCCGCTCGTTTGAGCTAGTCAACAACAACTAGTCTCATAGCGTAAGTTCAAAAAAGCGACCCTCCAAAATAGGGGGTCGCTTTTTTTGAGCGTAAGCATTATCATGGGGGCAATAGATAATATAGGTGAGCATTCATGATTAACCAATTACGCAAGCAGGGTGGCTTCACGCTCCTCGAGCTGTTGATCGTCATCGTGATCATCGGCATCTTGGCGTTGCTGATTATCCCAAACATCACATCCGCGCCAAAAAAAGCGCGCGACACGCAGCGGAAGACTGACCTGAAGGCAGTCCAAAAGGGTCTGGAGGAGTACTTCGTCTCCAACAACGCCTACCCGGCAGCCCTGACCGATCTGACGCTCGGCTCAGCTCCGATTCTGAAGAGCGTACCGACCGACCCCAAGAACACTAGTCCGTACGTGTACACCTACACCCCCACCCCAACCGGTGGTCCGTACACGGCCTACACGCTCAATGGCTGCCTCGAGAACGGCGCCGACACTGGCGGCAGCACGCTGGCGGCTATTAGCCCCTGCACAACCCGCTCGTTCCAACTAGTTAACAACAACTAGTTCTCACGCAAGCCAAAGACGGCCCTGCTCCTGGAGCGGGGTCGTTTTTGGTGAGCATAAGCAGTATAATGACAGCTATGGACCATCTTCGCCGCTCCGATGGGTTTACGTTGCTCGAGCTGATCATCGCGGCCGCAGTGATGAGCATTACGGTCATGTCCATCTATCAATTTTTCATCTCGGTGCGCGACATTAACCGCTTTGCCAGCAACTTGGTCGTGGTTAACCAGGTTGCTAACCAGCAGATGGAAGTGTATCGCAATACGGCATACAACGACCTGACCGTGGGCACAACGTCAGTCGCGAGTATTTTGACGCCATACCCACAGCTGCATACGCCGCGATCGGCGTCGGTGACGATCACTGAGCCGCAGGTTAATGGCTACAAGCAGGTGGTGCTGACGATTACGTACACCGACAAAGGTGGCCTCAAGACCGACGAGGTGACGACGCTGATCGCGGCGCGGGGGGTCAATAAGTGAGCCCGGCGGCCCTGAGCAACCGGGGGTTTTCGTTGATCGAGGTATTGGTGGCGATATCGATCAGCGGCCTGATGCTGCTGGTGCTCGGTAACTTTCTGACCAACGGCATCCGCTCGGCCAACCAGGACTACAACCAGACCGTGGTGCTGGTAAACACCAAGGCGGCCGTAGAGTCGGTGGCGCGGTTCGTGCGGGAGGCTAAGTCGGTGGAGGCCTCCAATTCGCAGCCGGACTCTCACTCCCCAGGCGCACCGGGCAACTTGTATAGCTGGAGTGGCACGGCGGGGTCGGGCGCTACATTGATCCTGGCTATCCCGTCGCGGGACACCAACAACAACCTGATTTATATTGATGGCTTGCATAATAGCCTGTACACCGACGACGTGATCTTCTACCTGGACTCGACGACGCACCGGCTGTACAAGCGAGTGATTGCCAACACCTCGGCCACCGGCAACAAGGCCAAGACAACCTGCCCGCCAGCGTCGGCGACGGCCGGGTGCCCAGCCGATTCGGTGATCGTGGAAGACGTCGCCAACCTGACGACCTCGTACCTTGATGGCAATGGCAACTCAGTGTCGGTGCCCACCGGCACTGAAGCGGTGCACTATACAGTGACGGAAAGTAAACTGATTGGTCCACGCACGTATACGAGCTCGTATACCACTACGGCAACCTTGAGGAACAAATAGCATGAAGCAACCAACGCCGACAGAAGCCAAGCAGAGTGGGTTTATCCTGATATTGACACTCATCCAGTCGCTGGTGGTGCTGACGGTGCTGACGGGCGTGATGACGCTGGCACTGTACAATCTCGGGGCGGCGAAGCGGGCGATGTACATCACTAACGCGACGTACGCGGCCGAGGCTGGCGCGGACCGGGCAATGTACCAGATCAACCAGGATGATACCTACACAGGCACCAACACGTCTTGCCCAGTAACTAGCACTGGCTCGAACCCGGTCACCCTCTATAACGACACGACGGGCCGGGCGACGTATGAGACGTGCGTGGTAGCCGGATCAATTAGCAACGAGAAGATTGTGTATGCGGTCGGCAAGGTGTATGTGCCAGCGTCGTCGACCTCGCCCAAATCGATCAAGACGGTGCGGCTGATCGCGGAGGGGACCCCGGCCGGAACCTACTCCGTGCAAACGGGGCCGGGTGGGCTTACCATGATAAACTCGGCCACGATTACGATTGGGCCGATTCTCATCGGCGGCTTCCTGAATATGAACAATACGGCGCGGATCGGGTCGGCGGCGGCGCCGGTGGGTGTGGATGTGGCCAACATGCGCTGCCCGACGCCGGTAAATGCCAGCTGGCCGCAAATATGCTCTAGTGGCACTCAGGACAACCCCATCACCATGAACAACACTGCGCATATCTACGGCGACGTGCAGGCCAACGGCCAAATCAACACCAGCGGGCTGTCGAACGGGGGCCTGGTGGCGTCGAGCGGCGTGCCGACGGTGACGTTGCCCGACTATGACCGGGCCTCGCAAAAGGCCGCCGTGACGAGCACATTGACCAGCGGCAATGCTTCGTGCAGCGGTAGCGCTAGCAAGAGCTGGGCGGCCAATGTGCACGTGACAGGTGATGTGACAACGAAGAATAGCTGCACGATCACCATCTCGGGCAATGCGTGGATTGACGGTAACCTTACTATGAATAACACCTCAACGTTTAAGGTGGCGGACACGGCGACCACGCGACCGACGGTGATGGTGGATGGCTCAAGCGGTATTACGCTCAACAACCAGGTGGTGATCGCGACGAATGCGGCGGGTATCGGCATCGACTTTATTACGTTCTACTCCGGCAATGGCTGCTCGCCGGACTGTGGTAGCGTGACAGGGCCTAACCTGAATACGGCGATGGGGATCACCACCATCAACATTGGCAACCAGGGTTTGGCGCCAAACAGCACATTCTATGCCCGCTGGTCTGGACTGACGCTGGGCCAGAGTGGCAATATCGGCTCGATCCTGGCTCAGGCGATTACGCTAAATAACACGGGTAATATTACGTTTGGCAGTGCCAGTAGCCTCAGCTCAATATATTCGTGGGATGTACGTTACTACGAAACGCTGTAGATGGTACAATAGGTAAAATGCTTATGGCTAAGATTAGGTGAGAATCCAGCAATGCGCATCCCGTTGATCTACAAAGACCAGCCGCTGTTTGGGTTTGACCTGGGCACGCGGACGGCCAAGATGATCCAGCTGAAGCCATCCGGCAAGAGCATGCAAGTCCTGGGCTACGGATACGCGACCTTCCCGGAAGAGGCCATCGTGGAGGGCATCATTGTGGACCCGGAGGAAATTGCCGAGGCCCTGAAGCCACTGCTACGGCAAATGAGCTACGGCAAAATCATGGCCAAGCGGGTGGCGACGGCGTTGCCATCGGCCAAGGTGTTTACACGGGTGCTGGAACTGCCGACGATGAATGCAGCCGACCTGGACGCGGCGGTGAAACTAGAGGCCGAGCAGTATGTGCCAGTCCCCTTGCCCGACCTGTACATCGACTATGAAGTAGTGGAGCGTCAGAGCGAGCGGTCTGAGATATTGATGGTGGCGGCACCGCGGGCGATTGTGGACAGCTACATCAAGCTGTTTGACCTGATGCAGCTAGAGGTAGCGGCGATTGAATCGAGCCTGACGGCCGTGACGAGAGCGCTGCTGGCGGCCGCGCCACCAGAGCAAGTGACGCTGCTGGCAGACTTTGGCTCCAGCTCGATTGACCTAGCGGTGTATGACAAGGTAGTGCGGCTGACCGATACCATCGCGGTGGGCGGCGACACGTTTACGGCACAATTGGTGAAGGACCTGGGCGTGACGCGCGAGCAGGCCAGCGAGGTGAAGTTTAAGTTTGGCCTCGGAAAGTCAGGGCTGCAGCCCAAGATTGATGTCGCGCTGAAGAAGCCAATTGACACGGTCTGCAGCGAGATCAAGCGGGTGCTGCGGTACTACGCTGAGCGGAGCGCCAATAAGCGCAGTGTGGAGGCTATCGTGGTGTCGGGCGGGAGCGCTAGTATGCCGGGCTTGATCGAGCGGCTCAACCAGGAGCTGAACATGCCGGTATCAGCGGCGGACCCGTGGGCTGGGCTGGAGCTCAAGCACATCCAGCAGGTCTCCAAGCTCGAGGCGCCGATGTACACGACCGCCATCGGGCTGGCGCGGGTGGAGGGGCTTCATGATTAACCTGCTGCCGCCACCAATCAAAGAGCAGGTCCGGTACGCCAAGCTCAACCGGATGGCGCGGCGGTACCTGAACCTGGTGATCGAGGTAGCGGTGGTGCTGGTGATAGTGTTTGGCGCGAGCATTTACTTCCTGAACCAGCAAGCCACGGCGCTCGACAAGGATGTGGCGCAGAAGCAGGCTGACATCAAGAAGCTGGCGCCGGACCTCAAGCTAGCGCAGGCAGCTGCTGACCGGCTGAATGCAATCAAGGCGATCTCGGCTTCGCAGACGCGTTTCTCACTACTGCTAAGCGACCTGGCCAAGGTGCTGCCGACGGGCGTATCGCTCGACAGCATTACCCTAACTGGCGACGACACCAAGCCCGTGCGGGTGGGCGTGACGGGCAATACATACAACTCCATCCTGGCGTTCCGGAGTGCACTACTGACATCGCCACGCATCAGTGGCGTGGACCTGGAAAACGTGACGCAGGTCTCCCCGACGATGTTCGCTTCAAGCGTGGTGCTGGGCTTTAAGCCGGGGGAGGCGCGATGAAACCCAAGCAGTTTTTCTGGGTGCAAATTGGGCTGATCGCGGCGGTGCTGGGCGCGGCGGGGACTGGCTACTATTTCGCGCTGACGCACGTGCAGGCGACCAGCCAGATGGTAGCCACCAAGCTGGCCGACCAGCAGGAAGCCGAGAAGCAGCTGCAGTCGCTGGAGCGGATGAAGAACCAGTACAACCACGACATCGTGCCAATACTGCCGCTGATTGAAGGCGCACTGCCACCGGTGAAGAATCAGACCCAGATCCTGGCGCAGCTGCAGACGATCGCGGCCGAGTCGGGCCTGACAATCTCGAGCATCACCTTCCCGAGTCCGGCTGGTCTGCCGACCGACACGTCACAGACCGTGAAGGCCGGACCCTACCTGGCACTGCCGGTGACATTCGCGGTGCAGGGCAGCTATGCGCAACTGCAGGCCTTCCTGACTAGGATTGAGACGCTCAGCCGCTTTACGAACGTCAATAACTTGGCGATCACGCGGCCTGACAAGACCAAGCCAATCACCTACTCGCTGAATCTTAATGCCTACGTGAAGCCATAACTATGAACATGGATCTGAAGTTCAATTTCAAACTCGACCCCAAGGTCATCTTGCCAATCTTGCGCATGGCGGGCCCCTATCTGACTGGGCTGGCGGTGATTGCCGTGTTTGGCTACACCGGCTGGGTGATCAACCAGGCGTTTAATGTGGAGCCGGCGGCGACGTCGACCATCCCGCCATCGAAGGCGGTGGTGTTCGACAAGCAAGCGGTGACAATTGTGAAGAATCTGCAAGTGGTGCCGGGCGATGTGGCGCCGGTGCCGCTCGGCAAAACCGACCCGTTCGGCAACTAAGACAGCAAGGCGGGCCCCCCGATGGGAGGGCCCGCGTTTCCGGACATCAGTTGCAGGGTGCCAGCTGGCCGGGGAGGTAGTGCAAGTGGAAGCCGCCCGTGAACGGGACTAGGCTCCGACAGTCGGGACAGCGCCGCCTGGACTGGGTTGGCACCCGACTGGCCGCGACAGGCGCGACCGGCTGGGGCGTTTCCCGAGTGGGCAGAACTATCGCCCGGCTACACGGTAGGTGCTTGCGCACTCCCCCTCGCAATCGTGGCATGGATCTCCTAACTTGTGCGTCGACTGATGGTCAGGATCTTAGTATCATACCACAATTTACTATTTTTGTAAATATCTTAGGGCGTTGCGGGCGGCTGGGTGCCGGACTTGGGCTCGGCCGGTTTGGCGTCGGCTAGCGGCAGGCTACAACTGAAGGCTGTGCCATTGTGGGCCTCGGAATATTCGAGCTTGATGCTGCCACCCATGCGCTCAAGGATGAGCTTGGAGATGTAGAGGCCTAGACCGGTGCCCTGGGTATTGTCGCGGGTGAGAAGGTCGTCGGCGCCCTGCTGGAACTTGTGGAAGAGCAGGCGCTGGGCTTCCTCGCTCATGCCCTTGCCAGTGTCGATGACGAAGAAACGCAGGTGCCCATCCTCGACCTTGGCCTTGATGGTGACGCCGCCCTGGTCGGTAAACTTGATGGCGTTGTCGACCAGATTGAAGAGGACTTGGTGGACCTTGGACTGGTCGGCGTAGACCTCGGGCAGCTTGCCGAGTGGGCTGGTGACATGCAGAGTGAGGCTTTTGGCCTTGGCAGCGGGCTCGAGCTCGCGAATGACAGCATCGACAGTGTCGACGAATGGGAAGGGTTGGACATTGAAGGTCATTTTGCCCTGCTCAAGCCTCGATGCGTCCAGGAAGTCATTGACGATGGCAATCATGCGGACACTGGACTCATGGATGTCGGCCATCATGGCCTTGACCTCGGGGTCCTTGAAATGCTTTTTGTAATACTCCTGCAGGATAGACGCATTGCCGCGGATGGCCGTGAGGGGGGTGCGGAGTTCGTGGCTGGCGAGCGAGAAGAATTCGTCCTTGGAGCGGTTCATGGCCTGCTCTTCGGTGACGTCCTCGACCAGCACGGTGCAGCCGATGATGTGCTGGTTGGGCTTGGGCTCGGTGGTGACGGGAGAAATGAAGACGCGGTAGAGGCGCTTGTTGGCCGAGACGTTGTGCATATGTAGGGGCTCATGGCTCTGGAGGACTTTTTGCGAATTGTCCATGAGCTGGCGGATGAAACTCTCGTTGGAGGCTAGCTGGGCCTGGATGCGGTCGAGGTGGTCGGCATCGGAGACGGACAGGATGCCCTGCATGGCGGGATTGAAGGTGAGGATGTTGTTTTGGGCATCAGTCATGATGAAGCCGACGGGCAAGCTGTTGATGGAAGCCAGGAAGCGGGCGCGCTCTTCGTCGAGCTTCTGGGTGCGGTTGATGACGGTGTCGAGCACTTGGTTGAAGGAGCGGGCCAGGCCGCCAAGCTCGTCATTGGCGGAGGCGTCGGCGCGGACGGAGAAATCGCCGCGGACGATGCGAGCCGCCACATCAGTGAGGGCGGTGACGCGCTCGGATGCCAGCGGAGCGGCCGAGGCGGTGGGCGGCGGCTGGGGCGGGCGATGTAGCACGAGGTAGCCGACTAAGAGCAACATGGGGCCAGCCCAGAGCACGATGGCCCAGCCAATGAGGGCAACGTTGAGCTGCAGGAGGGCAGCATCGCCCCAGACGGCCAGGGCGCCCACGGCCAGGACGAGCAGCAAGCACCACACAAAGGCAGCGGCGGCGGCCACCACGGCGAGGTCGGTGCGGCGGATGTTCATAACTCTCATGCTACCATAAAGCTAAAGAAGGAGGCGTGGCGTGCTGAATGATTTCAAAGCGTTTTTGCTAAGGGGTAATGTGGTAGATCTGGCTGTCGCGGTGGTGGTCGGGGCGGCGTTTGGGTCGGTGGTGACGGCGCTGGTGACCAACCTGATCACGCCGCTGATCGCGGCGGTGGGCGGCCAGCCGGACTTTGGCGGCCTGAGCTTTACGATTAATGGCAGCCGGTTCGCGTACGGGGCGTTTCTGAACGCGCTGCTATCGTTTGTGATGATCTCGGCAGTAGTGTTTTTCTTTGTGGTGAAGCCGATTAACCTGCTGCTGAAGCGGCTGCAAAGTGGCAAGGACAAGGAGCCAGAGCCGCGCGACCCGCAGATTGAACTGCTGGAGGAGATCCGAGACTTGCTCAAAAGAAACACCCCGTCTAAACGCTAGACGGGGTGGGTAGGGCGGGCCTTCATCGCTAAGGGGCGCGGACTTGATGGTCCTGGGCCACTCCTTCGCGGGCGGCGCGGTGGAACCCGGCGCCGGTGAGGCTGCTCGTGTAGTGGAGCGACTGCCCCCGGCTGGCATCCCACCATTCGTGGCTGTGGATGCACTGGCCCTGGGCCTCGAGACCGCTGACTGCCCGATTGTAGCGGCCGTCGTAGTCCACGAAGATATCCCAGAGCGTGGGCTCCGGCGGAAACCAGGCGCGCAGGAGATGAGCCTTGACGCGCATGTCCGACCATCCAGTGAGGAGGGCCAGGATGCGCTGCTCGTCCCGCAGCTGCCGCCTTGATGCGGTCGGCCGGTCCGGCGGAGTGCCGAAGATGGTATGCACGGGCAGACCCGCGAGACCATTGTGCGTGAGCGTCCCCCGCCAAGGCATGAACCGCTCCTGGGGCAGCTTGACGAAGACCTCCGGCGAGCGGCCGTCAGTGAACACGAAAGCCGTGCCGACGGGGACTGCGCTGTAGGACACGAGCTCAGTCGCCTGGATCATCCACGATTCGAGGATGGGCATAGCTGTAACCTCCGGATGTAGTAGGTACGATTACAGAGAGGGGCCCGGTAGCAAATGCGCTCCGGGCCCGAGGGTTGGGACATGGATCAGCTCTGGCTGGACGACTCGACGAGGTCGCAGTCGAGCACGTCGCGGTAGGCGTGAGGGTCGGTGTGCCGGCGCCGCTGGTTGCAGGCAGCGCGCATGTCGTGGTCCGAGTCGTCGAAGATGCGGCCACAGCGGCCGATGACCTTCAGGAGCCCGGATTCGACGTAGGGACCGGCCTTGTCGAGCACGAACTCGACGGCCCGCGCGAAACGCTCGAGATGCTTGTCAATGCCAGTGTGGGTCAGCTTCTGGGCCATGGTTGCCCCTCTTTCGAACTAGTGGGTCATGCCGCACGGGGCGGCGGCTGTGGTTGACAGCTGGCATATATTATAGCATATGTGTGAGGCTTTTGCTAGCGCTTGGCGGGTTTGCGCAGGATGTCGAAGCGGATGATACCCACCAGGACTGAAGCTAGGATGAAGACCTCGGCAGTCATACCGGCGTACGAGCCGACGGCGAAGTTGTAGATAAACCAGAGTGGGCGCGGCCCCAGCATGAGGAAGCGAATGGCGCGAGGGTTGGTTTGCCAGACGGCGACGGCGCCAAAAGTCTGGGCGATGGCCGGGAGGAAGTCGACGACGGACTTGGCGGTAAGGGCGCCAGCTAGGAAGAAAAGGCCAATGAAGACATAGAGCCAGTAGCCTTTCTGCGCCCAACGGGCGTCTTCCTTTTTGTACGCGACGAAGACCATGGCGGCTTCGATGAGGTTCATGAGCGAGCCGACCCAGGCCTGCAACAGCGCGTAGTGAACCACGAACAGCACTAGGCCGATGAGCATGATGAGCAGGATGTTGACGCGCTTGTTCTTTTGGAACGACAGGATGACGAAGAAGAGCGCGAGGTAGCCGATGCCCTGGACGATGAAGGGGTTCATGAGGCGATGATGCTACCCTTCTGACTCTTTCTTGAGCGTGTAGTCGATACCAAGCAAGCCGCCGTCAACTACGAGGGTGTGACCAGAAATGAAGGAGGCCTGGTCGGATAGCAGAAACTCGACTGCTTGGGCGACTTCTTCGGGGCTGCCTTTGCGACCGAGTGGCGTGACAGCTTCGACGACACCGGCCGGAGCGTTGTCTGACATGCTCGTGTCAATCCAACCGGGAGCGACGGCGTTGACCCTAATCCCCTTTGGCCCCAAGTTGGCACTGAGGCTCTGGGTGAGGTTGATGAGGGCGGCTTTGCTGGCACCATACGCGATTGTGTTGAAGGCGGCCTTGAAGCCGTCGGTGCTAGCGATATTGACGATGCTGGCGCCACTGGGCATGGTACGGCTGAGGATGTGCGACAGAATGAATGGAGCCGTGAGATTGACTTGGAACGTCCGGTCCCAGGCGTCGTAGCTGAGGTCGTCCCAATTTTCGAGCTCGAAGATGCCGGCGTTGTTAACGAGACCGTCGAGCTTGAGGCTGGCGAGCTGCTCGGCACATTTGATGGTGCTGGCGCGGTCGGCCAGGTCGACCTCATGGAAGGTGATGC
>CAZDGK010000023.1:0-14640 GCA_964505035.1 uncultured Candidatus Saccharimonadales bacterium
TCAACGACACCGCCCCAACCGCCGATCAGTTCAACCTGGCCCTCATCGAGATCCTGGCCAGGTAAGTCTCACAGGTAATTCCTGGCCCCGGGTCGTGGGGGATGTTAGAACTATTAATACCTATAGTTGATTTTGCTGACCGTGTGTCCAAGATGGCGCTCTGTCATTTCTTCGTCACCCTTTTCGTAGTGCCTCATATCAAAAACATGATGCCCCAAAATTGGGAAGATGCTCGCTGGCAATAATAAGATGGGCTTGCCGCCTCGCGTCACAACCAAACCCAGTCTACGTCTATCCTCGACTTCTGAGATATCTCGCACAATCTTCGCTGAAGAGTCGGGCCGCTTCTCGACGATGTAAACCGTTCTGTCACTTGCGCCTTCAAGCAAGTAAGCGTCCCGGATCTGCCTTACCTGCTGATCGTTCGGGTCAACAAATACAGTTATGCCCTGAGTTTCAATCTGCTCGCCTGTAGCTGTCTTAAACCGGGTAGTGCGCCCATAGTCGTCATATCGATAGATCGACCCCTTTGCCGTCTCAAAAGACTCAACCATATCTTGAGGTCGGCCCTCTGACTCAGCATGAGCAATTCGGATCGCCTCTGCCTCGGAGAAGCCTGTAGATTCTTCTGGCTCAGGGATTTCTGTCATGGGTTAAGATTAACAAAGTTTAGAAGACAAACAAAAATAGCGGTCAGGATCGCCGCTATTTTGCAAATAATTCCTGGCTCCGGAGGTCGGGCTCGAACCGACGACCAAACGGTTAACAGCCGTTCGCTCTACCACTGAGCTACTCCGGATCACATGTACCAGCAGATTATAGCGATCAGGGGCTATACGGTCAATGCACCGCTCGGTCGGATTGGCAAAATATCATGCCACAGCTATAATGGTCCAAATCCGGCGGCCGCCGGATTTGCAAGCTCTCGAGATAGGGAGTAGGCCATGTCGGTCCGCGATCGCGGTTACGGTTCTAGCGTCAATACCGGCATCCTCGCCACGCTTGGTCTCCTGATGGTGCCTTGCTGCGGCCCACTCGGACTGGTTCTCAGCATCATGGCCGTCAAGACGGCCGGCAATGACGAGCGCCAGTCAGCCGCCAAGATCATCGGCATCATCGGCATCGTGCTCAACATCATTGGCACGTTCTGTTGTCTGGCTGGGTGGTTTCTCACAAACAATGCGGCCACCCAAATGACCCCAGCCAATTATTAGGCCAATCGGTGAAAGTCAGACCCAGCCCCGGACTAATCGTTCGGGGCTGCGCACTTTTTAGCCCCGCCCGCGCCCAAGCGCAAGCTTTACACCAACGCGCCAACCGGATAGGATTCAGGTATGCAACGGCGCGTTTTGGTCATCCTCGGCCTGTTATTGGTAGGCGCGGGGGTTACGTGTGGCTATTTCAATAACCAGGAGTCGGCCCGGCTAGCAGTGCTCGTCACTCAGGCCGATGCCGCCGCCCAGCCTACCGCCGCGCCATTGGCGACCCTCAAGAGCTATGTGGCCAGCCATGTCGGCGCCGGCGCCAGCTTCACACTCACCGCCACCTATCAGCGCGACCAGGATGCTGCCAAGGCTCAGGCCGCTGCCGAGGCCGCCAATTCGCAGATTTACGCCGACGCCCAGCGCGTTTGCGGTGGCAAGAGCGACTCCATCACTCAGGCCAAATGCAATCAGGACTACCTAGCCAAGCATCTGCAGCCGCTGCCCAACCCCCAGCCCGTCGCCGCGCCAGTCCTGGCCAACTACCAATACCGCCTGAGCGCCCCGCTCTGGACGCCCGACCTGGCCGGCGCCCTGCTGCTGGGCGGCCTCCTGCTGCTCGCCTGGGCCGCTGTCTCGGCCTGGCGCCGCCGGAGGGGCCGGCGATGACATACGTCATGCACCTGGCGCGCGGGCTTGGCCGGGTTTTCGCGCCCAGCTCGGTCGGGGTGCTCATCGCGTTTATTATCTCGCTGACCGTCCTCGTCGTCTCGCAAACCCAAGCCATCCTGACGGCCCTCCACATTACCCCGGCCGCCCTCGACCAGACCCGCGGCGAGCTCTACAATCGCTTCGGCCAGTTCCTCAGCTCGTCCATCACGTCCAATCTAGCCCTCGTCACGTTCTGGGCCACCATCGGCCTCATCGTCTATCTCATCTGCTGGGGCGGCTACAACCTGCTCATCGACGCCCGCAATGAAGTCACACTCGAGACCCAGTACACCAACCAGGCTGGCCGCGGCGGCGTCTGGCTACATGGCGTCATCAAGGCCCTCTCCATCGCCGCCCTGGTCGCCTACCTCTCCGTGTTCGCCGTTGGTTTCTCGCTCTGGCTAGCCCTGTCTGAGCCCGTTGTTGCTAGTATCAGCGCTGCCAGCATCACGCTGGCGATCGTGGCCGTCACCGGTTTTGCACTGCAAATATATCTACTTTTTGCGCTCATCAAGCTTACGTTTACGCCTTGGTATGCCCAAGACCCATTTACAGACTAAACACTTTCAGCTATATTAAGCCCCGTAGCATTAACCGTCCCGAAGACGGACCGTCGTCCCAGCCACGTGCATGGCGATCAAACATAATTGGAGCCAAGTTACGTGGCCAAGAAACTGTTCGTAGGCAACCTGCCTTACTCTACTACTAACGAATCTCTGGGTGAGTTCTTTGCCCAGTTCGGTGAGGTCATGAGCGCCTCGGTCATCATGGACCGCGCCACCGGCCGCTCGAAGGGCTTCGGCTTTGTCGAGATGACCAACGACGCCGAGGCTGACGCCGCTATCGAAAAGGGCAATGGTGCCGAGCTCGATGGCCGTAAGCTGACCGTCAGCGAAGCTCGCCCCAAGGCTGAGTAATCTCGCTTAGTACTAAAAAGACCCCCGCCCGGGGGTCTTTTTAGTTGCCCGGCGAGTTGCCGGGCTGTGGCGCTGGCCGGGTGCGGTTGAGGATCGCCATGGCAACGCCGCGGCTCAATATCACGAGCCGCTGGACCTCATTCTGAAACTTCGCCCCCTCGCTGGCCGGGTCGCGCTCAGCTTGCTTCAGCAGTGCTCCCAAGCGCTTGAAGTTGTCAGTCAGTGCAAAGTGCGTTGGCTCGTTGATCTCTCTATCGCCATGTCCGTTCGCCCGCCAACCCTTCGACGGCGCGTCCATGCCATATTGCTCGTATATCGCATCCAATCCCGACGAAAATTGGGACCATACCGCCGCCAGCTCGCCTTCTGGCCTAGACAGTGCGCCAGGAGTTTGATGTGCCTTAAGCGCCGCTCCTAGGGCATAGGCGCTGCGCAGTGTCCGGTCCAGCCCGGCCATGCTTTTCAGTTGCAGCGTGCGGATCTCCACCGCCACCCGGTCGCCTTCCTCGATCTCGTAGCCATTCCGCTCCTTGACGCCAGCCACGCCCTTGCAGGCCCAGCGCAAGGTAGTGGCACCAACCCCATCCTTCTCGTTGCCCGGAGACAGAATGCGCAGGCTACTCGAGCACCAACCGGCCCCCTCCAGTGCCCGGGCCAGCACCTGAGGCCCATTGTCGTAGCGAGTGCTCACCCCGCCAATTGTAATGTGCAGCCCATGCCTCGAGTAGTCTGGGTTAATGAGGCTCAGCCGCATGAGCGCCTGCACCTCGCGCGATAGCGTGAGGTAGTGGTGGGCTGGTTTGTGACCGAACTCCCACAGAGCATCGTGAGTGTAGGGGACTCCAGCCGCCTCGGACTGGATAGCGCGGTGCCGCCACGCCAGCATGAGCTCGGCATAATCTTCCTCGGACATCTGGTCCCGCAGCTCCTCGGGCGGCGTCACGCTCGCCAGGTACACTTCCACCTCTATACCAAGATTCACCGCGTATGGTGATGGCTGTTCCTCGATGTAGGCCAGCTTCTCCAGGAGTCTTTGCGTTCTGTCCTGCGAAACTCCGACGCCCTCCCGCTCAGCGATCGCCAGCAAGTTCACTACCGTCTCCACTCTGCGGCCGATACCCAGATTACCCGGGTAGTCAGCCTTCACCGTTGCTGTCTCACTATTCATAGCCCGTAGACTGTTAATGAAGTCCGGGTCCCATTCGTGAGCGGAGCCATACAGCTCTTCGGCAAACCGCTTGGCCGCCCGCATGGGGTTGGCTGCCCGCCATATCCGATCCATCTCCCTGTCGTTGATAGGCTTCCGGTAGTCAAAGTTCACAGCGTCGCGATTGTACGCGGCCACCCAGTCATTACGGACCTGGGTCAGCCAGGCTCTCGTGTCTGGGTCTGTGGTTTGCGCTGGGCACACGCGGCTAGCTGTATGCCAGAATACAGCGCCTCCATATCGTCGTCGGAGCTGAGGGCTCCTTGGATCAAGCTGTCCATAGCTGGCCTTATCAGTTCGATTAGCCTGGCCGTAGCGACTCGCTCCGCCGCTCTGCCCAAGCTGCCGAACAAGCCGCCAGACCGGGCGAACTGGTCCGCGATCTCGCCAGTGTTCTCGGTAGTGGCGCACAAGTTAATGCCCAATACATCGTCAGAAATTTTCGTTTGCGCATATTTTGCGAGCATGTAGCGGGCCGCTGGCGCCCCCAGGGCTCGCAATTCTTCTCGAAGGGGTATCACTCTGGACGAGCGAGGTCCATTGTATTCTGCCTTAGCCAGCTCGCGCGTAATATCGTCCACCCGGGCCTTTTGTTCGTCAGTCAGCTCCGGCGGCCTGGCTATCTCGATCGTCAGTTCAGCATCAAACGGCTCTTCACCCAGCAGCGAATATTCGTTGGCCGCCTCTCCGGCGCCGCCATGGTCAATTCCAGGATGGGGAAGTGGTTCAGGCATAATGCCTCAATCATATCAAAAAAGAGCCCGCAGGCTCTTTTTTGGTCGGTCAGAGCAGACTTACTTGCTGCCCTGCGCCTTGTAGTCAGAGATCGCCTTGGTCACCTTGCCGTCGGACTTCAGGTTTTCCCAGAACAGTACCTGGGTGCGGCTGATGTACATCACGTCTTCCGGACCGTGCAGCTCACCACCGAGCTTGGCCAGGGACACTTGAGGCTGCTGCTGGTCGGTCGACTTCGAGTTGTCCGGCTGCACTTGCTGCTGCACCTGCAGGTAGAAGATGTCGGTCAGCTTCACGTAGCTGGCGTCAATCTTCGACACCTTGCCAAAGTACACCTGGCCGTTGGTCAGGAACACCGCTTGGTACTCCTTACCCTTGATGCTCATGTCGGCCATGGCCGTGTTGACGCCGCGCATCGCAAACGCGCCGCCGACGAGCAGGGCCGCCAAAATGACGCAGATCATCGTTACTTTACCGAGCATCCCGCCACCACCACTGCTGGCGCCGCCGGTCATGGCGCGCATCGCCGGAGCTTCAGGCGCCTGGTTATCATTCATCGGGCGATTTGTTCGCATATCCATCGGACGAAACTCCACCTATCGTTAGCATTATCACCATCGTACAGGAGCACGGCAGCCCAATCAACCCATGAAACAGCCCTTGGCGGCGGCCCACCCGGAGCAGTATAATCATAACAATTATAGAGGTGAGGCATGAGGGCACGTCGCCCGCACTGGTTTCTACAAGCCACCGCCCGTGTGCTGGCCGTCCTAATCGGTACGGTCGCGTTGGCGCCCGTGGCCTGGGCCAGCTTGTCTCAGGCCTATACCGCTACCTCGTCCATCGCCATTGGCAGCCTGGTGTCGCTCGATGCCAAAGCCACCGGCGCCGTCGTCGTGGCTGACAACACCAACACCGACCGCCTCTTTGGTGTCGTCGTCTCGCCATCGGCGGCCTCGATTTCATTGGGCGGCTCCAACACCAGCGGCCAGGTGCAAGTAGCTACCACCGGCAGCGTCACCGCCCTGGTCAGCACCGAAGGCGGTAGCCTCAAGGTCGGCGACCCCATCATGGTCTCCACGGTGGCCGGCGTTGGTATGAAGGCCAGCGGCCGGGTGCGCGTCATCGGCACCGCCCAGTCGCCGTTCGACGGCAGCGGTGACGGCATCGCCAAGCGCACCGTCGATACCGCCAAGGGCAAGCAGGAAATCTCCATCGGCCAGATCCCGGTCCTCATCGCCGTCGGCCAGTACAACCCCGAAGCTGGCTCCAACAGCGCCGTCCCCACCTGGCTACAGGACTTCTCCAATGCCCTGGCCGGCAAGGACGTCTCGCCCTTGCGCATTGTCATCGCCGGTCTCATCCTGCTTGTCACTCTCGTTACGGTCACCGTTCTGCTCTACGCCGCCGTGCGCAATAGCATCATTTCCATCGGCCGCAACCCGCTGTCTCGCGGCTCGGTGTTGCGCAGCATGCTCGAAGTCATCCTCATCTCGGCCGGCATCATGGCCGTCGCAGTCATAGCAATGTATTTGGTAATAACGAAATGAATTTAGAAATCATCATTCTTGGTTCGGCCACCCTCGCGTTCGTCATAGTCGTCGTCATTCAGAGCCTGCAGCTCCACAAGCTCAAGGCTGAGGCCGCTGCCACTGCCGGTCAACCCAAGCCCGTCAAGGTGCCCGAGCCCACCGTGGCCGAGCTCGAAGCCAAGCTCAAGGCCGCCTACGAGGCCCAGATCGCTGAGTCGGTCAAAACCTTTGGCACCGACCTCCAGGCCACCTCAGCCCGTCTGGGCGAGCAGGTTTCGCGCCTCACCACCACCGTCATCGAGGAGGAGCTCTCGGCCTACCACCAGACCCTCGAGCAAGTCCGTCAGTCTGCCAATCAAGCCATGGAGCAAATCCGCCAAGCCGTCGAGCAGCAGCGCGTTGAGCTGCGCCAAGGCATGGAGGCCGATATGGCCACCGAAAAGCAGCACATGGTCGACAAGTTCAATCAGAAGATGGGCGACGTCGTCTCCAGCTACATCGCCGAGTCGCTCGGTGGGGGAGTCGACTTAGGGGCGCAGATGCAGTACATCCTCGCCTCGCTCGAAGCTCACAAGGAAGAAATCACCAAGGATCTGCTCAATGGCGTTTGAGTTGCCACCAGCCGTCTACAGCCCCGAGCTGCTCGAGAGTGTCGTCTACGAGATCGAGCAGTATCTGGGCTGGTACCGCCAGACCCGGGTCCAGAAAACCGTCGGTGCCACTACCACCGAGGAGCCCACCCACTCTGGTGAAACCACTCTCACCATCGAAGCCTGGCTGGGCGGCAAGAAAGCCACCATCGAGGCGCTCGAGGCGCTCGTGGCAGCGCTCAAGGCCCTCAAGCTGCCAGTGGTCCACGTCACCCTGGCTGCTCTGCCCAATCACACCCAGCGCGTGCAGCTTGTTGACTGGTTTCATGCCAACACGCAGAGTCAGCGCGTGCTCCTCACCTTTGTGGCCGACCGCAATCTAGGCGGGGGAGTCGTGGTCCGCACGCCCAACCACCTCTTCGACTACTCCTGGAAGCAGCAGCTCATTGCTGGCCGCGCCAAATTACCGGAGATCCTCGGCCGTGCATGATAATCCCAAATTTGCCAAGCTCGTCTCGGCCGGCAATGCCACCGGCGAGGTCGTCGGTGTCAACCGCTTCCTGGTGATCGTCCAGGGTCTAGGCGGCGTGGCCGTCAATAGCCTTATCTACTTCGATAACGGCCACCAGGGCCTGGTCCGCGAGGTCCACGAGGACGCCGTCATGGTGCTCAACATGACCGAAGAGTCTATCCCCATCGGCACCCTAGCTGTAGTCGAAAGCCCTGAGCTGGTCACCGGCGTCGGCGAGGGTCTCGTCGGCCGCGTACTGTCCGTGCTGGGCCGTCCGCTCGACGACAAAGGTCCACTCACCGTCTCCAGCTACGATCCGGTATTCAAGGTCGCGCCCGGCATCATTGAGCGCCGCGCCCTCGACGAGCCGCTCAGCACCGGCGTGGCCATCTCCGACCAGCTCTTCCCGCTGGTGAAGGGCCAGCGTATCGCCATCCTCGGTGACAACAAGATTGGTAAGTCAGCCTTCACCATGCAGATGACGCTGGCCCAGAAAACCACCGGCATCGTCGTCATCCACGTGCTCATCTCCAAGCGCAAAGCCGACGTCGACGCACTCATCAATAAGCTCAAAGCCACCGGCGCTATCGACTACTGCATCGTGGTGGTGGCCTCCGTCTTCGACTCGCTCACCCAGAGCTACCTGGCGCCCTACGTCGGCGCCACCATCGCCGAGCACCTCTGGAACAAAGGTAAGGACTGCATCATTATCTACGACGACCTCTCCAACCACGCCAAGGTCTACCGCGAGCTCTCGCTGCTGCTCAAGGTTTCGCCGGGCCGCGCGAGCTTCCCGGGCGACATGTTCTACGCTCACTCCTCGCTGCTCGAGCGCGCCGGCCGGCTCGTCTCCAATGGCGCCACGCTGGCCGCCATTCCGGTGGTGCTCACGCCCAACAACGACATTACCGCCCCGCTACCCACCTCCATCATGTCGATCACCGACGGCCAGTACATCTTTGACACCGAGGCCTTCCGCGCGGGCATCCGTCCGGCCGTGTCCGTGGGCCTGTCCGTCTCCCGCGTCGGTGGTGTCGGCCAAACCTCCCGCCAGAAGAAGCTCACGGCCGCTCTCTTCAAGAAGCTCGCCCTCTATCGCCAAGCCGCCGAGTTCTCGCACTTCGGCTCCGAATTAGCCCTCAACTCCAAGTATGATCTGGCGCTGGGCAAGATGATCTACGAAGCCCTCAAGCAGGCCCCCGACGCCATCTACACTCCCAACGAGCAGGACCTCATTCTCGGTACCGTCATGAAGACCGAAGGCAAGATCGCTATCAATATCGACAGCCTCAAGCGCAAAGCCAAGGAAGTCGCTCCTACCATGACCGCCGACAGCGACTGGGACGGGGCCATTGCCAAGCTACTGTCCGAAGTCACCATTCAGATGCCGACTGCGCCCGCTCCGGCCGCCAATGCTGCTGGCGCTCCGCCGGCCGGCGGTGCCCCTGCTGCCAGTGGGGCAGCCGCCGCCGCACCGGCCGCCTCAGCCCCAGCCCCGGCCCCCGCCACCACGTCTGCGGCCCCCACCAAGAAATAGCCTCACAAAAAGAACCCTACTGCCACTCAAATCTGAGCAGCAGTAGGGTCGGTTGGCCGCTTGGGCTTCGGCCCAGGCCTCCGCGGGGCGTAGGTCTTGCGCGCATCGCGCAGGCTACGGTTACTAAACCGCCACCGCCCGGCGGGTGTTCGCAGACCCACGATCCGCCCGTCGGCTGCCTGTTTCACCAGTTCGGTGCGGCTCAGTCCAAGCAGCTGCGCCATTTCCACCTCACTAGCCGTCGGCCCTGCCGAGGTGCCGTTTGCTCTGAGTTGGTACCAACGCATAGCTTGGAACCCCGGGCCGCCGTCCTGTTGCAGGCGAGCGATCCAGCACGGTGCCAGTAGGTACTTGCTGTCGGTGTGAGTGTGATTGGGTATCGGACAACTCACCATGCCGGCAGCATGCCACCGGTAGCCTTCCGACGGACTCACGCCGTAGAGGTCTGCCACGTCCTTTGGAGTCATAATCCGGCCACGATATTCCAGGTAAGCCTCCACGCTTTCCGGCGCCACCACATACCACGGACCGCTAAAGCGGGCGATGGTTTGCAGCTGCCGGGAAGCCACCAGGGCATGCAGGGTTTGATGCCTGATACCTAGTCGCAAACAGGCTTGCGCTTGCGATATGAGCGGCCGACCGCTGGCCATGCGGTCCTCCAGCCAATCCTCCGCGCTAATCCAGTCAGGCAGCAAGTCCTTCAGGAACTTGAGCAGACTAGCCCGCGCAATCGGGTGCTCGGTGCCGTAGCCGGTCACCGGTTGCACCTGCAGCCGGCCGTCGCGAACCAGCAGCGACAGCGTAGGCCGCGACACCGACAAGACCATTTGGACCTGTCGCTGGCTGTAGCCTTCCGCCCGCTGTGCCACCTGAGCGTTTTGATAGCTCAGCAAGCTCTGCTGGCTCACTCGCCAGTCTCGGGCCAGCTTCACCGCCGCCACCCGCCCCAGCCGGATCATCCGGCCAAGCGCGTCATGGCTTACCCTCAGTTGCTGTCGAGCTACTGGGGTGGGCAGGAGCCTGTCACGGCCGGCCAGCAAATCAGCAGTGGTTAGCGGCTTGGCCAAGCCTCGGTATTGCTTGGCCAGCAAGGCATCAATGTGGGTCACGGCATACAGCTTGGAGTTGGGCTTATCTGGCTTCAGGAAGCCAGAACTATTCCACTGGCGCCGGGTCTCATCGGAAATGGCAAGGATCGTTTCAACTACGCCGGCTGACACATAGCCGCAGTCAGACGCAGTCACGGTATCACCTCCTAAACTAGGGGTAGTCTGGTACCGCCGTCATCATACAAGACCCACCAGCCGCTGTGAACGCTTTGCCAAATAGAATAGGGCCCTAGAATGTCTAGGGCCCTAGTGACGGGCCTTCATACCGCTACGGCCACCACCGGCGTGCCAAATAGGGCACCCAGGTACTGGGCAGTCGGCTCCAGCCGTTCGTCACTCGGCTTGTAGGTGCCGGAGTTGAGGTTGAGGCAGACGATGGGGCTGCCGGCCTCGTTGAGGGTGCACCACATCTCGCCGGATGCGCGGACGTCTCTGCTGTAGTTGGACAGCAGCACGTGCTTGGCCAGGATCCAGTTGATGAACTTGCGATCGCGGCCGTTGTCATTGGCGAGCCGGGATATCCGGACGTCAGTGCCAGTGAGCGCGTAGTTGTAGACGTAGGCGGTCTGGCGGTCAGTGCCGGGGCTACGCCGCAACATGGCGGCGATGCTGCCGGCGGGGACACCCTCGTCCCAGGCAATGCTCCTGACCACGTGCCGGTTGATGAACCAAATGACCGGCCGCGAGAACAGGATGTGCTTCTTGAGCTTCGTCACCCTGTCCAGCTTTCCCGGGAAGGATTGCAGGGGGGTGCCAAGCTCGGGCGCCATGGGCGATTCGGGGGTCTCGGCGTAGAAGATTGGCCGCTCACCCCAGAGGAACCCCAGATACATGCCGAGCTTTGAGGGCAGGCTGACGCCTACCCGGACCGGACGGCCCGTGCCGGACTGGGCCGGCGGGGCCGGCTCAGTCGCCAACGGCTCAAACAGGGGCGCCGCGTGAGCGGCCCCGGCCCGAGCATACTGCTTGGCGATGGCGCGAGCGGGGCTAGTGACCTCGTTTCTCCAGACATTCAGGAAGTGGTCGGGAGTCGAGGCACCCGTCTGGACGAGCCGGAGCTCGACCGGTTGGCCGCCATACTCCAGGCCGTGCTGCCAGATGAGGGCAGCCAGCTTGGAGGGCCGGTACACGCGGCGGAGCGATGTGCCACCGCAGGTGAAGCCGGCGCCGGCCAGGACTTGGGCGTGGGCGTGGGCGCAACTTGCGGTGCGCTTGCCCTTCTTGAGCTCCATCTGGTGCCGGAGCGCCTCTACCGCCTTGGGCGGCAGGTTCCGGAGCTCGAACAGAATTCCGGCCTGGACCCGGCCCTTCGTGTTGGCCACGGCGGCGGGTCTGCGCCAGAACATGAACGCGGCGAGCTTGTCCCGGCCCGCTTCCTTGGTGTCCGTTGCCGGACGCGGCACAACCATGTAAACATTGGGTTTGCCGAAGCCGAGGAAGACGGTGTTCGGATCCGCGAAGACATCGTCGATGGGGAAGAACGGGAGTCCGCTCTTGTCGACTTTGGTTCGCACGCCAGAGGCGTCATGCACCCAGCGCCGGCCGCGATGGCCAAGCACCTGGGGCGAGACCCGGAACGCCTGGGTAAGTCCGCTGAAATCCAGATCCATGAGTGTAAGCTCCTTTGGTCGGGGATCCAGAGTTGTCCGCTTGGACCACCCTATTATATAACTATATCTCAATTTAGGCAATACTTATTCCACTCATGCTAGAATAGCCTTATGGCCCGTCAAGCGCTCAGCATCCAGAAAGAAGTCGGTGGTGTCAGTACCGTCTCGGAGCTCACCTCCGTCTTCGAGTCCATCGCCTCCATGCGCATCGGCAAAATCAAGGACAAAGTCACCCGCAGCCAGAAGTTTTTCGACGAGCTCTGGCAGATCTATACTCAGCTGCGCATTGACCCCAGCCAGCAGCTCACCGGCGGCAAGAAAACCCCCAAGCGCGACAAGCCTAATGTCTTCCTGGTGCTCACCAGCGAGGGCGGTTTATCCGGCGACATCGACGAGCGCATCGTCCGCACCGTGCTCGACAGCTTCGACGCCAAGACTACTGACCTCATCGTCATCGGCGCGCACGGCGCCACCCAGTTTGTCCAGAATCATACCCAGATCAAGCGCTACTTCCGCCTGCCGGATGTCGACCAGGCCATTGATGTGTCGCCCATCGTCTCTGAGCTCATCGGCTACAAGCAGCCCACCGCTTGGTTCCAGCGCTACATCTCGCTATCCGTCCAGGAAGTCGGGCGCATCGACCTCATCAGCCGCGTCAAGGCCCTCGGCTCGGACGCCGAGAAGGCCGGCGCCGTCATTAGTGCTCGCGACTATCTCTTCGAGCCCAATGTCGACGAAGTTATCAGCTACCTCGAGTCGGTCATGATGGAAATCGCGCTGTCCCAGATCATTCTCGAATCCCGCCTGGCCCAGTACGCCAGCCGCTTCACTGCCATGTCCAGTGCCAAGAAGCGCGCCAATGAAATGAAGCTCGATCTCATCATGGCCTACAACCGCGCCCGCCGTGGCGAGGCTGACGACCGCATCAAGGAAATCGTCAATGCCATGAATGCCCTTGGTGGCAGCTCGTATTAAATAATCCCCTTATGCTACACTAAGCCTAGATAACTCTAGGTGATATGTGGTCCCACCCGACTCCAGTCTAGGCCCCGCCTCCTTCGTGGACACCAAGGCACATCCCGGCACCGCCAGCTCTGACCCGGGCCAAAGTGAATACGCCAGACTCGGCGATCCGCTAGCCGACACCGTCGAGGCCAATGCGGCCGACCTGGCCGCCCAAGCCGACGCCGAAGCCATCAAGCAGATCGAAACAATCAGCTATCTCGGCGTCGAGCTGCCCAAGGGCAGTGGCAACGAGAAGTACGTCCCCAAAGGCCTCGACATCTACGTCCAGGACCAATTCACCCAGAAAATGCGCCGTGATATCGCCACGGCCTGGGCTCTCCACCAGCCAGTATACCTGGAGGGTGGTACCGCCCTCGGCAAAACCACCGCCACCTTCCAGATGGCTCACGAGCTCGGCTACTCCATGTACTACTACAACTTCAACGGCGACAGTGACACGGCCACCATGATGGGCCACCCCACGGCCAATAAGCACCGCACCGAGCTATTCGACCCCGAGTTCGTCCACGCCGATGGTCCCATCGCGGCTGCCTGGCGCGAGGCGGCGTCCGGCAACAAAGTCGTGCTTATGCTCGATGAGCTGGGCGCCGGCGATGCATCCGTCCTCAAGCGCCTCAACGAAGTCCTCGACGCCGCCACTTCCGGCCGCAATCTCAACCTCACCGAAAACGACATGGAGCAGATCGCCACCGTCCGCGAAAATCTCCACATCGTCTGCGCCAGCAACCCGCCCAGCGTTGCCGGCTCAGCCTACAAGGGCCTAGAGCCGTTCAGCCCCGAGCTCATGCGCCGCATGGTCTACCTCAAGATGCCAGACAAGCTCTCCGACGAGAGCGCCGACTTCCATGTCAATGCGCTCTTTGGCATCGGCGAGACGGTCGCTGCGATGCCTGATAAAGCCCAGCGCCAGATGAACGACGCCCTTCTGCCGCACAGCGAGCTCCGCAAGATCGACGGCATGAGCGAGATTCTCAAGCTCTACCGGGAGTTCCACAAAACCGCTAGTGATCTGCTCGCCCGCGGCACCATCGCCGCCAAACAGCCCCAGAAATTCGAGTTCGATGACCGTGTCGAGCCTCAACGCGTCATGGAGTACGTCCGCCGTTTCTTCCGCGGCGATATCTCGCAGACCTTCCAGGACGCCCTGGAGTTCTACTATGTCAACAAGGTGCTCAGCGACGGTGACAAGGATGCCCTCCGCAAGGTCATCACCAATGTCCGCTACACTCCCAAGTCCAATGGCCGCCGCCAGAACTTTGATCCATCCTCGGTAGGTAAGCCCACCGGCGAGCGGTGGGCTCCCGGGGGTGAGAGCCGCGCCATCGGCTATCTCAGCCGCGAGTTCGGCAGGGGCAAGATTGACGACAACACATTAGCCGAGCTCATTACTGGCTTTACAAGTCCCGATGCCATCAAGCTACGCGAACAGCTTTACGCCTCACGCAATATCGGCCGGGCTCTGGCTGGCGACGACTCGGCTGAGGCTTGGGCGATGCGCGCCCGCCTCGTGTCCGCTGGCCGCGTGGTCGAGGCCACTGAGAGTGTCACCGGTATCGGTAACAGCGCCCGGGGCTCAGCCGACTCTGTCAGGGGAGCCGCCCTCGCGGACGGTAGCAATGACGCCATGAATGCCTTCATGATCAGTTTAGCCGGCCGCGGCGACAATGCTGCTTGGGCAGACCGCCAGACTTATCGCGATCGCGCCAGTGGCCAGGCTCTCCTCCAGAGCCTTACCGGCCTAAGCACGCCCGCATCTATGCTAGTCCGTGGCGAAGACGCGATGTTCAGCCGCCCGAATTCGCGCGCTTTGGCCCGGTCGCTAGCCGGGATCGATGGCCAAGACGCCTGGGCTATCCGCTATAACCTTATTGCCAATGGCGCCCACGACGAGGCGGCTGTCAGCTTGGCTGGGCTCGAGACTCCTGAGGCCTTAACGCTACGGGGGGTACTCAT
>CAZDGK010000023.1:14740-21253 GCA_964505035.1 uncultured Candidatus Saccharimonadales bacterium
TCAGCTTGGCTGGGCTCGAGACTCCTGAGGCCTTAACGCTACGGGGGGTACTCATGGATCCCGGCGCCTCCCTCATTGGCTTGTCGTTCGGCGGCGGCTCATCAGCCGTCCGCCAGCAAATCATCGACCAGCTCAGGTCCCCCCGGTCTGCTACCCGGCCGGCCGCTCTGGCCGAAGGTCTAGGCGGCTTGTCGTCACCATACGCCTGGGATCTGCGTTCGCTGCTGCAACGCCGTGGCGCGTCCGAGGCCGCCATCGGCCGTAGTCTCAATGGCAACTGGGTCGCTGCCGCCGTCGCCGCCGGCCGCCGGCCCACGAGCACGTAGGCCGTATGCCCGAGGTCGTAGGCCCAACGGGTGCCAAAGGAGGGGAGGCCAGCGCCGCAGCCGCCGCCGACTTTAAGGCCGCCCTGGCCGCTCTCACCGAGCGTGCCCGCCCGCGCAGCGACGAGGAGATCCTCGCCACCTATCCGGCCGAAGATGCCGCCAGGATTAAACACCGGCAGCATGTCCTGAACTCACTCGGCTACCACATTGGTCAGAAAACCGCCACTCAGGTGCACCTGTCCGAGCCAGGCCAGCGCAAGTGGTATCACGACCCCAACACCGAGCATATCTTTGCTGACCCCGAAGAGCTCCTGCACGGTAGCGAATACCTTGTAGACGTCTCCATTGCCCACGAGGGCGGCCACGCCCGCATCACCCGCCACAACGGTATTCCCGATGAGATTATGCACGCGCCCGGCTTCTCCAACCTCTGGAACGCCATCGAAGACACCCGCGACAACAATTTCATCGTCGACGGCTACCCAGTGCTCACCGAGAACATCCAGGAGGTCTACGAAAAAGAGCTCGGCTTTGGCCGCCAAACTTCCGAGGAAGCGATCCGTCAGCTCGGCCAGCGCCCCCGCTTCATGCAGGCCGGCTCCGAATTTATCATCCAATGGATACGGGATCGGCAGGAGCTCGAGCCTGAGCTCAGCGAGCATCTCGACCCCCGCGTCCGTGAGGTAGTCGAAAGGCACCTCGACACTGCCCGCCGCATTTCCTGGACCTACCCAACCAAGGACGAGGCCAACGACGAAGACCTCGTACAGCAATATGCTGAATTCACCAATGGTCTGATCGTCAATGAAATCTGGCCGGATATGCTGCCGCTGATTGAGCTCGACCGCCGCGATCAATCCATCATCAACTTCCTCGACCGCGCCGCCGCCGAGTCCATCCAGACTGGCCAGCCCATGCCACCGGTACCGGAGTTTAGCGAGGAAGAGTCCGGCCTGTTTTCGGCCATCGTGCAACACGCTCTGGGCCAGGCGGTGGTAGGGGATGATGGTCAGCCGGCTTGGCCGCACGCCGACATTACGAGCCTGCCCGAGGAGCTACGTGACCGGCTCTATGAATACATCAAGAGTCACCAAAGCACCGAGCTCAGTGACCAGCAATTATTTGACTTCCTCAAGAAGCTCGCCGAGCTACACGAGGGGATTGAGGGCGGTGCGTTTCAGCAGGCCACCGACGCGCCCGATGAGCCGCCCGAGCCCGGCTCCAGCGGTGACAACCCTTCCGGGACCCCACCCGGCGCAGTGCCGCCCGGCGCGCCACCCGACGCGACACCGCCGGCCCCGCGACCAACCGCCGAGCCCAAGACTGAGCCAGACCCGGAGCAGGAGGCATTGCTGGAGTCCATCCGCAACTCTGTCAATGAGCTCGAGCGAAAGTCCAGTCCCTACCAGCGCGCCCGTACCGAGATGAGGTCGGTCAGCGAAGAACTAGGCAACGAGCTCGAGAGCATCTTCACCGCCCGCCGCAGCCGCCGTCTGCGCACCGGCTTCCGCACCGGCAGCCGATACAACGTGCGGCGCCGCATCCACGAAAAAGGCCGTGGCGAGCCGGCTAGCGAAACCACAGCCTACGAGCGCCGGGACAAGCCCACCGAGAAGGATTATGCCTTCACCATCCTCGTTGACCTCTCCGGCTCTATGCGGACCGGCGTCGAGGGTGCTCCCGGCCCAGACGGTAAGCCCTCCGTCAGCAGCCGCATCCAGGAAACGTTCAAGGCCGTCGTCGCGCTCTCTGAGGTCTTCGAGCGCATCGGTATCCGCTTCGAGGTGCTTGGGTTTAACGAGAAGCTCCATCTCTACAAGCCGTTTGACGGCACGCTCGACGCGTCCGTCGAGGCTGGCATGGGCAAGATGGTCAAGGAAGTGGACCACCCCGAGCGAGCTCTGTTCAACGACGACGGCTGGGCGCTTGGCCAGGCCTCCCAGCGCCTGGCCAAGGAATCCGCTAGTGAGCAGTACCTTATTGTGCTATCCGATGGAGAGCCCTGGCCGTCGGATGCTCACAGTGGCAGCCGATATGACCTCAAACGCGTTGCGAGCGCTATCGAGAGCACGACCAATCAAGTCCTCATTGGCACTGGCATCCAGAGTGAGGATGTCAGGAAATACTACCGCAACGCCATCGTCGAAAACGACGTGCCGGCCCTGGCCCGCGGTCTCGCCGAACTCATCCGCGACATCGTCACCAACCCCGACAAATATCGGAATATTGGCTAAACTACGATAGAATAAGCTTATGGATAAACTAGCCGACTTCATTCAGAAGCAAAGCGTCATGACCGAGGCCGGCCTCATTATCGCCAGTGAGGAGGCCGCCGAGCACGCCGCCAAGTCACTCCAGGCCCATGGCTATCATCACGCCACCACCTTGCCCCAGGCCGTCGAGTTCATGGAGGCCGGCCAGCGGGTCTACATGCACCACGCCCGCGGCGACTTCAATATGCTCTACAAATTTATCGTGCAATACCCGCAGGGCATGGTGCAGTTCTTCGGCACCGGTGGCGACCCCATGCTTGTCACCCAGTCCACCACACCTGGCTTTGTCCTCATCATCTCGCCCGCCGAGATCAAGCACCTGGAGACAGAGGGCTTCGATTTGCTCGCCCGCACCGGTCTCGCTTTTAGGGCTTGACAATATTTCGCAAGTGTAGTAAGATGCTTACTATCTTCTTTGTGCGTGCCTGCTTTCAACCGGTCGTTGCAGCAATGCATATCGCCCAATGGTTGAATTGGCCCACCAGGGAGTAGAACTTCTGAATGGAGGTTTAGAGTGCTAGAGCGCCGATACTCGCTTCGCGATTGTCGTGTAGCTTTGAACGGGTGCTTACCTGTCAAATCGCAGACCCCTCATGGGGAATCTACGATAGCACTCTCACGGGACCATAGCGCCAGTGCAAGCTGGCCGGTCCCTCGCTAACTCAGCCCCCCGGACCACCGGGGGGCTTTCCTTACCCAATCATTATGTCAAAGTTATAAAAACATATTGACATTATTATAAACTTGTAGTAATATATAAACACGCTCACCGCGAAAGCGGCATGGCGAAAGCGGCCTGATGGCTGCTCAGGTACTCCGGCTCACGATGGCCGTTGTACCTCCTCTTGCCCGCAAGGGCCAGAGGTGTCACGGGCCCATTAGCGCCAGCGCAAGCTGGCCGGGCCCTCCGAGCCCCCTTCCACTACCCAGCTTGCTGGGATTTGGAGGGGGGCTTAGCATGTCTGACCGCCGGCTGCCTACGCTTTCTGCCTCATGCTAGAATAACCATAAGCATTAACCGTAGATCCCGCCAAGGCCATGAAAAAACTTCTCATCCTCATCATTATCCCTGTTCTCGCCACCATCGCCATCAGCGCCGCTTCACTCCTGCTGCCGCAGCCGCCCGGCGCCGCCGACGGCGCCTACTACAACCCGCTCGGCACCTCCATTACGCTCATCGACATGGGCCTCTCCATCAGCGCCGGCATCCTCTTCTTCCGCGCCCGCCGCAACTTCAAGCCCGAGCTTCGCCCCGCCTACCGCTTCCTGGCGGCCGCCACCCTCGCCACCGGCATCCTTAATATCGACTTTCCCATCACCGAGTATTACAGCCTCTGGTCCAATTTCTACTTTGATGCTGCTTCCTATCTGCCATATTTTGCTGGTGGCATTCTCATGTTCCTGGGCATGCGCCAGTTCTACCGCTTCATCAACACCGGCCAGCGCACCTGGGTCACCAATATTCCGCTCCTCCTAGCCATCACCATCGTGGTCTGGGCGCTGTACGTCCTCAATACCCACCTCATCAACGCCTGGGGCAGCGAGGCCCAGCACGACTGGATGCAGATCGTCGTGCTTGTGCCTGTCACCGGCTACGCTGCCGCTTGCTACATGGCGCTGCGCACCTGGAGCCGTCTTGGTCACGCCTACCGCCTCGCCCTAGGCTGGCTGACCATCGCCCTCCTGGCCTACACCTTCGACGTCACCATGGTGCTGGTCCAGGAAATCATTGGCTACGACAACTGGTTCTTCAACACTCGCGCCTACGAGATCCCCATCATCCTAGCCGACATTCTGGCTCTAGGTGCCGGCTACTATCTCAATCAAATCGGCCAAGCTCGGCAGCCGTGGCTGCGGCGTCTCCTCGGCCGCCATACCGAGCCCGCTACCTCCCTCGATATCGTCGTCTATGCCGCCGGCCTGGCTGCTAGCCCGATCGAGCTCGAGGACCCGCTCAACAAAATGCGCGTCATTACCGCCCGCGCCCACACCGGCGAGGCCTTCGCGCTCACCGATGATGATCAGCGGGTGCTCAAAGAAGTCTATCTCAGCGTCGAGCAATATCTCATCTCCTCCGACCGTCTGCGGTCCTACGGCCAGAGCGATCTCCGTCAGGCCATCACCGAGCGCTTTGACCTCGGGCACAACGCTGGATCCACCTTCTGGCCTCAGCTTGGCTAGCCGTCCCCGGCCGGTACATAGCCCAATCCCTATTCAAAAGCCAAAGCATTGCATAAGATCAAGCTATAAGCAAAGGTATACCCACCATGCCGCACGGCGAAGCTCCCCATGAAGGTGACAATTTTGAGGCCAGGTTTTCTCAGCCCTTGATCGAGGGCATAAACGATGTAATGCCTCGGGCTGACGCAGAAACCATTGCGCATGTTTACGGCAGTCCGGACTCGTGGCAGTTTAGGGCCTATAACATGCCAGAGCGGCTCAAAGAAGCCAACGACCGCTTTCCCGACCTGCCTGCCGACCTGCGCGAGCTCGACCACGACGGCCAGATAGAGTTGTTTAACGCCGCCGCCGCTTGGCTGGCCAACACCGAGGTGGAAGAAAAGCCAGACCGATCGACTCCCCAAAATGTTAAGCGCACCCGCACCGTCTACCTCCAGACCGCCGACGGCCGCGGCGTTAAGGTGCAAGAAGTGCAAGAAGACGAGCGCGTAACACCCCTAGGCGGCCAGCCCCGCCTGGATCACATCGAGCCCGTTGTTAGCATTGACCTGCAATACAACCCCGGCGAACGCGCTGCTAACATCCCGGCGCCCATGCTGGTTAGAGAGGGCTACAATAAAACCTATGCCTCCTTCCCGATCCTTGGGCATGACGCGGAACTCATCATTAGTTCTCTCAAAGACGCCACGCGCATCACCGAGGACGAGTATCGCAAGCTAGTCCCGGCCGCCGGCAACGGCGAAAGTGCTGGTTCCAGAGCCGTCAGCCAGCAAAACAGGGTAGTCGTAGGCAATCAGCGCGGCCAGGCCGTCAGGGATGAGTGGGAGGCCGACGCCCGCGCCCGCCGCCGCGCTGCCAACGGGGCTCGGGACGCCGCCTAGAATCAACATCGACCCCTCCATAAATTGATAGACTGCCCAGTTCGTGGCAGCTCCAACCCATCCACATCGGGAAGAGCTCATGTCTCGACTGGTTCGCAACGCTTACCCGGAGACGGGTGAGCCGGGACCCCTCAGGCTGCACTACAATCAGATACGACACACCGCCCTGCCCTACGTCCCCATCACCATGGTCAAGTCGTGGACGTTCCGCAGCCAGCTGCAAGCGGCCAACACCCCGCTGGCAGCCCGGGCGCAGTCCTAGTCCGGCCCAGCTACCGTCCCTGCACCAGCCTCCGCTCCGGCGGAGGCTTCTCTATCTCTGCCTGCACTACCGTCGCCAAAAACCTGCTAAAATAACAATAAGCATTATGGCAAAGGTGAGCACAAGCAGCTAATGGCGGCCGGAGTTAAAGGTCACATCACCACCATCCGCGGCCTCATTATTGAGGTCGGTTTTCAGGGTACCGAGCGACCGTCCCTGCGCGAGATCCTCACCATCGACGGCCACTCCGAGGTCATGCTCGAGGTGCAGTCGTTCAATGAGCACCGCGACGCTGTTTGCATCAGCCTTGCCTCCAGTCCGCTGGTCTGCCGCGGGGCCGAGCTGGTCTCCACCGGCTCTACCATCAGCGTGCCCACCGGCGCCATCACCCGCGGCCGACTCTTCAATGCACTAGGCCAGACCGCCGACCACAAAGACGAGATCGGCCCCGAAGTCCCACGCCGCAGTATTTACCAAGTGTCCGCCAATAATCAGGTCTTCAGCAACAAGGACGAGCTGCTCGAGACTGGTATCAAGGTCATCGACTTCTTCACCCCCTTCGTCAAAGGCCGCAAGATCGGCATCATCGG
>CAZDGK010000024.1:0-20163 GCA_964505035.1 uncultured Candidatus Saccharimonadales bacterium
ACCTACATCGACCTCGGCAAGGCCAATGGTGTGCTGTTTGCCAGCGAGCAAATCCCCGGTGAGCGCTACTACACCGGCCTGCGCGTCAAAGTCTATGTGGTGCGCGTCGAGCAGACCGCCCGCGGTCCGCAGATTGTCCTCAGCCGTGCTCACGCCGGCTTGGTCAAGCATCTGTTTGAGCTGGAAGTGCCCGAGATCGAGGCCGGCAGCGTCGAGATCATGAACATTGCTCGCGAGGCTGGCATCCGCTCCAAGGTAGCCGTCAAGAGTAATGCGGCTGGCGTGGACGCCGTCGGCACCTTCGTTGGCGGCCGTGGTAGCCGCGTGCAGGCCGTCATGGGCGACCTCGGTGAGGAAAAGATCGACATCATCCCCTACGCCGAAGACCCCGCCACCTACATTGCCAACGCCCTCAGCCCCACCAAGGTGCTGGGTGTTGAGCTCAACGAGACCGACAAGAAGGCCATGGTGCGCGTGCCGGAGGACCAGCTCTCGCTGGCCATTGGCAAGCAGGGCCAAAACGTGCGCCTCGCCGCCAAGCTCACCGGCTGGAACATCGACATCCTGAGCGCCGACGAGAACCACATCGAGGCCGCCGCCGAGGCTGCTGACGAGGTCGAGGAAGCTCCGCGCGCCAAGAAGCGCGACCTGGAGGGCGACCTCATTGCCGCCATCAATTCTGAGCCAGAAGCGTCTGACGCTAGCATGGACGAGGAGGCCACCGGCCCTCAGGCTGATGCCCTCAGCGCTGATCCCGAGGCCGACGGCAACCCCAGCGCCTAGCGCAGTCGCCGCCCATCGCCAAACGCCCGCTCCGCTAATTTTCGGGGCGGGTGTTTTGGTTGCCGCAACATAATTGACAAAACATGTATAAAATTGATTGACAAATATAACAAAATTCGTTATACTACCTCCGGTCCTGGCGCAAGCCGGACCGTTCTAGTTGACCGAACGAAAGGAGAGACAGTTGGCCAGCCTTTTGGTCAGACTGCTCATCGGCCTGTCACTCGTCGCCAACCCGCTTCAGGGTGACGGCGGCCGTCAGGTTGTGCCCGCCGCTCCTGTTCTCGCGTCTGCCGTCCTGACGCCGGAGAGTAATCCGCCCGTGTGGCTTCTGGTCACCGGCGGTGTGCTTCCCCCGGCGTACGGCTACGATCGCAACTGGACACCTGAGCAGCTACTGTATGCCAATCTGACGGTCCAGCTGGCGTGTAACATTCACATGCCCGGCGCGGACCTGGTCGCTCTGGTGACCCAGCTACAGGAGAGTGATCTCACCAACCTGCCCGATTTGGGCGCGCGGAACGATCACGACTCGCTCGGCCTGTTTCAGCAGCGGCCTAGCCAAGGATGGGGGACGCCCGAACAGGTTCAAGACCCTGTCTACGCCAACCTCAAATTCTTTGAGGAGCTACGCCAGGTCAGCGGTTGGCAGAACCTGCCATTGACCGTCGCCGCCCAGGCCGTGCAGCGCTCGGCGTTTCCCGACGCCTATGCCAAGCACGAATCGGCGGCCCGAGCCCTGGCGCGCTTCATGCACGCCGAGGTGGTGCCCGATTGCTAAACTGCCGGGCCCCAGGCCATAGCTAGAACTGTTCCAACCGCCCGCCCGACATCCGGGCGGGCGTCTCTTATTTATCCAGCACGAATAAACGCCCACCCGAATCTCGGATGGGCGTTTGGGTTGGGGGTGCCGTCAGACCGTCAGCTCACGAATGATGACGTTTTGCTGAGCGGCCAAGGCTTTGGCGGCTTCGTTCATGTGGCGTGTCAGCTCGATGACCTCACGGTCATGGACAGCCAGACCAGCCACCTGGCGGCGCTGGGCCTCGGCCGCCTGCAGGAGCGCCTGGCGGTAGGGAAGCTGCAGCGCGCTGCGAATCTCGCTGCGCTGCGTGTCCGCATCGGACCCGGACAACCCCTCGTACTTGGCATAGCGATCGTGCAGCAGTGTCACCAAGTCCAGGGGGATCAGCGGGTGAGCGTAGTCGACAGTCTGACCGCCGCCCACGCTGCCCTGTGCTCGCACCAGCAGACGGTATGGACCGCTGGTGCTGTAATTGTAGCCGGGGCTGCCGTCAGTACAGGCCAATGTGCAGTAGCGGCTGAGGCCGTATGTGGCGAACAACTTCTGCAAAGCCGCCGCGTCACCGGCCAAGGCCAGTCGGACATGGGGATAGAGGTTGGAGTGCAACCAGGAGTCGTACTCGTATTTCCGAGTATCCCGACCCCAGCGCAGTACCGTGGCCCCCACATGCACGTCGCCGCCATGTTCCGGTCGGCCGGACACCACAACGAGCTCCAGTCGGTTTGTGCGTCCCAACAATGAAATCACCTCAGTTCCTCGTGTTGGACACTCGACTTACATACTATACCACTCACTTATCATATAATCAATAATACCAACACCAAACAAGAACCCACCCGAAATAGACGGGTGGGCAGGGATGTGAGCGTCAGGCCGTCAGCTCGCGCAAGACCGCCCTCTGCTGCTCCAGCAGCTCGCGGGCGGCGTCGTTCGACTGGCGGGCCAGCTCGGTCACGGCACTGTCGAGTGTGGCCTGGCCGGCGATGTGATTGCGCACACCTTCGGCCGCCAGGGCCAGCACATGCCGGTAGGGTACTCGCAGCTCAGCCACAATGGCAGCCCGCTGCGCGTTCGCCTCTGGCGCGTCGATGCCCTTGTACTGGTTGTACCGGTGGTGCAGCAGGTCAATCAGCTCCATCGGCATCGCCGGGTGAACATAGTTGACCCGGCCGCCCCGCGCGCTGCCCTTAGCCAGCACGATCGCCCGGTACGGTCCAGTCCGGCACCTGCCACTATCGCTACAGGCCAGCGAATGCCTGAAGCAGGCTCCTGGCGTCTCCACCAGGTGCTTCAGCGCCTGGGCGTCGCCGGCGATCGCCGGACGAACCAGTGGCCGCAGGTTCAAAACGACGTACGTTTCGTACCACGAGGACTCGATGTCCTTGCCGTGGTAGAACACCTGGTCGCTCACATGTACGGCATCGTCCTGGTCCGGGTCCCCAGACACGGTTACGAGTCTGAGAGATCTCCATAGTCCTATCAAGAACCTCACCTTCAATCGTCGACGGGGACAATGACTAGCATACTGTACCATCAGATCCATATGATTGCAATATCGAATGCTTGACTTGGCTCGCGCAATGATGCACAATCACGCCATCCCGACTAGCGAAGGGAGTACCTTTTTTGCTGTTCAAACGTCGGGCGCTCATCGTCTTCGACGGTGACAATTTTCATGCCGGCCTGCGGGAAGACGAAGTCGAACTGCACGGCCACGAACTGGTGGACCGCATCCGAGCGGCCGCCACGGGTGACGTACCCACTGCTTGGACCCGGGTGATGTTTGTGTCAAAGCGCCGCTACCGCGGCGAGCCCAGCCAGATGGCTGAGCGACGCACGAACACCCCCTCGGGCACCGAGTACCGGTTCTATCCCATCAAAGACGGCCACGGCTATCCCGACTCGGTCATCATCCGCTATCTTTGGCGGACGATCTGGACCTACGGGACGGTCATCGTCGTCACCTCAGACGCGGACTTCTTCGCCACGCTCAGGCATATCACCTGGCTGGGCAAGCGCGTCTGGTTGGTCTGCTCCAAGAAGCACACCAGCTACCGGGCGCGACGAGCGCTCAAGGTCGTCAATCAGGTCAACATCGAAGACCTGATGGCCGGCAGGGCTCGGGTCCGCTTCTAGCGACCCAGCCTACTCGCCCCACTCGGGGCTTGCCCCGAGTGGGGCCTTGTACACTATCCCGACTATGTCCGAAAGGTCCAAACGCCGTGCGTGGATACCTCGTGTTCGATGGTGACAATTACCGCGCTTCGGCCAAAGACGCCAACGTTGAATTGCTACCACAGCACATTGACGCCCGCGTCCAGGAGATTGGCCGTGAACACCAGATCTTCTTCACTCGGCGGGTGGTCTTCATGTCCCGCCACTACCGCGACTACGCAAGCCGGCAGTGGCCGCTCATCGAGTACGAAGGCAGCACCGATATCGAGTACCGCAAGTACCCGATCGTCGGCGGCCACGGCTACGATGACGGTCAGATCATTGACCTGCTAGTGCGTCAGCGCGACGAGTACGAATATCTGGTGATGGTCACCAGTGACGAAGATTTCTTTGGCTGCCTCAAGTGGCTAGCCCGCTCGCACGGCAAGCGCGTCTTGCTGCTGTGCATGAAGGGCTTCACCAACGAACGCTCGCTACGCCGGCTCAGCCCGGTGCAGTACACCTGGGTGCAGGACATCCCGGTCCCTGAGCTCGCCGCTGCTTGCAGCCCGCTCTGAAAGACCAGAGCACCAATTTGCCCCCGCTCGAGCCAGTTTTCGAGCGGGGGCATCGCATTTGGATCGCTCGGTGTTGGCACTCACTTGCACCGAGTGCCAACGGTGCTATACTGGATTTATACCTCTACTGGGTCGGCCTTCCCGAATCCACTTGCAACTGCCCCTCGGTATGAGAGCATTATGATGAAAGGTGATGGGACATGCCCGACTTTAGCTCACAATTTGACCGCTTCACAGACAACGCCAAACACAGCTTGGAAAACGCCGAGCGGATTGCCACCCAAATGGGCTCCAGCTACGTGGGCACCGAGCACATTCTGCTAGGTGTCCTGCAGCAGGAGGGTTCCATCGGTGCCAAAATCCTCAAGAATGCTGGCGTCACGTTTGATAAGGCCCAGCTCGTTTTGAGCTTCTCGCAGCAGCTTGGTGGTACCAGCTACAAGGGCGCCTCCGAGACGGCCAAGCGTACCCTCACCTACAGCTTGCGGGTGGCCAAGGAATTTGGTCAGCCGTATTGCGGTACCGAGCATATCCTCTTTGCTATCCTGAGCGAGAAATCCGCCCGGGCCATTAGCTTGCTCAAGAACGACCTTCAAATCGACCCGGCCGCCATCCGCGCCGAGCTCGAGAGCTATCTCGGCAATCAGCAATACTTCTACGCCGAGGAAGAGCGCACGGCCCAGCGCTCCAATAAAGGCGGCCAGGGCAAGGGCAAGACGCCGGCGCTCGACCACTTCGGCATCGACCTCACCGCCAAGGCCCGCGACAATGCGCTCGACCCAGTGGTGGGCCGGGAGCCTCAAATCGGCCGGGTCATCTCCATCCTCAACCGCCGCAGCAAGAACAACCCCGTGCTGATCGGCGAGCCCGGCGTGGGCAAGACGGCCGTGGTGGAAGGCTTGGCTCAGCGCATTGCCACCGAGGATGTTCCAGAAATGCTCCAGAACAAGCGCCTCATGATGCTCGATCTAGCCAGCGTCATTGCCGGCACCAAGTATCGCGGCGAGTTCGAGGAGCGACTCAAGAAAATCCTGGATGAAGCCAAGGCCAATCCAGAGATCATTCTCTTCATTGATGAGCTGCACACTGTGGTGGGCGCCGGTGCGGCCGAAGGCGCCATAGACGCCGCCAACATCCTCAAACCGGCCCTCAGCCGCGGCGAGATTCAGGTCATTGGCGCCACCACTCTCGACGAGTACCGCAAGCACATCGAGAAGGACGCCGCGCTCGAGCGCCGGTTCCAGCCGGTGCAGGTGCCCGAGGCCACCGTCGACGAGACCATTGAGGTGCTGCATGGCCTGCGTCCGCGCTACGAGGAGCACCATCACGTCGAGATCACCGATGAGGCTATTGAGTCAGCCGCCAAGCTGGCCAAGCGCTACGTAGCCGACCGCTTCCTGCCTGACAAAGCCATTGACCTCATCGACGAGGCGGCTTCATTGGCCCGCATCAAGCGTGGTGGCTCCAGCAAGGCAGTTCGTGGCTTGCAGAAGCAGCTATCCGAGATTCGCGACGATATCGAAAACGCCGTCTTCGACCAGGACTTCGAGCTGGCGGCCCGCCTCAAGACGCGCGAGTCGGTCATCCAAAACCGCCTCAGCGCCCTCAAGCTCAAGGAGGGTGCGGCCGATGCTGCCATCAAGATCATGCCCGAGGACATCGCCCAGGTGATCGCGCTCATGACCGACATTCCGGTGACGCGCCTCATCAAGACCGAGGTCGAGAGCCTGGTGCGCCTGGCTGACTCACTCAAAAAGCGGGTGATTGGCCAGGACGAGGCGGTAGACATCATCGCCCGCAGCGTCCGGCGCTCGCGCACTGGCATCGCCGACACCCGCCGGCCTATCGGTAGCTTCATGTTCCTGGGACCCACCGGCGTCGGCAAAACCGAGCTCGCCCGCATCCTGTCCGAGGAGCTCTTCCACGACCGCGACGCCATGATCAAGATCGACATGTCGGAGTTCATGGAAAAGCACAACGTCGCTCGCTTGGTCGGCGCTCCGGCCGGCTACGTCGGCTATGACGAGGGCGGCCAGCTCACCGAGCAAGTTCGCCGTAAGCCATACAGCCTCATCTTGTTTGATGAGATCGAAAAGGCTCACCCCGACGTCTTCAATATGCTGCTCCAGGTTCTCGAAGACGGCTATGTGACCGACGCCAAGGGTCGCCGCGTTGACTTCCGCAACACGCTCATCATCATGACCAGCAACGTCGGCGCCAGCGACCTGGGCCGTGAAGCCCAGATCGGCTTCCGTACCGACACTCCCGGCGAGGAAAAGCAGCTAGAGGCTGAACACGCCCGCATCAAGGAGAAGGTCCTGGCCGAGCTCAAGAAAACCTTCCGGCCGGAGTTCCTCAACCGGCTCGACCAAACGGTGGTGTTTAAGTCGCTCAGCCAAAACGATATCAAGCGTATCTTGCTGCTGCAGCTAGCCGAGCTCCAGAGCCGCCTCGACGAGCAACACCTCCGGCTGCGCGTCACGCCATCGGCCAAGGCACTGCTGGTGGAGCAAGGCTACAATGCCGAGCAGGGCGCCCGCCCGATGCGCCGCGCCATCCAAAACCTGCTCGAGGACCAGTTGGCATCCGGCTTGCTCGAGGGGCGTTTCCACGACGGTGACACCATCACCGTGACGCGCCGCGGTAGCGAGCTGCATCTTTCCGCCGGCGCTGGCAGTGAACCAGCCGACGCTCCGGTCGACGAGCCGGCCGAGGAGTCCGCTCCCGCTATTGGCGACTAACGCCCGGCGCCACGGCGGCCGCTAGCGGTAGCCGGCCGCCTGCAGCTCAAATAGCTCACGGTAGCGGCCGTCCCGCCGTACGAGCTCCTCGTGACTGCCGCTTTCAGAGATGAGACCGTCATGTAGCACGATAATCTTGTGAGCATTTCGCACCGTACTAAATCGGTGCGAAATGATTATGGTGGTCTTGTGCTTTTGGGTAGCCGCTAGCTGCTGAAAGACTTCATATTCACCCTTCGCATCGATTGCCGAAGTTGGTTCGTCCAGAATCAGCACGCCAGCCTGGCGGTAGAATGCCCGCGCTAGCGCAATCCGCTGCCATTGGCCGCCGGACACTTCCGTGCCGTCTTGATAGCTCTTGTTGAGTCGCTGGTCATACCGCAGCGGGTATTGGTCGATAAACTGGGCTGCCCCCGCCTCCTGGGCCGCCTGCTCAATCGCCTTTGGTAGTGACCGGGACTCAGTGCGGCCAGCATAGATATTGTCGCCCACCGTAAATGAGCGGTAGTGATTGAAATCCTGAAAGAGTGTACCGACCCGGCCATACCAGCTGGTCAGGTCAACGTCGCGCAGGTCATGGCCGTTGATCAAGATCCGGCCCGCCGTCGGGTCGTAGAGGCGCAGCAGCAGCTTGATGAGCGTGGTCTTGCCCGCGCCGTTCTCCCCAACAATCGCCAGATCATCACCCGGCTCCAGTACAAACGACACCTCTCGCAGCACGAGCTCGGCGCTACCAGGGTAGGCGAACGACACGCCCTCGAACTCAATGCGTGGCGGCTTGCCGGCCGGCACCTTGTAGCCGGCCTTTGCCAGCTCTATCTGGGGTTTCATCGCCATGAGGTTGAAATAGTCATTCACATACAGGCTCTGCTCCTGCATTGAATGCAAATTGCGCACCAGCCCCGCTCCGGCGTTACGGTAGTTATAGATCAGCTGCCGATAGAACACAAACGCCCCCAGATCCAGATGGCGCCCCAGCACACGCATGATGAGCCAAACTTGGGCTCCCAGATCGACCAAGGCGTTCAGAATCCCAATGACCGTCCGGTAGCGCTGGGCACGCCGTTCTATCTTAAGCGACAGCTTACGAGTGGCTTCAAAATGATGCTCCCAACGCCCGAGCAGAAAGTCCTTTAGTCCGTACAGCTTGATCTCGCGTAATGCCTCCGGGTCGAGCAGCAGGCTATTTATGTACCATTGCTGCCGCCGGTCATTGCCCCGCTCATCCTCCCAGGTTCGCCATCGCTGGAAGCTCGTCCGAACCTCGATCACCAAGGTTGGTATGAGCGCTATGGTAATGACGACCGCCAGGATCGGGCTGAGCACGGCCAGCGCCACTGCTGATGTGCCGGCCTCTACCAAGCTATCCACGCTGTAGAGGAAGTTACGGTTCAGGTTCTGTAATGAAAACAGGTTCTGCCGGATTTTATTGAGCAAATTGTTAAACGCCTGGTCTTCATAGTAAGACTGGTCGAGGGCATGTACTTGAGCGTATAGGCGCAATTGGACATATTTATCAAACGCCAGCGCAAACAGATCCCCGAGGTATTGCTGCAAATTTCCAAGCTGCAGCATCACAAACTGGGTTACCATTAGGCCGACTAAGAGCACCAGCAGCCCGGACTCGAGCTGGGTCGTGGGCCTGGCTATTGTGGCAGCTAGATCACCCAGCAAGCGGCCAGCCAAATAGGCCGACACCAGTGGCAGTGTGCCTTGTGCGACCGACACGGCCAATTGGCCAACATATAGTCGTGGTGACACCTTCCAGTTCAAGGCCACTACCCGCCGCACAGTTAGGGCAAACTGGGCCACTCCCTGCCAAAGTTGCTTGAACGAAATCTTTATAAAACCTCCTCGTAGAGCTTGCTAGTTCGCTCTTTGTTTGGTAGTGTGATCATATCGCCAAAGGTAGGATAGAGTCAAGCCATGAAGACGACCACCCAATTTACTTGCCAATCCTGCGGCGCCAAGTACTCGCGCTGGATGGGCAAGTGTGAGCAGTGCGGTGCCTGGAACTCACTGCTCGAGGAAACTACCGCCGTGGAGACGAGTAGAGGATTGGGCAAGGCCAAGCCGGCAGCCGCCCTGACCCCCGCCAAGCTCTCATCCATCCAGACCAAGAACCTACCGCGCTTTAGCAGCGGCTTGGCCGAGGTCGACCAGGTCCTCGGCGGTGGCATCGTCCCGGGTGCCGTTATGCTGCTGTCGGGTGATCCCGGCATCGGCAAAAGCACCCTAGTCTTGCAAATTGCTGCTCACCTCGGCGCCGGACAATCGGTATTGTATGTCAGCGGCGAGGAAAGCACCATGCAAGTTAAGCTTCGGGGCGAGCGGCTCGGCGTGGAGGCGGCCGGCTTGGAATTGCTGGCCGAGACCAATATCGACGCCATCGCAGCCACCATCGCGCAAGGCAGCTACCAGCTCGTCATCATCGACTCCATCCAGACCATGGCTGTCGAGGCTCTCACGGGATCGCCCGGCACCGTTGGTCAGATCACCGCCAGCGCCCAGGTGCTCCAGGCGGTGGCCAAGCGCCATCATGTGGCGACGCTTATTATTGGGCATGTCACCAAGGAGGGGACTATCGCCGGACCCAAGATTCTCGAGCACCTCGTCGACGTGGTGCTGTACCTAGAGGGTGAGCGCTACGGTGCGTTCAAGGCCTTGCGCGGTATTAAGAACCGCTTTGGCTCCACCAGCGAGGTCGGTATCTTTGAGATGGGTGAGGCCGGTCTGATCCCAGTCGCTAATCCCAGCGAAGCTCTGCTGGCCGAGCGCCAACCCGGCCCGGGGTCAGTGGTGCTGGCTACACTCGAGGGGTCCCGGCCATTGCTGGTCGAGGTGCAGGCGCTCGTCGCCCCTACGGTTTTTGGCTATCCCAAGCGCACAGCCGTTGGGTTCGACCTTAATCGTCTCAATCTGCTCGTGGCCGTCCTGACGCGTCGCGCTGGCCTCAATTTGAGCTCATCCGACATCTATGTTAATGTAGTAGGAGGGTTGCGGGCATCCGAACCGGCGACTGACTTAGCAATTATTCTTTCCATTGCTTCAGCCTACAAAGATGCTCCCATACCTCGTGACCTTGTGGCATTTGGGGAAGTTGGCCTCAGCGGGGAAGTCCGCTCCGTGGGCCAGGCGGCCAAGCGGATCGCCGAAGCCCGGCGGCTTGGCCTCACCACCGTGATCGGTCCAGCTAGTCAGGCTGTGACCGGCCTGCGCGGTGTCGCCACCGTAGCTGAGGCAGTCGATCTGATCGGCGCGGCCAAGCCCAAAGTCGCCAAACAATCCAAGTAGTAATTAGCAAAAGGCATTATTTCCATGACCGACACCATCTTCTATTCCCTCATCATCGTGGCAGTGCTCACGGTGGTGCTTGGCTTGCTGCGGCTGCGGCACGTCTCCTCGCAGGATCTGTTTCTAGGCCTAATCGGCGCCGTCATCGGCCTGCTACTCGGCGCGCTGGCTAGTGTACCGCTGGGCGCTCTGCCTCAGCCATTTGGCGGCATCTTGCCGGTCACAGTCTCGATCGCCTTTGCCATCGTCATGGTTGGCATCGTTCTCAGTCGCCGCGCTGCCATTTTGCGCCTTGTACCGCTCCTGGCCCTCGAGCCCACTACCCGGCCGGCCACCGCTCCTGCCAGCGGCATCGCCACTCCTAGTGGCCGCGACACCACGCGCGCGCTCGTTGACACGTCGGTCATTATCGACGGCCGCATCGCCGACATCGCCGCTGCTGGTTTCGCTCCCGGTATTCTCATCGTGCCGCGGTTTGTGCTAGCCGAGCTCCAGAACATCGCCGACTCCGACGACGCCATGCGCCGAGGCCGGGGCCGCCGTGGCCTCGAGGTCCTCAATCGCCTGCGCGAGACCCCCGATGTTGTGGTCGAAGTCAGCGACGAGGATGCCCCCGAAATCCGCGAGGTCGATGCCAAGCTTGTCGCCCTGGCGCAGCGCTTCAGCTGCAATGTTCTCACCACCGATTACAACCTCAACCGCGTCGCTCAGATCCAGGGCGTGCGGGTACTCAATGTCAACGAGCTATCCAACGCCATCCGCCCCGTAGTGCTACCCGGCGAGGAGCTCGTGGTCCGCGTCGTCCAGCCCGGCAAGGAGCGTAGCCAGGGCGTCGGCTACCTCGCCGATGGCACCATGATCGTCGTCGAAAACGGCGACAAGCTTATTGGTCAGGAGGTTGCCACCGAAGTCACCCGCGTCTTCCAGACCGTGGCCGGCAAGATGATCTTCGCCGCCCCCCGCAAGTCTGGCGAGCACGCCGACACCTCCACGGCTCCGGCCGTGCCCCCGGCTGATGCAGTCGCCGATCCAGCTGTCGCTGCCCCGGCCGCCGCTCAGCCTGCCGACCGCCCGCGCAGCCGCAGCCGGCACCGTCACGGACGCCCCAGCAACGGCGGCGGTCAGCCCGCGTAGGCTGGACTCTAGGCCACTCCCGGCTTACTTAGCTTTGAAGCTGATCAAGCTGGTCTGGTTGCCGATGTCGTCGCGCACAAACCACGTGTAGGTTTTCTTGGTCGTCAGCGCCACCGGGAAGCTCGTGCCAGTAGACGTACCCTTGAGTGCGCCGTCCACAAACAAGCTGTATACCGAAGCACCGGTACTACTCGACCACGTAAAGTTCACGAGCCCCGCCGCCACCTCGTCGCCGTCGCTCGGGCTGAGGCCCTGGAAGCTATTGCCGGCGTGCGTCACGAGCACGGTATCCTGGTCATCGCCCTGGTAGAGGCCGGTGTCGGTGATCACCGCCTTCACGGTGTGCGAGCCATTGCTAGTCGGGCTGTAGGGAATGTCATAGGTGCCGCTACCCGCGTCGCTATTGGTGTAAATGATCTGGTCGTCAAAGTATACCTGCAACTGAGGCGAGCCGGTCCCGGTCTTGCTGGTGCCAAATGTCCCGAGCGTCACCTTGGCGTGGAAGGTGTATGGTCCGCCACCGCTGGTGCCCGTCAGTGACACCTTGGGCAGCATATCGCCACAGTCGTGGATGGTGTCAGAATCGGTCGGGATGGCGGTGCCGCTCGTGGCGTAGCCGGCGGCGATCAGGGCATTTAGCCAGTTCTGGTACTGGAACGAGTTCTCCTTCTGGGTAATCTCGGGCAAAATCGCGCTCGAGTATACCGTGGTCCTGGCCAGTGGCGGCGTACAGGCCGTCGCCAGGTTGCCAGACACCTTGTCGACGTCGGCACTCTTGTCGCTACTCGAGCTCATCGGCACGTACCAGGACGGGAAGATGTCGACAAATGGCGTCTTGGTGGAGCTGGTGGTAGCCCGGCCGGTGTCGTGGTCGAGCGTCAGGGTTTGGATACCACTCGGCTTCACAAACGCGTCGGTCGACTTCACGCCACTGGCCGAGTTGACGGCGTTCATAAACTTCACCCAGATTGGCGCGGCGATGTCGGCCGCCGCCAAGCGCATCGGCGCGTTATTGTTATTGCCCACCCACACGCCAGCCACCAGGTTGGGTGTAAAGCCAAGCGTCCAGGCGTCGTTAAAGTGCTCAGTGGTGCCGGTCTTGGACCCCACGTGGATGCAGCCAGTGGCGGCATTGTTAGCACAGCCACCCACAATGTCTAGGTCGCGGCCAAACACCTGCCGCTTGGCGTTGTAGTCGCTGAGCACGTCAGCCATCAGATAAGCTACCTGCGGATCCAGTGCCTGCTTGGGCTTGGCCGGCTTGGTGTTGTCTTCCAGCACATTGTTCTTCTGGTCGGTAATCTTCAGCACCGAAGTCTGCTCGTAGTGTAGCCCGCCATTGGCAAAGCTCTCGTAGGCATTAGCCATCTGCACGAGCTCCACTTCGCCCGTGCCCAGCACCAGCGACAAACCGTAGTGGTCGGGGCTTTCCGTCAGGGTGGTAATGCCCAATCTCTGCGCTGTATCCATAGAGTCGGACTCACCGGCCATCACCAGCGCCTTCACCGCCGGAATGTTGAGCGATCCGGCCAGTGCCGAGCGGGCTGTCTGGGTGCCGTGGAGCGCATTGCCAAAGTTCTGCGGAGCAAACGGCGACCCATCGGGATTCACGCCAAACTGCGTCTTCACGTCGTACAGCACCGTGCCCGGACCGTAGGTCGGGCAGGCCCGGGTCTTGGCGCAGCTGGCATCCTTGTTTTTGGCAAACAGCGTCGAGTACACAATCGGTTTGAAGCTCGACCCGGGCTGCCGCTTGGCCGTCGCCACGTTCACATTGCCAAACTGCGGGTCGCCGTAGTTGTACGAGCCAACCTCAGCCAGGACCTGGCCAGTCGTCGGATCAGTCGCCACCAGGGCTGCGTTGGACCCCTGACTAGCCCGCACCTTAGCCATGCTATCGCTAATAGCTTGCTCGGCAGCCTGCTGCTTGCTCCAGTCAATGGTGGTGATAATCTTCAGGCCGCCTTCAGTGACCTGCTTGACGCCATACTTGTTCTCGAGTTGTGTCTCCAGGTCAATCACGAAGTGGGGTGCCTTAATGTTGGCATATAGGTTCTGCTGCCCCTGGAACTGGCCCGGCCCGGTGCCCGGCTTGAGCACATCCACCGCCTTGGCGTCAGCGGCCTGCTGCTTGGTAATGTAGCCTTGCTCGGCCATCAGGTCCAATATGAGGTGTTGCCGGTCGAGCAGGGCATCCACGTGCGAACCGTACGGCGAGTAGTATGATGGCGCCCGCGGGATGCCGGCTAGCAAGGCAGCCTGTGCCAGGGTGAGACTCTTGGCGTCGGTCTTAAAGTATGTCTGCGCCGCCGACTGGATACCATAAGCCTGACTACCGTACGGAATCTCGTTGAGATAGAGCTTGAGGATGTCATCCTTGGAGTAAAACTGCTCAATCTCAATCGCCAGGATCAACTCTTTGATCTTGCGCGATATTGAATACTCGTCGGTCAGTAGGGCGTTCTTGACGTACTGCTGCGTAATAGTCGAGCCGCCGCCCTTGGAACGATCGCCGGTCACCACACCTGTCAGCGCCCGGCCGATGCCGAAGATCGAAAACGCGCCGTGTTTGTAGAAATCTTTGTCTTCCACCGCGATAGTGGCTTGCTTGACGTTGGTCGGGATCTGATCAAACGGCACTACGGTCCGGTTCTTGTCGCCGTACACCTCAAACAGCAGCGTGCCATGGCCCGGATTTTCCAGCTCATCCCGGGCATAGAACTTGGTGGTCTGAGCGGAAATCGCCGCGTTAATCTTGCTCGGGCTCGGCAAATCTTTGGCGTACCACAAAAACACCAAAAACACGAACAGGAAGCCCAAGCCAGCCAGCTTGGCCATACGCACAACGCCGGCGCGGCTCATCCAGTAGGCGCGGAAATAACGAGGGGTAAATGACAAACCAAAGCGTTTGAAATGTCCCAACCAGCCTCGGGTGTTACTCTCAATTGGCTTGGCGGGACGACGGCGGACGTGTCGGGTGGGCATGGATCCTCTAGAGCGTGCAAATCGCTCATAATTACGCTCATCATTATACATCAACTCGTACTAAAAGCGGCCCCAGTGGTTCTGTATTTCAGAACCTCCGGGGCCGGAAGGGTGTTCATCAGCGGGCCAGAAAAGCGGTCCACCCCAGCAGCCAGCGGCGGCGGGGCTGGGACAGAGTTTGCATGGCCCGGCTGATGGCCCGGTTGACCGTCAGCCAGTCGTTGTCGGTTGCCACGGTGTGAATCATCCGAGCGCGAACTTGGTTGAGGTCCTCCAGGGCCAGACCGCTGAATGCGCGTTTGCGGCCCTCCAGGCAGCGCCTGATGAGTTCGTCCGCAGTTGTCTGAAGGAGCATAGCCAATCCTTTCGAAGCCTGGGAATGTTGGCCTTAAGCCAATTATAAAACAAGTCCCAAAACATGCTACACTTTGACCCATATGAACGATTTACTTACCCGAGGCGTTGAACATCTGATCGGCCGCGAGGAGTTGGAGGCTGCCATGGAGAGCGGCCGCCAGCTCCGGCTGAAGTTCGGCGTGGATCCCACCCGGCCCGACCTCCACATCGGGCACGCCGTGGTCATGCGCAAGCTGCGCACGTTCCAGGAGCTGGGCCACACCGTCATCTTCTTGATTGGCGACTATACCACCAAGATCGGTGACCCCTCAGGCAAGTCCAAGACCCGGCCCATGCTGACCGACGACGAGATTGCCGCCAACGTCAAAACCTACCTGCAGCAGGTGGGCAAACTGCTTGATGTCGAGCAGGCCGAGATCCGCTACAACTCCGAGTGGCTAGGGGCTCTTAGCTTCGGCGAACTCATCGCGCTAGCCTCCAATGTATCGGTCGCTCAGCTCATCGAGCGCGATGACTTCAAAAACCGCCTGTCATCCGGCACCGAGCTGGCCCTGCATGAGCTGCTCTACCCACTGATGCAGGCCTACGACTCAGTAGCTCTCAAGGCTGACGTTGAGTTTGGCGGCACCGACCAGCTCTTCAATCTGATGGCCGGCCGCGCTCTGCAGAAGAAGCTCGGCCAGACACCACAGGCCGTGTTTACCTGCGAGCTGCTCGTCGGCACCGATGGCGTCCATAAGATGAGCAAGAGCCTCGATAATTACATCGGCGTCACCGACGAGCCAGTCGACATGTACGGCAAAGTCATGAGCGTGCCGGACAATCTCATTGCTCCCTACTACAAACTCTGTACCGAGATCGAGCTGCCGGTTATCGACGAGCTGGTCAAGACGCTGGCGGCCGGCGCCAATCCGCGCGACGCCAAGGCCTCACTCGCCCGCGAGATCGTCGCCCAGTACCATGGCCAGGACACCGCCGCCGCAGCCGAGGAAGCTTGGGACAAGCAATTCCGTCAGGGCGTGCGCCCCGAGGATGTGCCCGAGCACCGCGTCAGTGACGCTCATCTGCCACTGGTTGACCTCTTGATCGAAAGCGGCTTGGCCAAGGGCAAGCTCGATGCTCGCCGGCTGATTGAGCAGGGCGGTGTGCGTCTCGACGACACCGTGCAGACACCCGAGTCGGCGCCCGTCTTTGCTACCGGCCAGGTGCTGCAGGTTGGCAAGCGCCGCTACCTCCGGCTCGTCGTCAGCCATTGAGTTGACAAAAGCCGAGCAGTTCATTATAGTAAATCACGGTAAGGCCCGAACCAATGGGTGCCGTCTAACCAAGACGGTCGGGAATACTTCTTGTCTAGCGTCATACACCACCTGCATGGTGTTGGGCATGTCGCGAGGTCGCGAACTTTCGACATGAGTAAGAAGGATCCCCATAGGGACAAGTCCCCCGGTCTGAAAAGTGACGCAGGGTCGGGATTTCACCACCGGTCCGGCCGGCTTCCGCAAGGGAGCCAGCCGGACCATCTTCTTTTTAAGGCACTTATTCTGTACACTAGCCTCTGTTATGAGTGATTCGTGGAGCAACCGTCCCATCGGCTCAGTTAAGGGCGTCGGCAAGGCTGTGGCCGAGAAGCTGGCGCGCCTTGGTGTTGACACGCTGGGGCAGCTCGTGGGTCACTTCCCGCGCCGCTACGAGGACTTTTCTCAGATTATCCCCATTCGCAGCATGCGCCCAGGCAATGTCACCTTCCGCGGCCAAATCGAGCGGGTGAGCAGTCGCTACGCGCGCGCGCGCAAGCTGCACCTAACCGAGGCCATCATCAGCGACGGCACCGGCACCGTCAAAGCCATCTGGTTCAATCAGCCCTACCTAGCCAAGACCATCCCCACCGGCACACCGGTGCTTGTAAGCGGCGAGCTCAAGTTCAAAGACAGCAACCTGGCCCTCCAGAGCCCAGCCATCGAGGTCGTCGCAGACGGCAAGGAAATGAAGGACACCGGCCGTATCGTGCCCGTCTACCCAGAGACCGAGGGCCTCACCAGCCGTCAGTTGCGGGGCCTCATCCAGCCGCTGCTGCCACTCATCGCCACAGCCGAGGAAACGCTGCCGCCCGATGTGGTGTCCGGCGCCAAGCTCATGCCTCGCGCGCAGGCACTGCAGCAGATCCACTTTCCGTCTACTCAGGCGCTGCTGGCCAAAGCCCGTCACCGCCTGGCCTTCGAGGAGCTCTGGTTTCTCATGCTGGCCAGTCTGGTCATCAAGCACGAGATCAAGACCGAGGTCGCCCGGCCGCTGCCCTTCCGGGTCGAAGCCGCCAAGGCCTTCGTGGAGGCCTTGGACTTTGAGCTGACGCCCCAGCAGAAACAAGCCGCTTGGGAAATCTTCCAGGACCTGGCCAAGGATACGCCCATGAACCGGCTGCTCGAGGGCGACGTCGGCTCGGGCAAGACCGTGGTGGCGACTATGGCGGCCGTCATGGCGATGGCCGATGGTGCCCAGGCCGCCCTCATGGTCCCCACCGAGATTCTCGCGCGCCAGCACTACGCCAAGCTCACCCCTCTGCTGGCCAAGCTCGGCTATGAGGCCGTGCTCATCCTGGGCAAGCAGCCGGCCGCCGAGCGCACCGCCGCGCTCAAGCGACTCGAGCTCGGCGGTCCGTTACTCGTCATCGGCACCCAGGCGCTGCTCGGCGAGAAGATTCAGTTCCCACAGCTGGGCCTTGTCATCATCGATGAGCAGCATCGTTTTGGCGTGGAGCAGCGCAGCGCGCTTAAGGCCAAATCTGGCCACCTCCCGCACCTTCTCACCCTGACGGCCACGCCTATCCCGCGCACCCTCCAGCTCACCGTCTACGGCGACCTCGACGTCACCGTCATCGACGGTCTGCCGCCCGGCCGGCGCCCCATCGTCACCAAGGCCGTGGAGTCGAGCGCCCGGGAGGCTGTCTACCATCTCATTAATGAGCAACTCGACGCCGGCCGCCAAGCCTTCGTCGTCTGCCCGCTCATCGAGGAATCGCCCCTCATTGCGGCCAAAAACGTCACGGCTGAGGCCGAGCGCCTAGCCAAGGGGCCGTTCAAGCACCGCCGCCTTGGTGTCCTGCATGGCCGCCTCTCGGCCGCCGACAAGCAGTCCGTCATGGAGCAGTTTGCGGCCGGCCAGCTCGACCTGCTCGTCGCCACCACCGTGCTCGAGGTTGGCATCGACGTGCCCAATGCCACCGTCATGCTGGTGGAGGGTGCCGAGCGCTTTGGTCTGGCCGCCCTACACCAGCTGCGTGGCCGCATTGGCCGGGGCGAGCATGCCTCGCAGTGCTTCCTGGTGGCCGACACCCGAGGCGCCACGGCCGTCGAGCGCATCAAAGCACTGGAGAAGTCCCAAGACGGCTTCCGCCTCGCCCAAATCGATCTCGAAATTCGCGGCCCCGGCCAGATATACGGCCGCCGTCAGCACGGCGCCCTCGATCTGCAGCTAGCCGACATTGGCGACACCAAGCTCATATCAGCCGCCCGCGCCTCCGCGCTCAAATTTCTATCAGACCCAAGCGCTATGGTAAAATATTCTCAGGTAGCGGCTCGCGTTAACGCGCTCAAAGCCGTCACATCACTCGATTAACCACCCATCCCACGCTTACCTCATGTACGCCGGTTTTATCACTCACAAGCACGTCGTTTCGAAAGTTGGCATCCACCAGCGCTTTGACGCCGCCGCCTATCGCATGATAGAGCCCTTTTTGCGTGAATCGAGCTTCCCGGCCATCGCCGACATCCTCCACTTCGAAGGTTACAATGGCCCCGATGGCCTCAACTCCAAGACCGGCCTCAAGCCCAAGACCAAGGACGACCCGCTGCCCAGTCATCTCTACGACCCGGCTACCGATAGCGGGGAAGTGCCCGAGCATATTGCCAGCCACTACGCCGCTCTGGTCGACTGCCTCAAGGCGGGCGATCACATCCGGGCGGCCTTCGAGGCCTCCTGGATGGCCCACTACGTCTGCGATGGACTCACGCCGGCGCACCATTGGCCGCTCGAAGACAAGATCGCCGAGGCCGCGGCGCTGGTGTCCGAGCGCGAAGGCCGCCGCATCGACACCCGCAACTTCGCCGGCCTCGCCCGCAAGCACTGGGCGCTCTGGGGTACCAAGGGTCACATGACCACCCACGTCAACTTCGAGATGGGGGTAGCCTTCGCCCTGCTAATCTTTCCCATCAAAGCTGTGTTCGACGAAGCCGAGCTGACTCGCGCCAGCCAACTCGGCCCCATCGAGTACTTCAAGGCGGAGGCGCGCGAGGTTGCCGCCCTCGAGCTCTACGAGCACTTCTACCGCGACGGTTGGACGGCCGATATCGCCACCATCGTCAAGAATAAGCTGGCGCCGCAGACCGCTCGCGCCATCGGCATCATCTGGCTGCTCGCAATACTCGAAGCCGGCCAACAATTGGCGGTCCAGGCCGAAGCCGCCACGCCAGCCGCGTGAGAATCCTCGCCGGCACCATGCGCGGCCGCGGCTTTGAGCAGCCGGCTACCCGGAGCGTTCGGCCGCTCAGTGACAAGGCCCGCGCCGCCATCTTTGATGTCGTTGGCGCACCCGAGGGCTTTGCCGTGCTCGATGCCTATGCCGGCTCTGGCGCGGCCGGCTTCGAGGCGCTGTCTCGTGGCGCCGCCATGGTCGATGCCATCGAGGCCAGCTCGTCGGTTGCGCGCGTCATCGAGCGCAACGCCGCCGCGCTCGGCCTGTCCTGGGGCTATGTCCTGCACGTCATGACGGCCGAGAAATGGCTGGCCCTGCCTGTCAATCAGCCAGATGCCGACCGCCCACAGGCTCGCTACCACCTCATTATCGCCGACCCGCCCTATGCGCAGCTCGACGCCGACGTCTTAGCCCGCTTCGGCCCATTTGTCCTGCCCGGCGGCGTCCTCGTCGTCTCGCACAGCAGCAAGCACCAGCCGCCCCAGCTCGAGTCCCTACGGCTGGCCCGGCACAAGGTCTACGGCGATACCGCCCTCAGCTTTTATCAAGTCGCCTAGCCATTGCAAAATCATAAGAAGTATGCTATTATATAGACATTGGGAGTAAGCTCAGAGGTAGAGCTCCGGCAACCCGCTGGGTGCGCTGGTTCGAATCCAGTCTTCCATGGTGTCCTGTAGTTTAAAATCCTTCGGGAGCTCTAGAACAAAACTGCCTCTGGCAGTTTGGTCGAAAAGCGGCAAAACCCTAGTGAATCATAATGTATCGCGGATAGCTGGTGCGGCAACGCCCACAGTCTGTGGTTAGTGTGAGGATCTCAGGTGTTGCAGGTTCAAATCCTGTCAGGACAACTACAGCCCAGTCGCA
>CAZDGK010000025.1:0-14076 GCA_964505035.1 uncultured Candidatus Saccharimonadales bacterium
CGCGCGTCTCCGTCGACATCGCCGGCTACCGCGCCGCCCGCCGCCACGCCCTCGAGGAGCTGGCCAGCGAAGTCGCCCAGCGCGTCGCCGACACCGGCAAGGAAGAAGAGCTCAAGCCTATGAACCCAGCCGAGCGCCGCATCGTCCACATGGTCCTGCGCGAGCAGCCCGGCATCACCACCGAGTCCCGTGGTGACGGCCGCGACCGCCACATTGTCGTCATGCCGGCCTAGCCAGTTGCCAGCCTAGTCGGCCGCGCCGCTCGCCGTCTAGTAACCGTTGGGGCTATAGCCGCCGCCATACACGGCGGTGTTCGTGGCATAGAAGTCAGTGATCTTCACCGGGTTGCCGCCCTTCGTGCCCACCACGTACAGCTTGCTCTGTGAGCTATATACCACATAGTCATCGCCAATCCACTGCACGAACAGGCCCACATCACCAGTCTTGGTGAGCTGCTGCTCATTCTGACCCTGACCGTCGGTCAGGAACAAATTATTGCCACCATCTCGTTGGTCAACAAATACCGTGTGGTCGCCGCTAGCCGACTCAACGTATGAGCGGTAAGACTGGATGGCAGGAGCCGCCCCCAGCTTAGTTATGCTCAGGTTTTCGAGATTGACCGTCGTCCAGACCGGCGGCGGCGCATTGTATTCGTAGCTGTAGTACTGGGCTTCCAGAGCGTCCTTCGACTGTCGTGATAGCGAGGTTGCTGGGTTAGTATCAATCCGCTTGGCGTTCGCGCCGTCATACCGCACCGCGTAGAATCCCGCCTTGCTGGCATCCGGCCCTCCGTAGACAGAGTAGAACAACGTGTCGCCATAGACCACGTTCGGCGTCACCTCCTGGTAGTACCCGCAGGTGTAGAGGGTGGTCGTTTTCTGGCTAGTCAGCTGGTAAGCCTTCAAGTCGACACAGGTATGGTTGCTGTAGGGCCAGGTGATCTCGGTTTCCGTGCGCGGATTGGTGTACACCAGCGCATCGCCCACCCAGGCGCGGAATTGCGAGTAGGTATAGTTTTCCTGGATCTTCTTCAGCTGCTTCGTGTCTGTGTTGTAGATGAACAAATCGCTTTGCAGATAGCCACCGGACACCCGGCCTTCTCGCGTCGAAACCAGCGCTAGTAATTCCGGGTGGTTCACGTTGGGCAAGATGCCCACGCTCTGCGTCTCCTTGCCGGTACCAGCCAGCGCCACCGCCGCCTCGGAACCATCCAGGTTGCTTGAGTAAATATCAATCCGCCCCGACCGGTTACTGAGGAAGTACACCTTACCCTTTGGCACCAGCTCCACCTTAAAGGTGTCGTGCGGCTTGTTGAGGTCAAAGGTTAGCTTGCCGTCCAGGTAGTTGTCCTTGCTCACGACCCCGTCGGCTAATTTCGCCGTGCCAGACGGCAGCACGATCCGCCCGCCGCCATCCTTGGCCACAGCCTTGGTGCTGCCCACAGTTACCGTCGCACCATCCAGCGGCAGGCCGCTAATCTTGTCGGTCACACTAAAGCTTAGGGCCGTGCCATCCAGCGCCAACAGCACCGTGGTCGCCTTAAAGGCGCCCACCGGCACCAGCTGCTTCCGCGTCAGTGTCTTGTATCCGGCCTTGACCACCTTCATGGTGCCATTGCCCAGGTTCAGATTGTCAAAGCTCGCCACTCCATGCATGTCCGTGTTCACGCTCTGGCCGCCTAGGCTCACCACGGCGTCCACCAAGGGCTGCTGGGTGTCGGCGTCCCGCACCGTCACCGTGCCGTGGTTGTGGTATACCAAGCCAACCACCGGGTAGCGCAGCGGCGTTGCGGCCACCGCGCCGCCTACTAGTGCCACGGCCACGATCCCGGCTACCATCCGGCCTTTGGTTGTGCTCATCATCCACCGCCATAGGTTCCGCCATTTGGCCTTCAGACCGTGAGCGGCCGGCTCATGCTCTGGCTTCATGTCCGTTTCCGGCTCGTCGGCCTCGGGCAGCTTAGGGATTTGGTGGGGTTCGTGCTCCGCAAATTCACTTTCCATACTGCTTATGGTAGCAAATTGCGCAGCGCCTCCCAAGTCTGCCGGCTCATCGCCTGCCAGGAAAATTCCTTCACCCGCTCGCGGCCGAGCTTCTCTAGCGCCGTCCGCCGGGCCTCATCGTCGAGCATCATACGCATCTTCTCGGCCAGCTCCGCCGTGCTGTGTGGGTCGAAGTATTCGGCCGCCTCGCCACAGATCTCTGGCAGGCACGACGACCGCGCCGCCAATACCGGCACCCCAGCCGTCATGGCCTCCAGCGCCTGCAGCCCGAAGCCCTCGGCCAGCGACGGGTGCACATACAGCTTCGCGTGCTCATACAGGCCCCTCAGCGCCCCGTCCGAAATAGCGCCCGTAAACACCACTCGGTCGTGCAAGCCCAGTGCATCCACCTGATCCCGCACCAGTTTGCGAAAGTGGTCATCCCGGCCTACCAGTACCAGTTTCAAGCCTGGCCGCTCGCTAGCCAGCTGGGCAAACGCCTCCACCAACCGCGCCACGTTCTTGTACGGGTAGCAGTTGCCCACGTACAGCGCATATTCCGGTCCCGTCTCGAATCGGTCAATCGGCTCGGCCGCCGCGATCAGCAGGTCAATACCCAGACGCGTTGCCGTCACCCGCTCCGGCCGCAGATGGTAGCGCTTCAGTAGCTGGTCGCGCACGTATTCGGTCGGCGTAAACAGCTGCCGCGCCGACCGGGCCACCGCCCACATCATCAACCCAAACACCAGACGCTTCATCCAATACACCCCTCGCCGCCAGACTGAGCCGCGGGCCGTCGAATAGTCGAGCAGTATCAGGTCGTGCACCATGGTGGTGTGTCGTCCCCAGTAGAGTAGGGGAGTGTTGGGCGCCGCAAAGTGCACCAGATCTGGCCGCAGATTGTAGAGCTGCCGCGCCAGCCCCAGCTGCTCACCCAGGCCGTACGGCCGGAAAGGGGACAGCACCTTGTGGAAGTTGGCTGCTCCTGGCTGGTAGTCATCCCACACCTCCTGAGTCAGCAGCACCATGTATTCATTGTCCTGGTCTAGCTTCTCTAGGTTTAGCAGCAGGTGCTGCAAATACCGGCCAATCCCAGTCCAGCGCCGCGGCCCGTACATCCGGGCATCTATCACAATTCTCATGTTATCATTATAGCTCTAGACACAAATCTTATAATATGTCATAATTACCAAGACTGTTCGCTTTGTTGCCTATCAAATGGAAGGAGCGGCCATGTCGACGTTCAACTGGCAGCTACTCGTTGCGCTGGTCCTGGCGGCTGCCGCGGCCACCATGCTTGCCTACGGGCTCTGGAGTCCTCAGAATGCCCCGTATCGTCAGGCAGCCCGCATGGCCGGAGCCGTCAGCCTGGCCATGGTTTTCGGGACCATCACCGTGACCGGCGGCTGGAAGGTTCATCCCAGGCCGCTACCCGCGAGCGTCTGCTCCTGGGTCCAGCAGTCTGACAATCTGGCGGCCTACGAATCCTGCCTCTACGGCGCGTTCGTCGGCGAGCAGTGGGAGTATCCGGTCGTCATCGACCAGCCGACCACCATCGCAGCGGTGATGGCCAAGCATCCCGAGCTCCGCGGACTCGATGGCACTCTGTGCTTCATCCCGTCGGCGCCGAGCCTCGACACTCCCTTCAAGCTGCTGCGGCCGGACGTGCGTCTCGGTCCCGGCTCCATTGCGCTCTGCAATCCATCCGGCGCCGTGGGCTAGTCCCAACCCCGCCCGTTTCCCGCCAATATCTGGCGCTGAAGCGGGCGGTTCTTCTTTGCTACAAGTGCTTCGCCAGCCCGCTCAGGCCCAGCCGCTCCAGCGCCCGCCGCAAGCTCGTCTGCTGCGGTGGCAGGTGCTTATACAGCAGCCGGTCGATGTCCGCCGCGCTCACTTTGCGCAGTCGCTGCACCCGCACCCGCTCCAGCCATACGCCTGGCATCGTCACCACCAGCCGGCCCATGGCTCGCAGCCACGGCCGGGCCTGCCCGCGCCGTAGGCTATTGGCTGCCATCATCACAACTCCCAGCCAGAACCGTGGCAAATACCGCCACCACAGCCTAGCCGGCATATCCTTCGTGTACAGGTATACATAATTCTTGGCCGTATGGTAGCGCGAGAAGTCCGTCGAAGCGCCGCTGGCCACCGTGTGGTCTTTGGGTTTCAGCTCGGTCGAGCCGCTACGCTCAAACTCGTCCATCCGCTCGTTCGTGCCACCCACGTAGTGCCGCACCACCGCCCGCGCCTCAAATCGCATCTTCCATCCCGCGAGCCGCCCACGGAAAGCCACATCCACGTCCTCGTAGTAGGCGAAAAATCGCTGGTCAAACAGTCCAATCTGTCGCAGCATCTTCACCCGGTACAGGCTCGCGCCACCGCTCACCGCGAACACCTCCGTCTGCTCGGGTCCATCATATTGACCCTGGTCCTCTTCGTCGCGCCCCCGGGGGAAGGGGAATCCCCAGATCGTGTAGAGGTCACCAGTCGAGTCGATCCGCTGGCCATCCTGCGTCACGATCTTGGCACCCGCGGCCCCCACCTCCGGATGCGCCTCGGCTGTTGTCACTAAGTATTCTAGCCAATGTTCGTCGGCCACCGCGTCATTATTAAACAGCGCCACATAGTCGGCGCCCTCGTCCATCGCTACTTCAATCCCCGTGTTCACGCCGCCTGTGAAGCCAGTGTTCACCGGCAGTTCAATCACCTGCACCTCGGGGTAGCGCTCGCGCACCATCGCCACCGACCCATCCACCGAACCATTGTCGACCAGCACGACCTGGTGCTTCAGGGTCTGTTGTCGCAGCGACTCCAAGCATTCTGGCAGCAGGTCGATGCCATTCCAGTTTGGAATCACCACATATGCGCGGGCCATCGCTAGCTCCGTCGGCGGGGCACTAGTTGGTTCTTGATCCGCCGCAGCGTTGTTGCCAGCCGGTAGCTCCGCGACCCCAGCACCTCGCTCAGCTGGTTGCGGGTGTGTTGCAGCTCGTGCCTCACGCCCTCCAGCTCGCGGTCCTTGGCTGCCAGCGCCTGCATCTGGTCGCTCAGCACCCCGTTGCCATAGATCATGTCATGCAGCGCCACGCCCATCCGGTTGATCAGCTCCCGCAGCGTCCCCATATCCACCGGCTCCGAGATCTCGGACCGCTCCGGCAAGCGCCCGCCTTTGATCGCAAAGTAAATCCGCCGGTAGCTCGGCTCGCTGCCGTCTCCCAGCATGGGCAGGTGCTCGTTGTAGTACCGGTTTAGCGAGCTAATCCGCTCTGGCGCCCGCACCGAGTCTGCCAGGAAAATCAGGTTTTGCATACCCGACCATAGCAAGATGTTATTGCTGTTGTAGGTCTGGTAGGCCAATTTGTGCTGCTCTAGGAACCGCTCGATCTCCTCCTGCCGCGGCAGGCCATTGTCGATATGCTCCCGCAGCCAGCGGTGCTCCTGCCCGGTCACCCGCTGGTAGTAGGCGTTCAATTCCTGCTCGGCCTGCGATACAAACTCAGTATCAAATGGCGCGGCCACCACCACGCATTGTCTGGCCACTCGCGTGATCTCGGTCAGGAAGCGCTCTCGGTCGCCCGGCAGAATGTGTTCAAATACGTCAAAACAGACCACCACGTCGTAGGCACCATCCTTAAACGGCAAGTCCAGGCCACTGGCCTTCAGATAGCCCGGCTCCTCGATGTCGTAGAGGTCCGCCACCAGCACCTCATCGCCCGGGAAAAACTCCCGCGTCTTGCCATTGTGGCCACCCACATCCAGAATTCGTAGCTTGTGCTTGGTCCGCACGGCCTCCACCAGCCGCTTCACCTGATATTGACGGCTAAACTGGTCAAAGGCCAGATCATACAGCTCGGGCACCGGCACGAACCGGTCCGCCTTTTTCATTGCGCCCTCCAGTCGCCAAACAGCACCATGCTGCCAAACGCTCGCTTGGCGCCTCCCACCGCAAACGAAAAGCCCTTATCAATGTGGTCGTAGGTCTCGCCGGCCGTCTCGTCAAACAGCGCTACCGTTACGCTATAGGTGTCCTCAATCAGTGGCAGTTGGTCCACCGTGAACTCCACCACCTTGTCGTGGCTACTTACCTTGATACCACTGCTATTGGGCCCGGCAATGTGTGTGCCGTCTGCGCCGTACAGCGCCAGTCCAACCAGCAGCGGGAACTTCTCCTTGGCCGGCTCTAGCTCCACCCTCACCGTCAGCGGCTGGCCAGTCTTAAATACCCGGTTGGCCCCGCCGGCTCCGTCCACAAACTCCACACTCTTGATACGCACCTTGCCATTGCCCCAGCGCTGGCTCTCGTCTAGCTGCTCCATGTCGGCTAGGTCGCCCTCGGCATTCAGGCGGTGGTACAGGTCGCTAGCCTGGTCAGGCCCAGTCAAGGCCAGCTTCTTGCCCTCGCTCATCACCAGCACCTGGTCACAAAATTCCATGACATTGCTCATGTCGTGCGTCACAAACACGATCGTGCGGCCTTCCTTCTTGAGCCGCCGGAACACATCAAAGCATTTCTTCTGGAACGACGCATCGCCCACGGCCAGCACTTCATCCACCAGCAGCACCTCCGATTGCGCCTGTACCGCAATCGAGAACGCCAGCCGGACCTGCATGCCGGAGCTAAAGTTCTTCAGCTTCTGGTCGACGAAGGCCTCGAGCTCCGCGAACCCAATGATTTCGTCAAACTTCGCCATCACTTCCTTGCGTGACAGACCCAAGATCGCCCCGTTCAAAAACACGTTATCCCGCGCCGTCAGCTCCGGGTTAAAGCCGACCCCCAGCTCGATAAACGGCGACAGCGAGCCATGAATCTTGATGCTACCGCTCGTCGGCACATAGATCCCCGCCAGCATCTTCAGCAGCGTACTCTTGCCGCAGCCATTGCGCCCCACGATGCCAAAGAAGCTGCCCTGCTCCACTTCAAAGCTCATATCCTGTACTGCCTGGAATGTGCTGTATGTCCGCTTACTAAACAGATGCAACGCGCTCTGCTTGAGGCTCGAATATCGCTCGTGCGGCAGCCGGAATGTCTTGCTCACCCCCTGCACTGAGATTGCTACCCCCCGCGCCACTACACATCCTCCGCAAAGCGGCTAGCCGCTCGCTCAAAGTACAAGTAGCCCAGCACCGCTAGCAGTGGGGGAATCAGGTAGGGCACAAACCGTAGCGCGCTGTGCACCGCGTCAAACGTCGTGATCGCGTCTGGCCCAATCAGCAGCTGCCGCGCGTCCTGGATGATCTGCGTCACCGGGCTCAGTGTCAGCGCCTGCAGGAAGTGGTAGTACCGGGCCGGAATGATGTTGAGCGGGAAGATCACCGCGCTGGCATAGAACAGCAGCTGCAGCGCCACTTCCCAGATATAGGCGAAGTCCCGGAATTTCACATACCAGGCCGCCAGGAAGAACGACACGCCCAGGCTCAGGCAGTACAGCTCAACGATCAGCAGTATAAAACCAGCTACCTCCAAGGGGGCAGGGAAGAGCTGATTGGCGGCCATAAACACCACCACAATCAACAGGTTCAGCACCAGAGTAATCAGCGCGCTAATGCTGGTGGCCAGCAGTATCACAATCCGCGGAAAGTAGACCTTGCGGATCAGATCGCCCTTGTCCACGATCGACCGCATCGCGTTGTTGGTGGACTCGGCAAAGTAGTTCCACAGCACGATACCCAGCAGCAGGTACACCGGGTAGTGCTGAATATCCGAGCCAATCCGCACAAACACGCTAAACACCACGTACAGCACCCCAAAGATCGCTAGCGGCTTGATCAGTGACCACACATAGCCCAGGATTGAGCCCTGGTACTTCAGCTTGAAGTCGCTCACAGCAAGCTCCCGCACCATGCTCCAGTAGTTGCGGTTCGTATTCATCTCCACCTTAGAAAGAGTAATGGGTGAGGGCATAAGTCTGCGAATTGAGGCGTAAACTTATGTTATCTTAGCATAAGGTCCTCTAAGAGTGAGTAGTGAGTGAAGTTGTGAAGCATCTCAAGCGAGTCATATTGCATTTGCTGCCCGTCGGCAGCCGTCGCCGCCGCACTGCCAAGCGCGTCTACGACCGTCTGCGCGGCCGCCGTGAGTCCAACCCGCCCGAAACCTACCAGCAATGGGTCAAGCGGGTCGAGCCCAGCACCATCTCGCCGGTCGGCCAGTATTCATACCGGCCGCTTATTAGTATCGTCGTCCCGACCTTTAATCCCTTGCCCAAATACACCCAGCAGCTTATCGACTCCATCATTGCCCAGACCTATGACAACTGGGAACTAGTGCTGGTCGAAGGCTCCACCAAGCCAGAAGCATCTGCCGACGTCACCCGCCAAGCCACTCGCGACCCGCGCATCAAGCTCACTCCCTCCACCTCCGACAAGTCCATCGCCGGCAACACCAATACCGGCATCAAGGCCGCCACCGGCGACTACATCGCTTTTCTCGATTGCGATGACACCCTCGCCCCCCATGCCCTCAACGAGGTCGTGCGCGTTCTCCAGGATCAGCCAGATATTGACTGGTTCTACTCCGACGAAGACAAGCTCAGCGAAGACGGCCGCGACCGCCTGCCCTTTCTCTTCAAGCCCGACTGGTCGCCGGACCTCTTTATGAACGTCAACTACGTCACCCACTTTACCGTCGTTCGCGCCGAGCTCGTCCGCCGGGTCAAGGGCATCCGCTCCGGCTACGAAGGCGCCCAGGACTTCGACTTCGCTCTGCGGCTACTCGATCACCATCCCAAGATCCACCATATCCCGAAAATTCTCTATCACTGGCGCTACGCCGAAGGCTCCACCGCCGTCCATCCCAGTCGCAAACCCGAGCTTCTGGTCGCGGGCGTCAAAGCCCTCAATGAGTACCTCAAGCGCCACAAGATCAATGCCGTAGCCGAGAACGTTCCTGGTGCCCCCTCCAATTATCACGTCCGGTACGCCACTCCCGGCAATCCCAAGGCCTCACTCATCATCCCATTCAAGGATAAGTCACAGGTCACCAAGGTCATGATCGACTCGGTCCTAGCCAAGACCACCTATCCCAACTACGAGATCATCCTCGTCGACAATCGCAGCACCGATCCCGCCACCGCCGTCTATCTCAAAACCCTCAAGGACCCGCGCATCCAGGTTGTCTCCTACGATCAGCCGTTCAATTGGTCAGCCGTCAATAATTTTGGCCGTCGCCACGCCACCGGCGAGGTCCTGGTCTTCCTCAACAACGACATGGAGGTCATCAACCCCGAGTGGCTCACTGAGCTTGTCGGGGTAGCCATCCAGCCGGGCGTCGGCGAAGTGGGCGCCTATCTGGAGTATCCCAACAAATCCATCCAGCATGCCGGTGTCGTGCTCGGTTTCTTTGGGGTGGTAGGCCACATCTTCCGCGGCCTGGGCCTGGGCAACTTCACCTACTTCGGCCTCCCCGACTGGCCGCGCAACTACCTAGCCGTCACCGGCGCCTGCATCGCCGTCCAGGCTTCCAAGTACGAGCAAGTCGGCGGTCTAGACGAGGAGTTCATCACCGCCGGCTCCGACGTCCGTTTTGGGCTGGCGCTCTATGAAGCTGGCTACCGCAACGTCTACTGGCCCTTCGCCAAGCTCATCCACTATGAAGGCGTCAGCGTAGGTGTTTATAATCAGCGCGACGACAACGTCCACGACTATAATGTGTCCATGAAGTATTACCGGCGCTACCTGGACGCCGGCGACCCCTACTTCAATCCCAATCTAGACCTCATGTCGCCCCAGGCCGAGCAAATCAAACTAGGAGACCTATCTTGAATCTGAAATACCGCTTCCAAAAAGCTTGGGAATCGCTCACTACCGAGGGCCCAGTCATTTTCGGCCGCAAACTGGTTCGCTTCGTACCCTGGGCTATGCGCCGCGTCTACGCCAAGGCCAGCCCCTACTTGCCCGAGTCCCTGCGCGCCCATGGCATTCGCTACAACCTCGACTACCAGATGCTTTCCAGTCCTGTTTTCCAGATCACGGCCGGCGACATTGAGCACAGCCAAGCCGCCACCGCGGGCCCCAAGCCCGACCCCATTCGCACCTCCACTTGGTTTGTGCCCTACTTTGACCACATCCACTATGGTGGCAATTTCACCATCTTCCGCATGATGAACGCCATGGCCGAGGCCGGCATCAAGCCCCGCATCGTCATCTACGACCGCCACTTATTCGACCATGTGGCCATGAAGGCTCAGATCGACCAGTTCTTCCCGGCCCTCCAGTCAGCCGAGCTCATCGTCATGGACTTGGCCAAGGATCGCATCGAGGACCTGCCGCCCACCGATATCGCCTTCTGCACCATCTGGATGAGCGCTTACTGCCTGCTGCGCTTCAATCAAACCAAGCGCAAATACTACTTTGCCCAGGATTACGAGCCGCTCTTCTATGTCGGCGGCCCAGTCTTTGCCCTGGCCGAGTCCACCTACCGCTTCGGCTTCTATGGCGTCGTCAACACGACCGGCCTGCTCATGGCCATCCATAAGCGTCATGGCATGGAAGGTATAAGCTTCGTGCCAGCCGTCGACTCCAGATACTATCCGCTCATCATGCCCGACCGCCACAATAAGCGCCTGAAAATCTACTTCTATGCTCGCCCTGGCGCCCCGCGCAATGCCTTCGAGCTCGGCATCCTGATCATCCAGCAGCTCATCAAGCGCTATGGCGACCGCATCGAGATCATCACCGCCGGCGCTGAGTGGAACGAAGCCAGCTATGGCCTCAAGGGCCTCATCACTAACCTCGGCCGCCTCAACGGCCACGAGGAGGTCTCCAAGCTCTACGCTAGCTGTGATATCGGCTTCGTCTACATGCTCTCCAAGCACCCGTCCTACCAGCCATTTGAGTACATGGCCTCTGGCATGGCGACCGTCACCAATAACAACGAAGACAACCTCTGGTTCCTCAAGGACGGCGTAAACTGCCTCATCGCCGAGCCCTCCGCCGCCGCCATGGCCGAGAAAATCGGCTGGCTCATCGAGGACGAAGAGCTCCGCACCAAGATTCAGCGGGGCGGCCTCGCCTCCGTCAGCAACGACTGGAAGAAGCAAGAAGACCTCGTCGTCAACGACATCCTTCACTCAGCCAACTAGCCAAACCAGGCCCACACCTTGCAAAATAAGCCTGTCTGTGGTATGGTGGCGTATGCTTAAAACTCGTCTCATCTTGGCCGCCCTCACATTCCTGCTGGGTACCGCCCCGGGTTTCTTGCCCGCACCCGCTTCAGCGGGGGCGTACCCTGGTACTAATGGCCAAATCACCTACCGCTACGAAAACATCAATGACCCGGCCGATCCGCCGCTCATCACCATGAATGCCGACGGCTCCGGCCAGGCACCCGTATCCGGCACCGCCACCGCTAAGCTTGGCGGCTGGACGTCGGTGGCCTACTCACCCGACGGCACCAAGATCGCCTACTCCAAATATGATTCTGCCGCCGCCGGTCCGTGGCTATACGTGGCCGACGTCAATGGCGCCAACCCCCACCGCCTAGGCTACGGCGAGGCAGCCAGCTGGTCGCCAGATGGTCTGCGCCTAGTCGTTGGCGGCGGCGACGACCTCTCGATCGTCAATATGGACGGTAGCCAAGCCCATGTCCTGAGCAATGATTATCTGCTGCCGGCCATGGATCCCTCCTGGTCTCCCAAGGGCGATTTGATTGCCTTCTCACTCCGCGACCCGGCCGACATTTACAATAGCCAAATCTTCACCATCAAGCCCGATGGCACGGAGCTAACTCAGATCACCGACGGCACCCACTCCAACTTTGGCCCCTCCTGGGACCCGACCGGTGAAGCCATTTTATTCTCCAGCGATCGCGACAGCGTACCCAACACCTACCGCTACGACATCTACGCCATGGACCCCACGGGTTCAGCCGTAGTGCGGCTCACCGACACGCCGGCCCAGGACGAATACAACCCAGTTGTATCACCAGACGGCAACACTCTGCTCTACCTCAGCCCACAATCCGGCATCGGCAACAATCTCTGGAGTACTGATGGCGCCACCGCCGTGGATCTCACGCCAAACACCGATGTGCTGTCCTATTCCTGGCAGCCCATCGTCTCTACCTTCGTCTACCGCCTGTCCAACTGGCGTACTCACGAGCGCATGATCACCATCAATCCCTATGAGGCCATCCTGGCGCCCATCAATGACAATGGCTGGATCTATGAGGGCGTCACTTTCCACGCCGGCACCCCCGACCTGCCCGGCGCCGTCCCGGTCTACCGCCTGTCCAACTGGCGCACCCACGAACGCCTCTTCACCAATAGCTATTACGAGGCCCAAATGGCCGTCGCCAACGACCCCGGTTGGATCTACGAAGGCCCAGCCTTCTACTCCATCCCCTGCAGCGCCAGTACCACCACCATCTATCGCATGGCCAACTATCTCACCGCCGAGCGCCTCTTCACGCCTAGCAAATATGAGGTCGATTATGCCGTGGCCCATTATCCCGGCTGGGTCGATGACGGTGTCGGCTTCTGCGTCCCCTCGCAGTAGAGCTGCCAGAATTGGCTAGCTAGTTCGTGCCGAATAACCGCGCCCAGCGCGACGCCGGTTGCCACTCCGGATCCGGCTCCAGGATCAGAATGTCCTGGCCGTCGGTCACGCCCTCGCGCCCACTCCAGAACCCGCGGTGGATGCCGTCCACCAGCCGCAAGCCGGCCCGGCTCAGCATGCCATTGATCACCTCCGGAGTGTAGCCGATGGCGCCCTCCGGGTAGTCCTTGTCATTAATCCAACAGCCGTCGCCGTAGGGGTGCTCAAACTTCAGCGGGTGCGGGGAGGTCTTGGCCATCTCGCGCGATTCTGGGTCTAGTACAAAGAACGACGCCAGCACCAGTCCGCCCGGCTTCAGCACCCGTCGAAACTCGTGCAGGTAGTGCTGAATGTCGTCGCGGAACATGTGCGTAAACACCGAGTGCAGCGCGATCCGGTCTACTTCGCCGTTGCTTGCCGGCAGCTTCACCTGCGACACTCGAAGCTTGCCGCCGCCATTGTGTATCTGGCTGTACACGTCGTAATAGTGGAAGGTAAAGTGCGGGTACTTGGGCGTGATGTTGGCCGTACACCAGTCGATGCTCGGCTTGATGATGTCAAAACCCACGTATTTGCCGTTGTCCAATACCTTGGCTAGCTGCATGGCGTCCCGGCCCACGCCGCACCCCACCTCCAGGAAAAAGTGGTCGGGCTTCAGCGGTGTGTACTGTTCGTACTGGTTCATGTGGCCCTTCGAGATCACATCCCAGGTGTCTGCGCCCCCGCCCGTCAGATCCACCAGATCCATCGGGATCTCATAGCCTTCGTACTTAAACAGTTCAGCCGTCTTCGCCATAATCAAACCACTCCTGTAATAGGAGTATTATAGGCTGCCGCCGTCAGGCATGGCTAGGATAAATTCATCTGGCTCGTTCACAATGTTGCCGGCGTTGGCTCCTAGGCTCACGAGCGTCGCTGGCGTGGTGATGTATTTGCGCTGTCCACCAGTGATGTAGAAGATTTGCCCGTTGCTAATCTTGGCAAACTGAGTGGCGGCCGCCCCGTCTGGCAGGCGGCTCACCGCGACATCAGTCAGAGTTGTCAGGCTGCTGACCGTCAGACCGTACTGCGTCTGCATGCTCGCGCTCACCACGCGCTTCACGCCGTCGGCGATATACACCGCCCCGGCGCCGTTCTTGAAGGCCAGGGGTAGCATTCCCGCGCTGGGGTAGCGGGCCGCTGTGGTGGCGTCCACCGTCAGCGTCTTGGTAGTGGGCAAGTCAAAGTAGGCAAAGTAGTTGGGGCTAGGCACTACCAGACTGCTGGCCCCGTTTACCAGATATACGACGTCCGCGCCACTCACCTTGTAGAGCCGCCCCGGCGCGAGGTGGAAGCCGCCAAACGCGCCGCTGAAAAGCCCTTCGGTGTATGGCGACACCGTCCCCACCATGTTCAGGCTAAAGCCTAGTCCAAAGAAGTCATCAAACGTCGGGAACACAAACTTTTTGCTACCCCAGACCGTAAATATCGTCCCGCCGGCCGATGATAACACCCCCGGCAGAGCCGTTGTTGGCAGGCCCGCCAGCGCATGCGGTGCGTCGGTCACCGGTGTGCCCACTGGCCA
>CAZDGK010000025.1:14176-19964 GCA_964505035.1 uncultured Candidatus Saccharimonadales bacterium
AGCGGCTGCATGGCGTTGATGTCCTTCATCCACCGCACCTTGGCCCAGCCGCCCAGTACATCAATGAACACACTGTCCATAATCGGCCGCTTATTGCCGCCCTCCAGCTTGTACACCGTGTTCTGGAACGCCATCATCGGCGGGATTGGACCGTCATACACCGTGTATTGGGTAAAGAACGGCACCGGCAGAGCCTTGTTCACGGCCGTATTAAAGCAGTCGATGCCCCAGGTGGTCGTTGGGTTGACTGAACCATCCAGGTTCTTGGCGCAGGCCGAGCCATCAATCGCGTATCGCTTGCCATCATCGAATAGATAGGTGATGCCGGAGGGGTCACCCGCCTGATGCGCTACCGTAGTAAGAGTCCTGTTGGCCGGATCCGGGTCTACTGGGAATCCATCAATCATCGTCTGATCCACCAGGTTCACCGCTAGCCTATGGAACCCATAGGCCACCATCGTCTGGTAGTCGGGAATGTAATACTTAAACCCATTCGCAATGGCATATATTTTGCTGTCCGTCCGAGATTGGTACAGTGGGCTGCCCCAGGTTGATCCAAACCAGCTGTTAAAGTACGTCACAAAATTGTAGTTGCCGTAGTAGTAGGAGCCATTGCGCAGCGTGTAGGCGCTGTCGGGCCGGTGAGGAGTATAGTAATACATCGCGCCTGTGGCACATGAGCCAATCAACGTGGCCACCCCGTCCACGCGCCCCGCCGTGGCCGGGTCAGTGGTGTTGCCCACCTTGAGTTCGTCAGGAATATCGCTCCAGGCGGGCAAAACCGTCGAGTCTCGGCACGACCGGGCAGTGCGCGCGCGTAGCATGCTCACGCCCCAGTCAATCTGATGGTAGAGACCGTAGTAGGTCGAGTCACAGACACTCTGCGCCTCAGGGCAGCCGTAGCCCATCGCTGCGCGGTACTGACTAGGGTAGGGCCAGGTGTCCGTCACAAGCCCTTGCTCTTTTTGCAGTATCGTCAGGATCACCTGTGGGTTCAGCCCTCGGGCCTGCGCCATGTCGTAGATGATTTGCGCTGACGACTTGTTGACCGTCGGGTCCACATAATCCTTCAGGCAGGTGTATGGCGGTGGGTATTGTGGCAGGCCGCCTTGATGGTTGGTGTCGCATACCGGCACCTTGCTGTTGAGGAAAGCCTGAATGTCGGCTACCGTCATCGTGTCCTTGTTGAGCATTACGGAGTCGTCGATGATTCTCGAGTTGTAGCTCGAGTCGATCGGCGGTGTATTAGCATAGGCCGCAGCCGGGCTGGGCATCGTCAGCCAGCCCGCCGTCAGGGCGCCCGCCAGGACCATGCTGTAAATCAGTCGGCGCATGCTATTGCCCCTGGATATTTACCAAGATGTCCACCTGGTTGGCCTCCGCACCGGCCGCAGTCAGCGTGTAGACCTCCAGGGTGCCTTGGTCACTCCCGCCGCTCACTTGGTTTGAAAACGCTAGCGGAAATGAAAACGCCCCGGTCGCACTGGTCTTGCCCTGGCCCAGCGCCAGCTGTCCGCTCTTGCCGCCCTTCAGCTGGTAATACACCGTCGTATTAGCCGGCCCGCTGCCGGTCACCACGGAAGTCGGCGTCACGGTGCCACCCTTCGTCGGGCTCGTCACGGTCACTGTACCGTCCTGGCTCTGCTGAGCCGCACTCGTTGGCTCAATCGTTGGCGTCGGCGAGGAGTCGGGTGAATTCACGATGGCAGCACCAGGGCTAGCCTTGGGGTGCTCCCGGTCGCTGGCCGTCGTGTCGGCAGCCTGGTGCACGCTGTCGCGCCAGAAGCCATACGCCCCCGCCGCCAGCAGCAGAGCGACTACCGCCAGTGCGATATAGATGTTTCGTTTACGTTGGGACACTGCCACTGGACATCACCTACTATCTGAATCCAGTATACCATGACAGGTATGGGCAGGGTGACCGTCTACGGCAGCGTCGGGAAAATATACCGTCGCCGCACCCAGAAATTCCAGAAGAAGGTCACACCGATGGCCGCCAGCTTTGCCACCAATGGCGCCAGCCGCAGCACCTCCACCACCAAGCTCGCCACCGCCGTCTGGATCCCAATCCCGATCACGCTCACAATCACCACCAGCACAAACTCCTTGCGCGGCGAGTGCACATGGTTGTGGAACACCCACTTGCCGCTGAGATACCAATTCAAAATAATCACCACTATTGTGCTGACTGGTGTTGCGATCAGGTAGCTGATGCCGAGCACCGTGTTCATCAGTACAAATACCCCGACCTCCACGCCTACTAGCCCGGCTGCCACCAGGGCATACCGCACCAGTTCAGATTTCTTCAGACGGTCGATCATACTGATCAATATACTGGTTAAACAGCCTCACCGAAACCGCATAAAAGGCCGGCAGGGACGCTGGGTTGATCTTGGCCCGGTACGTCAGCATCCGCGCGTAGTGCACCGCCTCGTGGAAGAGCAGGGTGCGGTACTCGGCCGGCCGCAGCGTCCGCCTCATTTCCTCATCTAGAACCTCATGCAGCTTGGCGTAGCGCGACGACACCTGCTCGTCAAACCGTATGCTGCCGCCCTGCACCTCCGCTCGCTCGAGCCCCACCAGGAATTCGTAGCCCGAGTGCAGTGACTGGTAGAGCTTGGCCATATCCACCACTACCGACGAGATCTGATTCTCGTTGTTGGGGTCGAGGATGATGAAGTCGCCATCGTCCGGGTTCACGATGATATTGTCCACCGTCAAGTCTCCGTGGATGGGGCTCTCCTCGTAGTCGGCCAGATCGCGCATCGCTTGTGGGTGGCCGAGAATCCGTTCCACTACCCGTTGCCAGTTGTCATACCGCGTACCGTTAATGCTCACTGATGGCAGTCGTCCCAGGTTGGCCACCGTGTTGTCGAGCGCCATGGTGTCTTCCAGCTTGCCGACGATCTTGGTGTCAATGTAGTCGCGCACGTTCTGCTCGGCGGCCGTCGCTGGGCGCGGGTCGTACACTCGCTCGTGCATAAACCGCACCACCCGCCGGATCACCTCACGGTTAGCCTCATCGCTCTGGGAGTGAATGTAGTCAAACATTGGCTTGTAGCCTGGTGCGTAGTGGATGTCGAAGGCGTACTGCCCGTCACTCATATCCTCGCCGAGCACCTTGGGCAAGTGGGGGAGGCCGTCCCGCTCCACCAGCCAGTCGTATTGCGCTCGCAGCTTCTCGGCGTGCTGCGGTAGCGTCATCTTGCGCACAAGGGTGCCAGCGCTACTCCAGGCCAGCATGGTGATAGCATTGGAGCCGCCCTTAAATGTCCGCAATAGCTTCACCCGGCCACTCACCTCCGCCTCGCTCAAGCGTTGGCTCAGCTCCGCCCCAGACAGGTAGGCGTCCAAGAAGTGACTCAGCTCGGCACTAATATCCCGCTGCCGGTAGAGCTTGTTGCGCAGTGCCGACTCCGGTGCCTCGGCCTCAGTCTCGGTCGCTACCCGCGGTCGCCGTCCCACCACCAGCAGCACGGCTCCGGCCAGCGAGATCGGCACAATCATCACGATCCACGACACGATCGCTACCTCATATAGCCGGCTCGCCGGGCTTATCAGCTGCATCGCCAGGTTGGTGAAGAAGTAGAGGTACGTACCCAAGTATCCCGGACCCGACGGTATCGCCACGCTTAGGTACGACAGGGCTGACGTGTAGGTAAGTACCGCTAGGTTGGTGATGTCTGCGAGGCCCACAATCACCACGGCCACGGCCGCCAGGTACACGACCCACATCACCACCGACCACGCCATGTACTGGCCCAGGGCTCCCTCGCGCAGTACCAGCCGCACCCCGAAGATCGTTGACCAAGCCACAAACCGCAGTCGGTCGCGCAGTCGGTCATTAAACACCGCCGTCACCCGCCGGACCAGCCGCAAAAACGTCCGGTTTTGCGTATACACGGCCGCCAGTCCCAGTGCCACCAGCGTTACCACCAAGCTCAGGCCGAGCACCACCACTCCCACGTTGGTGCCCTGGTGCAGCCACGGGCTCACCACGATCGCCAGGACGCAGATCAGCACCAGAATCGCGCCGTCCACCACCCGCTCCATCAGGATGGTGGCAAACACCACCGATTTGCTAATCTGCATCGCCCGCCCCACCATGTCGGCCCGGATAAACTCGCCAATCCGAAACGGCAGAATGCTATTAAACAAAAACCCGACCGCCACACCTTTGAAAAGCGTTCGCACCTTAGTTGGCCGTATGGGCGTCAGCAGCAGCCGCCACTTGTATGCCCGAATGTAGTGCCCAAGTAGCTGCAATGCCACCGCCAGAACCAAAAAACCCCCCAGGCGAACGGTGAGGGGCGCAGTTGCTAGTGGCGGCACCCCCTGCCAGAACCGGTACAAGTAGTACCCGCTAATGCCGAGTCCCAGCAGCAGCACTAGCAAAAAGAAAGCCTTATACTTCATCCGTCGCCACCCGTATCACCTGGGCACCGGCCGCCTCGGCCGCCTTCATACCGGTCTCCGAATCCTCGAAGATGAGCGTCTCGTCGGGCCGGCCACCCAGCTTCTCAATGCAGAGCGCATAGCATTCGGGGTGTGGCTTGCCGTGGGTCACATCTTCGCCAAAGATCATGGCATCAAAGGTCTCTGCCAGGCCAAAATACTCGATGATCATCAGCGCGTTGTGCCGGCTGGCCGTGGTGGCCAGGCCCAGTTTGTGGGTCCCCCGCATGGCCTTCAGGAAGTCCATCAGCGGCTGGTTGGGCGTAATCAGCTCGACCACCTGGGCGTAGTGGTGCTTCTTGCGCTCCTTCACCCGCTGTCGGCCGGCTTCGTCCAGATGCGGAGCTACCCGTTCAATCATGGCGTCAAACCGCAGCCCGAAGGCCTTGAGGTACTCATCCGACGCGAATTCCACGCCCACGTCCCGAAATGCTCGCACGTAGGCCTCCACGTTTGCCTGACGATTGAAGACGAGCGTCCCGTCCAGATCAGTCACCAAGTTACGGATTATGCGAGCCACAACACCCCCTAATTGACGTTTGGATAGAGCAAACTAAACACTAGCGTACGTGGATCAGGTTGGCCGTTCAAGAGCAACTGCCCTGCCGGGTACGAATCCGGTGGCGTCATCCAGGCTGCCAGCGCGTCGGCTGGTATAGTTGTCGGCTTCAAGTCAAAGCAATAACGACGGCTAGCCGAGTCAGTCACCGGCGCGAAATGCACGTCCAGGTACCGGTTGTCGGAAATTAGCGGTGGCAGGTCGGTCTGCCGCACGACCGTCCGGCAGTCCTCACGGTACAGCGTCAGCCGGTATGGGCTGGTCCAGTGCCGCATAAACGTCGACAGGTACACCGACACCCCCGCCAGGCCATCCCGCGGCGCCACAAAGACCTGTTGCACGGTCATTGGGCTGTTTAGCCCTAGGTACGGGTCGGTTCCGGGCTGCAGCCCAAACGTCACGTAGTCCGGCTGGTAGGCCGCCACCTCGGCGGTGCAGAGCTGGGCCCGCGGCAGGCGCACATGCAGGTCAATGCTCGGATATACGCCCACCAACACACTATCGCCCGGCGTTGTCTGGGTTGCGCAGGCCACCTTGGCCTGGGCCTTAATCGTCCCCACATCATGCTGCATAAAGTTATGATAGCCCCACGAACCAACCTCACCGACTGGCGCTATCAGCACCAGGGCCAGCAGCGCGCCAACCACCCACCGCCACCGCCGGGCCAGCCGGCTGGCTACATCTGCCGCCAGTAGCACCACCAGCACCATAAACACGATGTTCTGCCCAAAGAAAAACTGATCCGGTCCCGGCGACACATAGTTATTAAACAGG
>CAZDGK010000026.1:0-19570 GCA_964505035.1 uncultured Candidatus Saccharimonadales bacterium
TATTACATTGAGCTGGAGAGGATTGCGGCATAATGTTTGGACGTGGCAAAGGTGATCGGGAGCAGGGCAACGGGCGTTTGCGGGGATCGCACACGCACTGGGTTAGGGGCCCTGAGGATGGTATACTAGTGCTCAATGGATACCTCGGCGACACCTAATCCAAGTCCGAATCAGCAACCGGCGCCGGCGGAACTGACAGGTACCGGGGCGCGTGAGGCGGCCCTGAAGGCGTTACGTTCGACGGAGGCTACGCCGGTCCAGGCTGAGACGGCACCAACGCCGGCGGCGGATGCGGCGCCGGTGGCGATGCCCGGAGCTGTGGTGCAACCGGCATCGCATCTGACGCGGGATGATGTGGCGGCGGCGATCGCGGCGATGCCCGGGCCGAGCGGTCCAGGCGCGCCAGCCACACCGGTGCCAGTGCCGGCTACCGCCAACGATCAGGACGTGGTGGAGGCGGAATGGGTGGACGCGGCCGAGAAAGTGATTGCGCAGACTCAGGACAAGCCATACGAAGAAGAAGAGGCGTTCGAAGGTCTGCAAATTGATTATCTGAAGAAGCGCTATGGACACGAGGTGAAGAAGCCCGAGGATTCATAGGGTGAGGCGGAGGTGAGCAGCGTTTGAGCGCGATCGCGATTATTGTCGTAGTGTTTTTGCTGGCCGGCGGTGTGCTGGGCGGGGCGGCGTACGTGATCTATCAGCGTAAGCTGCGCCGGGCCAAGTCGATTGAGCGCGGCCTGAAGATGGTGCCGATCCTGATCCATTTGCCGCCGCCGAGCGCGGATACGGCATCGGGGTCGCGGGACTTGCGCGAAGTGGTGCGCGAGAAGACGTCGCAGGCTGAGGTGCTGTACAACTTGATTGCTGGGACGGCGATGGACGGCTTCAAGAGCACGTTCTACGGCCAGCGGCATATGGCCCTCGAGCTGGTGGCGGCTGAGGGGCTGGTGCATTTCTACGCGGCGGTGCCGGTGGCGCTGGTGAGTACGATCCAGAAGGCCGTGCTGTCGGCCTATCCGGGGGCGCGGCTCGAAGAGGTGGAGGACCACAATATTTTCAACCAGGAGGGCCGGCTGGCTGCCACAATGGGTGGCGAGATGGCATTGCGGGCGAACACGGCCTATCCGGTGGCGACGTATGCGCAGCTGGAGCGCGACCCGATGGAGGCTTTGATTACGACGATGTCGGCGCTGAAGCCTGGGGACGGTGCGGCGATACAGATTATGGTGCGGCCAGCAAGTAGCGGCTGGGTTAAGCAGTCGGTCAAGCTGACGCGAAAGCTGCGGAAGGGCAAGGCGGGGGACTTGAAGTTTTCCGCTATGGATCTGGCTAAGGCAGCCATGAAGGCGCCGACTGCCAAGACGGAGTCGGGTATGCCGGTATCGGGTGGCCATGCCATGGATACGGTAAATCTGACGGACCTGGAGAAGTCGGCCATTGAAGCGGTGGAAGACAAGACTAAATATCCAGCCTTCGAGACGCTGATCCGGGTGGTGGTGTCGACTGAGAGTGTGGCGCGTAGCCAGCAGCTACTGCGCGATGTCTCGACGGCATTTGCGCTGTTTGAGCGGCCGGGGTTAAACGGTTTTAAATTCTTGCCGGCGGTGGATGTGCAGGGTCTGGTGACGGCTTTTATCTTCCGGTTTTTCCCGCCGGAGCTGAAGAGCAATATTCTCAATGCCAAGGAGCTGGCCACGCTATTTCATCTACCCGACTCGCAGTTTACGCCGACGACCAATGTAGAGCGTGAGCAGAGCAAGCAGGTGGATGGGCCGGTGCAGCTGCCTACTGAGGGCCTGCTATTTGGCTACAACGAGTTTCGGGGGGTCAAGAAGGAGATCCGGTTATCAAACGAGGACCGGCGGCGGCACACCTACATCCTAGGTCAGACCGGTACTGGTAAGTCGACTTTGCTGGAGAACCTGGCGGTGCAGGATATGCAGGCAGGTAATGGCTTCGCGTTTATCGACCCGCATGGCGATACGGCGGAAAAGCTGATGGCGATGGTGCCGAAGGCCCGATCGGAAGATGTGGTGTACTTCAACCCGTCGGATATGGACTACCCACTCGGACTTAACTTGTTTGAGTTTAGCGACCCGAGCCAGAAGGACTTCCTGGTCCAGGAAACGATCAACATGCTCTACAAGCTGTATGACCCGGGGCACACGGGCATCATTGGCCCACGATATGAGCATTGGTACCGCAACGCCGCGCTGACGCTGATGAGCGATCCGGGCGGAGCGACGTTTATTGAGATCCCGAAGGTGTTTACTGACACGGATTACTTGAAGCAGAAGTTCAAATACCTGAAGGATCCGACGGTGATCGACTTCTGGACCAAGGAAATGGGCCAGACGAGCGACTACCACAAGAGCGAGATGCTCGGGTGGTTTGTGAGCAAGTTTGGGGCGTTCCAGAACAACGAGATGATGCGTAACATCATTGGCCAGACCAAGAGTGCGTTTAACATCCGCGACATCATGGACAACCGGAAGATCCTGATTGTGAACCTGAGCAAGGGGCGGATTGGGGAGCTAAACAGTCAGCTGCTGGGTATGATTTTTGTGATCAAGTTCCAGGCGGCCGCTATGAGCCGCGCCAATATGGAGGAGAGCCAGCGGGCGGACTTCTGCTTGTACGTGGATGAGTTTCAGAACTTCTCGACTGACTCGTTTGCGAGCATTCTGAGTGAGGCACGGAAGTACCGGTTGAACCTGATTGTGGCCAACCAGTTTATTGGGCAGCTGAGCCAGGAAATTCGAGATGCGGTGTTTGGCAACATTGGCACGATCATTGCGCACCGGATGGGCCCGGAGGACGCTGAGTTTATGGTGAAGCAGTTGGCTCCGGCGTTTGATGCGAGCGACCTGCTGAATATACCGAACTTTAACGCGGCGATGCGGATAATGGTGGGTGGCGTGCCGAGCCAACCGTTTACGATCCGCGACTTGCCGCCGTTGGGGCAGCCGAACCTGGAGCTGGGGGCGGCTATCAAGCAGCTGAGCGCGGCTAAATTTGGCGTGGCCAAGAGCGTAGTGGAGGCGGATATCGCGGTGCGGTTTAGTGGGAAGCTTGGGCCGGCACCGCTGCCCGCGCCAGCACCGGTGTCTCCAACGGCGGCTGAACCGGCGGCTCCAGTACCGCCAGCGGCTTCGACACCACCAATGCCTGCTCCAATGCCAGCACCGGTTGCTCCGTCTCCGGTGGCGCCGGCACCGGTGGTGCCAATGCCAGATCCTGCGCCGGTACCGGCGCCAGCTCCGGCGATGATGCCGACTCCGCCTATTATCCCCGAACCAGATGAACCTGACCTGGCGATGCCTGGACCGGTAGCAGTGCCTGGGGCGGTCGTGGCTCCGGTGACACCGGCGCCACCAGTGATGCCGACCCCAGCTGCGAGTCGGCCGGTTGATCCCGTGATGGCAGGGGCGCCGCCGATAGGCGCGCCACCGGTTGAACTGCCCGATCTGGCAGCGCCCGCTCAGACAGGCGGGCTGGCGCCGGCCGGGGCGATTCCGGGACCGAGTTTGCAGGCGTCGCCAATGCCTGCGCCGCCGCCAATTGGGGCGCCGCCGGTGCCTTTGGCCGGCGACCCGCCTCCGGTGGCTGCTCCCGCTCCGAGCATGGCTGCGGCGGCGTCTTCGGCTGCGGCTGCGCCTTCGGCTACAGCGGCGCCGGTGGCGGCTCCGGCTCCCGCCCCAGCGATGGCTCCGGCTATGGTTGCGCCGCCATTGAGCGGGGTCAGTGTAGAGCCGCTGGATCACATGGCCAGTACCCCGCCGCCGATTGGAGCGCCGCCAATTGGGGCAGCTCCGGTGGCAATGTCGGCTGGGCCTGGGCTGGCGGCGGCGATGCCTGATGCCGTAGCGCCGGCGAAGACTGGGGTGCCGGCGGCCAACTCCTTGAGCATTAGTGACATTACTGGTGGCCGGCCGATGCCGACGCTGACTGGCCCAGATCCGGCCGCGGGTGTGCCACTGATACCGGCTGGTGCCGAGCCGCTGCCACCGGCTGAGATCCCGCCGCCGCCTCCACCAGCGTATGATCCGGCGACTGACCCGCTGGCGGATGTGCCGCTGCTAGAAGATTTGCCGGTCGTGACGCCGCCTCCGGCGCCGGCGCAAGCGGCTATGCCGCCAGCGCCGGTACTGCCGGCAGTGGCGCAGGTTCCGACTCCGCAGTCGTCAGCGGCGCCTGGGCCCGCGCCGGCTGAGCCGATGATGCTGCAACCGGCCACGCCGGAACCGATGCCGGCACCGCCAGTGTTGCCGCCATTGCCGGCGGCTATGCAGCAGCCGGGTGAGCCAGAGCCGGCAGTTCCTGCTCTGGCCGGGCCGGCTGCCGGACCAACGACAGCACCGCCGGCTGAACCGCCGGTGGAGGCTCAGGATCTGATTCACTTTGTGGACCCCAAGATGGAGACGGTGCTGGATCAGCCCACGGTAGAAGCCGCAGCGGCACCGGTGGCGCTGTCGCCTGAGAGCCGCCTGGAGCAGGCAGAGCATGAGATTGACGAGCTACTGAGTACGTCGCTTATTAATGTGGAGGCGCCGGGAGCGAAGCTTGGTGAACCGGCGGCGGGGCCGGAGCCGGTGGTGGCTGCGATGCAGCCGACCCTAGCTCCGGCGGCTGCCATTGAGCCGGTTTTGCCGGAGCCACTGGCTATGCCGGAGCCGGTGACTCCGCCGGTAGCTGAGGCGCCGGTGAGTTTGCCGAGCGAGCCGCCAGTGGAGCAACTGCCAGCAGCAGAACCCTTGCCGGCGGTGATGCCACTCCACGCCGCATCGCCATTGCCTGAACCTGCAGCAGCGCCGGTAGCCCAAGCGCCGGCTCAGCAGCCCGGAGCCGCGGCCGAACTGAACGGCCGGCACTGGGTGGGGTCGGCTTTGCCGCCGGAGACGATAGCGGCTGACCCGCTGGCGCCTCCCGGCGAGCAACCAGCTTTGCAACCGGCAGCAACTGACACTGCCCAATCAACCTTTAGCGGCAAGCGCAAGGTAATCGAGCCAATTGGACAACTGCGGCCAAGTCTGCAAGTGTCGGTGGATGCGCTGACGGCGGCTCAGCCAGTGGCGGCGCCACCAGCGGCTCCAGCAGCGGAGCCGGTACCGGTGGAAGTGCCGGTGGTGGCAGAGGCTCCGGCGCTGGCGCCAGAGCCCGAAGCCCTCTTGCCCGAAGCCGAATCATTGGCGGCTGGTGATGTGGCAGCGAAGCGGGCAGAGGATGAGGCGGCGCCGCCGGCCGAAGCCCAGGCCGAAGCCCCAGCCGAGGCAGCTGATAGTGCGCCTATCCAGAATCATCGCAAGCGACGGCGAGGCAAGCGTGAGCGGGGAGAGGCTGCCGGTGCGCCGCAGCCACAGAGTCAACCTGGTCCGGAAGCGCCGGCTGGGGCACCGGCGGCTGAGGCGGCTCCGGGGCAGGCAGAGCCCGGTGCGCCGACGGCCACTGAATCGACCGCGCCATCTGATTCAACTGCGCCGCCGACTGGTCAGTTGATTATGCCGACTGGACCCAAGCCCGAGGCAGAGCTTCAGCCGGTGATGGCTGGGGTGAGTGCTAAGCCACCGAAACTAGCCAAGGGTGAAGTGTTCGTGGACGAGCACGGCAATGTGATTGTAGGCGAGTAGAAGAGAGGCTGGCGTCGCGAGCTAGCGGCGGCGGATGAGGCGGCCGAGGGCCTCGACGATGAGGCCGAGAACGGCGCCGCCGAGCAGGGCGGCGAGCATTTCACTGCCGGAGAGCGGATAGCCGTAGTAGCGGGCTACCACATAGAAGATCAGGCCGACAATGGCGGCTGTCCAGGTGGCGCCGGCGATGACCGACGGCCTCATGATTGTGCCCTCTAGGACCTCGCTGGTGCGCTCTACGACTGGGGTGTGAATGACTCGGCTAAAGGCTCGGCTGGCCGGGCTGAGGCGCTGCTGCAGGCTCGACAGGGTGTTGCGATAGTTGAGCAACTGATCGAGATGGAGCGACATCGGCGGACTGGCGGGGGCGGCCGTTTCGGACTGATTGGCCGGTTCGGGTTCGGCGTCTTGCTGCTTGATAGCTTCGCGGGCTTGCTCGGCGCGCTGCTGGGCTTGCTCGGCTGCAGCTTCGGGGGAGCTGCTGAGCTCCTCCATTTTGGCTTGCCGCATGGCCTCGAGCTCGGCCTGGGCGCGCTCGTGGGTATCGCTGGGACGGGGTTGGTGCTCAACTGACATTACGAGACGCCTCCATGATAGTCGTGCCGGAGAATCCGGACTTCCTGGCCCAGCTGGCGGTTGCGTAGGTAGAAATAGACGGCTAGGGCGGCGATGCTGATGATGATGAGACTGCTGGTGCCGGCGCCGGTTTGGGGCAGGCTGGTGGAGGCGCCCTCAACGAGCTTGGGCGGAGGCGGCTGGAGCGTGATGCGGACGTCATTGCCGTAGACATTGTCCATGCGCAGATCATACGAGAATTTGTCGGATAGGCCGGCCGGAGTGGCGGGGATGGGGTCTTTGACCTTGACGGTGAAGGTGGTGGTAAGAGTGTCGCCTGGATTGATGGTGACGGGTGCCCAGGTCATGACGCCGACGGCTAGCGTGCCGCCGTTGGCTTCGGTGACATCGGCGTACTCCAGGACGTCTTCGAGGTGCTCGACGACACTATAGGCGTCGGCGGTGCCACCGGTGTTCTTGGTGGTGAGGGTGTAGCGGATGACATCGCCGGCATGGGCGGGAACGGTGGTGGCGTCGACGTTTTGGGTGACATTGAGCGCAGTCTTGGTCTTTTCAAAGGCGGCCGGTGGTTTGGGCTTGGGTGTGGGGGTCGGTGTGGGCGTGGGGGTGGGAGTGGGCTTGGGCGGGATGCTCCGGAAGACGATATTGCCACAGTGGAAGATGACGGCGAAGAACTCACCGTCGATGGCGCGAGTGCCCTTGAGGACATTGTAGTAGGAGCCGGTTTGTACATTGCTGCCGGTGTCAAACTCGTAGAGATAGCGCGTCCAATAGGTATAGTCTCCGAGGACGACCTTGTGGTCGGTGGAGGCGTGCTGGACGCGGCCGACGGAGTTGAGGGTGTGGTCGCGCGAGACGATTTGGCCGCTGGTGGTGGCGGCGAGATCAGTGCGGGTGATGCCGAAGTAGTCGTAGAGTGCGCGCAGCTCGCTGCTTGCGTCGTAGTGATTGAGCAGGTCGTCTTTGGACACGAAGCCGCCGTAGATGATGTCGCTGGGAGAGGCGGCGTTGGAGGGGGTGGGTGGTACGAGAATGGTGGCGAACTGCAGACCGACGATGAGGAGGGCGCCCAGGGCTGAGAAGGCGCGCGTGACGCGCTCCTGGCGCAAGCGGCGGGCGTAAAACGCTAGCTCAGAGATAGCCGACGGGGTAAGCGATAGCTTGGATACGATCGGTTTAAACATTAGCGTTATTGTACGTCAACGCGGTCTGGGCGGCAAACTGCGCAATAGATTTGGGCTTGGTATAATGTCAGATGTGGGCGTATAATGGTGGTTAGCAGAGCTTCCGGCTCACTTTTTATTGATGGATTTTATTGATGAATAAGCTAGGTGGTAAGTAAGGTCCTATGGCAGACAAAACGCAGTATGGCGCTGATCAAATCCAGGTTCTGGAGGGGCTAGAGCCGGTCCGGAAGCGACCCGGTATGTACATTGGCGGCACTGGTATTGAGGGACTGCACCACTTGGTGTGGGAGCTGATTAATAACTCGATAGATGAGGCGATGGCTGGCCGGGCGACGGGCGTCGAGGTGGTGCTGCTAGCTGATGGCGGTGTGCGCGTGACTGATGACGGTGCTGGTATCCCGGTGGAGAAGCATAAGTCGACTGGCAAGAGCACCCTGGAGACGGTCCTGACCGTGCTGCATGCCGGAGGCAAGTTTGGCGGTGGCAGCTACAAAGTGAGTGGCGGTTTGCACGGCGTGGGTTCGAGCGTGGTTAATGCACTATCGACCAAGCTAGTGGCAGAGGTGAAGCGCGATGGCAAGCTGTACCGTCAGGAATACGCCTTGGGCAAGCCATTGGCAGACGTGAAGGCAGTGGACAAGGCGGAGGGGACAGGGACGAGCATTACGTTCTATCCGGATAGCTCGATCTTTGAATCAACCAAGTTTAATTACGAGACAATCCTCGACTATTTGCGGCACCAAGCCTATCTGACTAAAGGTGTCCGGGTGCGGGCGTTTAATGAAGCGACGGGCGACCGGTACGGCTTCTACTTTGAGGGTGGCATCAAGAGCTACGTGGAGCATATTAATAGGGACCACGAGGTCGTGAATGATCCGCCGTTTTATATCGAGAAGGCAATTCATGATACGACGGTGGAACTGGCGATCCAGTATGTGGATTCGTTTAATGAGACGGTGAAGACGTTTGCGAATAATATCCACAACCCTGGTGGTGGTACGCACGAGACGGGTTTCCGGACGGCGCTGACCAAGGTGGTCAATGCGTATGCCCGCAAGAACGGCTTCCTGAAGGAGTCTGACGAGAGCTTGACGGGTGAGGATTGCCGTGAGGGTATTACGGCGGTTGTGAGCGTGAAGCTGCCTGACCCACAATTTGAGGGCCAGACGAAGGACAAGCTCGGTAATCCGGAAGTGCGTGGCTATGTCGACCAGGTGATGACTGAGTACTTTGGCTACTACTTGGAGGAGAACCCCAACGAAGCCAAGAAGGTGATTGGTAAGGCGACGCTGAGTGCGCGGGCGCGGATTGCCGCCCGGGCGGCGCGTGACACCGTCATCCGTAAGGGTGCGCTGGACGGGCTGACGCTGCCAGGTAAGCTGGCGGACTGCCGGAGCAAGGATGCGAGCCGGAGCGAGCTGTTTATCGTGGAGGGTAACTCGGCTGGTGGGTCGGCCAAGGGCGGCCGGGATAGTGAGTTCCAGGCGATCTTGCCACTGCGGGGCAAGATCTTGAATGTGGAACGCGCGCGACTGGACAAGATGTTGGCCAACCAGGAAGTGAAAAACCTGATTATCGCGATGGGCACTGGTATTGCTGACCAGTTTGAGCTGGCCAAGCTACGCTATCACCGAATCATTATCATGACCGATGCTGATGTGGATGGAGCGCATATCCGGACGCTGCTATTGACGCTATTTTACCGCCACTTCCCACAGATTATTGAGAGCGGCTATTTGTATATTGCGCAGCCGCCGCTGTATGGCTTGCAAGTGGGGCGGAAGAGATTCTACGCCTACGATGAGACGGAGCGGGAGGTGATTATTGACCGGTTGATTGCCGAGCGGACGGCCAAGAAGAAGGCCGGGGCAGCAGAGGCCGAGGACGAGTTGGAGGAGGCGACTGAAGCGCCGGAACCGGCTGAGGTGGTGGCTGAGGCCGAGGCGCCGGCGGCTGGTGGCGACGAGGAAGAGTCGGAAGAGTTGGCGTCGGACGAGGAAAAGAACCGCCGCAAGCTCGCTGGTGTGACCTTGGTGCAGCGTTACAAGGGCCTGGGTGAGATGAATGACGATCAGCTGTGGGAAACCACTATGGATCCAGCTAACCGGGTGCTATTGCAGGTGGCGGTTGAGGATGCGGAGAAGGCGGACGCGATCTTTAATAAGCTGATGGGCGAGGAAGTGTTGCTGCGGAAGAACTTCATTTCGAGCAAGGCGACGAGTCTCAGCGAAGATGATTTGGATATCTAAGGACAGACCATGGACGACGAACAGCTGCAAAATATAGAAAACCCAGCCGAAGAGCCGGAAGAGATCAAGACTGATATTGGTACAGTGCGGGTGCAGAAGCTGGAACAGGAAATGGAGACCAGCTATCTGGCCTATGCCATGACGGTGATTATCGCCCGGGCGTTGCCGGACGTGCGTGACGGTCTCAAGCCGGTGCACCGCCGCATTTTGCACGTTATGAACACTCAGGGTCTGCGCCACACGGCCAAATACCGCAAGAGCGCGACGGTGGTGGGTGAAGTGATGGGTAACTATCACCCGCACGGTGACGCGGCGATTTATGACGCGATGGCGCGGCTGGCGCAGGACTTTTCGATGCGCTACATGCTGGTGGACGGCCAGGGTAACTTCGGCTCGCTGGACGGCGACCCGCCAGCGGCGATGCGCTATACCGAGGCGCGGATGCAGACCATCACCGAGGAGCTGCTCAATGATATTGAGAAGGAAACGGTCGACTTCCGGCCCAATTATGATGGCACCAAGCGTGAGCCGACGGTCTTGCCGGCTAAGCTGCCCAACTTGCTGCTCAATGGTCAGGTTGGTATCGCGGTGGGTATGGCCACCAATATCCCGCCCCACAACTTGACTGAGCTGGTGGATGCCATCGTGGAGCTGATTGATAATCCTGAAGCGACGCTGGACGACTTGATGAAACATGTGAAGGGACCGGATTTCCCGACGGGTGGGGTGATCTTTGGCACTGATTCGATCCGGCAAGCATATGGCACCGGCAAGGGTAGTATCGTAGTGCGGGCGGTGGCCGAAATCCAGGAAGACAAGAAGGGCAACCCGCGGATTGTAGTGACTGAGATCCCGTACGCGGTGAACCGGGCGACGCTGGTGGAGAAGATTGCCGAAGTGATCAAGGATAAGCGCGTACAAGGGGCGAGCGACTTGCGGGATGAGAGCTCGAGCCGCGAGGGTGGTACGCGGATCGTGGTTGAGCTAAAGAAGGATTCGTATCCGAACAAGGTGCTCAACCAATTGTTTAAGCTGACGCCGTTGCAGAGCGCCTTCCACGTGAACATGCTGGCACTGGTGGACAATGGCCGCCAGCCGCGGGTGCTGAGCCTGGAGATGATGCTGCGTGAGTATTTGCAGCACCGGCAAGTGGTGGTGCGGCGGCGCACGGAGTTTGAGCTGCGCAAGGCCAAGGAAGCGGCCCACATCCTGGAAGGCTACAAGATTGCGCTCGACCACCTGGATGAGGTAATTAAGACCATCCGGGCTTCGCAGACGTCGGAAGAGGCGGCGAATAATTTGGTGAAGAAGTTTGGTCTGAGTGAGATTCAGGCCAAGGCGATTTTGGCGATGCAGCTGCGCCGGCTGACGGGCTTGGAGCGACAGAAGATTGAGGATGAGCTGGCGGCGCTGGTGAAACTGATTGCCGAGCTGGAGAAGATCTTGTCGAGCGAGGCGGAGATTCTCAAGGTGATCCGGGATGAGCTCGAGGAAATGAAGGCCAAGTATGGCGACGAGCGGCGGACGCAGATCGTCGGCAATGAGCTGGGCAAGTTTAGCGAAGAAGAGCTGGTGCCTAATGAGCAGGTGATTGTGACGCTGACGGCTGGTGGTTACATCAAGCGGATTGCATCGAGCACCTACAAGAGTCAGGGTCGGGGTGGCAAGGGCATCATGGGCATGGCCACCAAGGAAGAAGACGTGGTGGAGCATCTGGTGCTGACTCATAACCACGACTTTATGTTGTTTTTCACGAACAAGGGCCGCGTGTTTCGGCAGAAGGTTTACGAGGTGCCAGCGGCTTCGCGCACGGCTAAGGGCCAGGCGGTGCCAAACCTGCTGCAGCTGGCGCCAGAAGAGCGGGTGACGTCGCTGGTGGCGTTTGATGGCAAGGCGGACCACCAGTTCCTCTTTATGGCGACCAAACAGGGTACGGTGAAGAAGACGCCGCTGGCAGAGTATGCCAATGTGCGGGCCAATGGCTTGATCGCGATCAAGCTCGATGCCGGAGACGAGCTGAAGTGGGTGAAGCTGACTGGCGGCAAGGACGAGATTGTAATGTCGACGGCACTGGCCCAAGCTATCCGCTTCAAAGAAAATGAGGTGCGGCCAATGGGACGAGCTACCCGGGGCGTGCGCGGCATCCGGCTGCGCAGCGGCGACGCGGTGGTGGGTATGGACGTGGTACGGCCCAGCAGCGAGATCCTGGTGCTGATGGAAAATGGCTATGGCAAGCGCACAAAGGTAGATCAATTTGCAACCCACGCGCGGGGTGGAGTCGGTATTAAGGCCGGTGTGGTTACGAGCAAGACGGGCAAGGCGCTGGACGTGCGGGCGATTACTGACACCCGCGACGACGTGGTGGTGGTATCGACGCAGGGGCAGGTGATACGCTTGGCACTGAGTGACATTTCGCTGATCGGGCGGGCGACGCAGGGAGTTCGAATCATGCGGCTGGCCGAGAACGACAAGGTGGCGTCGGTGGCGCTCGTGGGAGAGGCCCAGTTAGAATTAGAGGAAGCACCGGGCGAAGAGACGCCGAGCGAATAGCTAATTCCCTAGGCTCAATCGTAAAAGTGTCCATGACCTATGGTCACTTTTTATGGTTATTATCACGATAATTGGACCTGTTTTGAGCCGTTCTTTTGTGAGTATTGCTAGTGTTGGTTCAGATACCAACAGATTATGCTGCACGTTGTATATTGCTAAGCAGCAGAGAGGGTTCATGATTTTGGTCGGGAAGACAACCCGAACAATGAGGCTTTTGCTTGGTATGGCCGCTTCAGGCGGTGCTGCGCTGGCTTTTAGTGGTGTGGCCTTGGCGGCTGATGCGTCTGGCGAGACGGCGACGACGACCAGTGATGTCGTGAGTCAGGTGACGCAGACGGTGGATGTGGTGGCCGGTGGTCAGTTTGGTAACATGCAGACGACGACCAACGCCAATACTAATGATGTAAGCAACACGCGCCATGATGACCAGGGCGCGTCTTTGGTTTCGGCGGACACGACGGCTGCTGCGACCCCTCAGCACGGTGACGGGACGGTCCAGAAAGACAAGTCGGTGGCGGCCGTCGCTAATACGGGCGTGGACGGACAATCGCCGGCGACAGGCACGACGACGGTGGCGGCAATTGAGCCGGCAGCAGTGTCGGTGTCGGTGCAGGTGCCGGATCAGTCTGACCAGGCGGCGACTGCGCAGGCGGTGGCGCCGGTGAGCACCAGGAAGGACCTTATGCTGGCTCAGAACCGCGAGCAGCCGGCTTATCACACGGTCGTGATGTCGTTGCAGCCGGTTATTACGAACATTGCGGCTGGAGTGGTGGACTTGGCCGAGACGATGCCGTCAAACACGGCTCACAATACGAGCGTGCCGGCACCTAAGTCTACTGGGTCATTGGTGAACCTAACGGCGCAGCTGGCGAGCACGACCATGCCGCTGCTGATTGGCGGGTTGCTGCCAGTGATGCCGGGCTTGCTGGAACTATCGGCATTGCTGGCTTTGGTTGTATGCCTACTCAGCTTGGTGGCGACCTCTTACGGCCTCTGGCTGCGACGTTCCGGCTACACGACGGCGGCGCGCAGCGATATGGCCAGCTTTCATTTGGCTACACTTCGAGCATGGAACCATGCATTGGCCAATTGGCCGGCGCATGGTTCTTCTGTTTGGGGTGTCAGAGAGGAAAACCAAGCGTGCTGAAGGTTAATGACGCAAGAAAGGAGGTGATAGGTATGAAGATGACAAGAATACTGGCTGGTGTGTTAGCGGCCGGGGCATTACAGCTGGCTATCCCCGCGGTGGCCTCTGCAGGCTCGAGTTGCTCGGTTGACACGACTGGTCCTGAGTCGGCTGTGACATGCGATCAGAGCAGTGTCAATGAAGTGAACGTCAGCAACACGAATACGATCGCGATCACCAATAGCAACAACCAATCGGCGATCTCAGGCAATGCGACCGTGAGTGGTAATACGACTGGTGGCAGCGCCGAGACGGGACAGGCTTCCAATCAGGCGATGTTTGAGACCAGCGTGAACGTGGAAAACCAGCCGACCTGCTGCGTGACAGGAGGCGGTAACGGGGGTGGCAACAACGGCGGTAACGGCGGCGGCAACAATGGCGGCGGCATGGGCGGCGCCGGCGGCGTCACTCCGCCAGCTGGCAGCACTGGTGGTAGCGTGAAGGGCGCAGCTGTCGGCGGCAAGGGTGGCGGTATGCTGCCCGAGGTTGGTGCGGCGATGCCCGTGGATGTGTCGGCTCTGCGCGATGCATTTGTGCCGGCGGTTAGTTCAGATGGCACCGAGGCTCCGGTGAAGGTGGCTCAGAGTAGCCAATATACATTCTGGCTCGTGGCGTTGCTGATTGGTGTGTTATTGGCAGGAGGCTATGGCAGCATGAGGCTGCTACAAGTTCGGAGGGCAAAATTGTGAAAAACGCTTTAACAATAAAAACTTTGACAAAGCTGGGAGCTGCCGGAGCAGTAGTCCTGGGGGCGGCCGCAGTGATAGCTGCCAACAGTCCCGCGCAGAACCTTGACCAACAAGCTGGCACAGGGCCGGTTCCAGAGGCGCAGTCAGATGCATCAGCGGCCAATGTGGTAGTAGATGGTCAGCCGGTACCGGTCAAGGACAATGGTACGACCGTGTTCAAGACCGACGATGGCTCCAAGGTGACGGTGGTAAATGGTGGTCAGGATGGCCAGCCAGGCGACGGCGATGCCAGTGACGGAGACGGTTCGACGACTAGCAATGGCAACGTGATTGTGACGGTTGACCACTCGAGCAACCAGAGCACTGACGGGACCTCCCGGGTGCATGGCTCGACAACGGTTCGCAACTCCACGCACAGCAACACTAGCTCACAATCCAGTCAATCTGAGTCCACCAACGTGAGCGTCCACAACTAACTTTTGGTAGTGAGGCGGGCCCTCGGGCCCGGAACTACAAATTAACAATATTAAAATAGTGAGGAGGAATTCACTATGGTATCACGCGTATTACGTTACGCCTCAATCGCAATGGCCACCGCCGCTTTCGGCGTGGGTGCAGCTGCGGCTAGCTCGGTAAGCGTTGACACGACGGGTCCGCACTCGAAGGTCCACGTCAACCAGACGACGACCAACAAGGCGTCGATCCACAACAACAACAGCCTGTCGGCTAGCAACAAGAACAACCAGTCGGCGACGACCGGTAACGCCAAGGTGTCCAACAACACCACCGGCGGTGACGCTACTAGCGGCATGGCTTCGAACGACGCTGACTTCAGCACCACCGTATCCGTTGACAACAGCGGTAACGGCGGCTGCCTGTGCGACATGTTCGGCGCGGCCGACTCGCACGACGCTACGGTGAGCAACACGGGCCCCGAGTCCAAGGTTGACATCGACCAGAGCAGCAAGAACACGTTGAACGTGACGAACAACAACTCGATCAGCGTGACCAACAGCAACCACCAGACTGCCAAGACCGGCAGCGCGACCGTCAGTGGTAACACCACCGGCGGTGACGCCACCTCTGGTGACGCCGCCAACACGGCCAGCTTCAGCACTGACCTCTCGGTCACGAACTAAAGCTCCCGTGTCTTCGCGGGGGGCCATCTGGCTCCCTGCAGCACTCATCCAGATCTAGAGATTTGTCCGAGATTCACAACACAACTACAACACCACGGGCGGGGGGAGGAATCAGAATGAAACATAAGAACACATTAACGCGAGCAATTCTGACATTAGCGGTATCGTTGCAGCTGCCAATGGTGGCACTGGCCGAGGACACTCCGACGCCAACGCCAACAGTGGAGGTAACTCCGACGCCGACGCCAGATCCGACACCGGCGCCGACACCGGACCCGACACCGACGCCGGTGGCTACTCCGGACCCGACACCGACACCGACACCGGTGCCAACTCCGACACCTACCCAGGGTCCGCAGAAGCCGACTGGGGCTGATTCGTCGCAGTTTGTGTACAATCCAGCAACTGGAAACTGGGAGTCGGGTCAGTACATTTGGAACCCTAAGACTGGCCAGACGGCGCCGAAGTCTGATCCGGGGTACTACTACAATCCGGCGACTGGCCACTGGGACACGACCCAATATGTGTACCACCCGGAGACGGGCAAGTACGAGGCGGTGACGGTGTCCGCGCCAACACTGCCGGCTGGTGCGACGGTGACCCCTGGCGGTACGCCGGCGGCGGCAGCGGCTGACTTGTCGACGCCACAGGGCTTGGCCGCGGCGTTGTCGGCTCTGCTGAGCCCTGGCTCGGGTGCGACTATTAGTCAGACTGGACCCGGCTCGAACAACACTATCAACCAGTCGTCTAAGAATACTGGTGTGTTTGATCTATTTAGCCGGGCCAACATCCAGAACTCCATTGGCTCGGCGGCGACGACGGGTGATGCCACGGTGAGTGGTAACACTACTGGTGGTAGCGCGGCGACTGGTGGGGCTTCGGTGGTGGCCAATGTGCTTAACCTGTTGAACTCGGTGTGGGGTTGGGCGACGGGTGGCCTGAACACCTTCGTGGCCAATTTGTTTGGTAACCAGACCGGCGACATCATGCTGCAGCCGACGACCTCTACGACCTCGGGCGGTGGCTCGATTGGTGGCGGCGCTGGTGGCTCGAGCATCAATGGCACTGGCCCGAACTCGACCAACCAGATTAACGGCACCAACGACAATAACCTGACGGTTAACAATCAGCAGGGTGGCAACATCACCAATGACATTGACCTGCTTGCCAAGTCCGGCAACGCGGCGGTGACGAATAACACTACCGGCGGTGATGCGACGAGCGGTAATGCTACGACTTCGCTGGATCTGTTGAACCTGATCAATTCGTCGATCGGGGCTGGTCAGTCGTTTATTGGCATGCTGAACATCTTTGGCAGTCTGAGTGGCGACATATTGTTCCCGAACGGCTTCCTGACCGATGCCATGTCGACTGGAGCCTGCACCGCCTCGTGTGGTAGTGGTAGCGCGGCGCCCAGCAGTGCTAGCGTGGACACGACTGGCCCGAACTCGCAGAACGGTATCGACCAGAGTCAGCAAAATAGCGCAACGGTCAATAACCAAGCCAACACAGCGTTTGCCAACAACATTGACTCAGCGGCGCAGTCTGGTAATGCCAACGTGAGTGACAACACCACCGGTGGCTCGGCCAAGACTGGTAGTGCCACGACCAACAACAACGTGGCCAACCTATCTAACATGAACCTGCTTGGTACCAACGCTGTGCTGGTGCTGGTAAATGTGATGGGTCACTGGCTCGGCGGCATCATGAACCTGCCGACTGCCAGTACCTCGACCTCGGCTCTGCTGACGTCCGGTGCCACGGTCCAAAACACTGGCCCGAACTCGAACAACCAGATTGGCCAGAGCACCAACAACTCGGCTACGCTCAACAACACGGCCGACAACACGATTACCAACAACGTGCGGGCCGGGGCAGTATCGGGCGACGCAACCGTGAGTGACAACACCACTGGCGGCAATGCTACGAGCGGCAACGCCAGCGTGGCGACCAACGTAGCCAACCTGTTTAACACCTCGCTGAACTTGAGCAAGTGGTTTGGGGTGCTGGTTGTGAACGTATTTGGCGACTGGACTGGTAGTGTGAATGAGAACACGGCGGCGGGTAATGCGCCGGCGGCCGCGCCTCAGGCGAGTAACGCTCCGGCCGGCAGCCCAGCTGCAGGAATTGGGGCACACACGATCGCTGCTCAGGGTGGTGGCCAGCCGAGTGGTGGTTCGCCAATAGTGGCAGCAGCCGACGCGACAGTGGCGGGTGGTGCGGCTAGCGCGGTTCTGGCGGCAGCAGCCCAGACGGCGGCACCGGTAGCGACCGCGGCGGCCAATGGCGGCCTGAACATCCTGTTTGTGATCGCGATAGTCTTGATGGTCCTCTCGGTCGTGATGGTTGGCCTAGAGCGCAAGTTTAAGAGCCGCTAGCCCAACTGGCTCTGGCTATGGGACAGCCCGGGGCAGATGGCCCCGGGCTGTTACAGATAGCCAAAACCCGTTACAATGCCTGCATAAACTCAGAACTTCAGGAGGAAGCAAGTCTTGGTGCCCTATAACCCATATATCGTGATTCCATTGGCTACCTGGGCGGTGGCACAGGTAGTGAAGTTTGCTCTAGCGGCGCTTCGTGGCAGGATTGATCTGCGTTATATGTACGCGTCTGGCGGGATGCCGAGCGCTCACTCGGCGGTGGTGACATCGTTGGCAGTAACGGCCTTGCTGCAGTCGGGGCCGAGCAGTGCGGTATTTGGTATCACGGCGGTGATCGCGGTGATCGTGATGTATGACTCGCTGGGCGTGCGCCGGGCGGCTGGCGAGCAGGCGGTGGCGCTCAATATGGTGCTGGACGCCTTGGCGCAGGGCAAGGTGAAGCTGGACCGGCCGGCGGCTAGGTTGCGAGAGGTGTTGGGTCACCAGCCGCTTGAGGTGTTCGTTGGAGCGCTGTTTGGTCTGGTATTGGGAGGGCTGTTCAACTACGACAAGCTTGGGTCATTGGCACTGTGGGCGCAGACCCCTCCGATTCGAGGCAGCCAGGAATTGTGGCTCTATGGCGTGATTTTTGGCCTACTGGTTGTAGCCGGCTGGGTGCAGCGGCTGGTATTGCGCCGGCGGTTTAAGAAGTCACTGGCGATAGCCCGGGTAACGCAGCGGGTACTGGTGGCCACCCAGACTATCGGCTGGTTGGGCCTGGTGATCGTGGCGTTTGAGTATGAAAACGCTAGCTATCTGGCGTGGAGGTTATGGGCGGTGCTGACGATTGCGGCCGGGCTGATCTGGGCGGCGGTGCTGATAATGCGGCCGCTGCGGTCGCTACCAAGCGAGCTGAAGGCTGAGGCTGACCGGGCGCGCAAGCTGAAGTGGTTTAGTTTTGGCCGCCGCCGCACTAAGCGCGCCTAAGCTTAGCGGTTTCTAGCTTGCGGTTGGGGGTTGGCTTATGGTATCTTGGATGATCGTGCCTATTTAATGACACGGTAGCAAGATCAGATGCGATACCGATTAATGAGCTTAATTACCGGCCTAATAGTACTTCTGGTGAGCGGAAGTGGTTTGGCGTACGCGGATGGTGATGTGGCCTTGAGTGGCCGGGTATACAATGGCGTGACCGGTGCCGGTTATTCCGGCGTGGGCTTGGATTTGTGCGCGGCTGGCGCAGTTAAAACTGACGATGAGGGCAACTGGCAGCTAGTGGTGCCGGCTGGCACGACCTACTGCGTGCGGTTGGCGGAGGGTGCGCCGGCGGGGACGCCGCTGACTCGTAATAACCCGGAGGTGGCCAACCAGGCCTCCTACGAGCATCAGGTGGCGGGCGTGACGTGCTACCACAAGCCGGATTGTGACGCTGATAGCCAGACATGGGATCGGGCGACTGATGGTGGCCTGGACTTTGCCTATGGCTTGGCGAGTGCGCAGGCGGCGGCTTCACCGACTCCGGCGGCTACAGCGACTCCGGCAGCTAAGCACCCGGCGGCCCCGCCGGCTAATCACTACGGCTGGCTCAACTATGCGGCGGCAGGTGTGGTAGTGGCGGTAGCAGCTGGGTTTTTGCTGTTTGCGCCGCTGCAGTCGGGGCGCAAACGAAGCTACCGCGAATACATTCAGTCCAAATATTATAATTTGTAGGTGATTTTGGACTAAAACTGCTTGACAGTCCCAGGAGGCTGCGCTAGCATTGGAGAGTCTTGAACCGATCGAATGGTAGCAAGTCATCCTGACTGGCTATTTATTTTGTCATCAGGGCGAAGCAATTTGAAATTCTATCGTGCAGTGTAAACAATGAGGTTGCTTCGGCTAGCAATAGCTGAAGTAGACCAACCAAAATTCTTTTTGAGCGACTAAATACAGCTCAAACAACCCAAGTCCCGCTTTCGAGCGGGCATTATTGGAGAGTTTGAGATCGGAGAGCGTCGTGTAGGT
>CAZDGK010000027.1:0-17629 GCA_964505035.1 uncultured Candidatus Saccharimonadales bacterium
AGCGGCGAAGCGTTAAAGATCGACGAGTACGTACCAGATGCGATACCAATCAGCAGCGCCAACACAAACCACCGGATCGACTGACCGCCAAACAAGAATAGGGCTAGTAGGGTCAGGAGTACCGTCGCCGACGTGTTGATCGACCGCGCCAGCGTCTCTAGGATGCTCATGTTCACGATCTCCTCAAACGTTCCCTTACGCCGGCGCAAATTCTCACGCACCCGGTCAAACACCACGATGGTGTCGTGCACACTAAAACCAATCACCGTCAAAATCGCCGTCACAAACAGCGCGTCAATCTCAATCCCGAAGAAGTGTCCCAGCAGGCTAAATACACCCAGCACAAACAGCGCGTCATGCAGCAGTGCCGCGATAGCCATAAACCCAAAGCTCCACGACGACGCCGGCGCCGGCACATTCCGGAATGCGTAGGCGATGTAGAGCACGATCGCGATCGCCGCCAGTAGCAGGCTCAGGATCGCGCTCGACGCGATGTCCCGGCTGACCGTCGGCCCCACCGAGTCAAACGACAGCTCCTCAATCCCCTTGACCGTCAGGGCCGCCTTAAATTTCTGGTGGTTAGCCTCATGCTGCGACTGTGGCGCCGGGTCACGGAAGCGCACCTGCGTCTGGTTACTGCCACCAGCCACCACCTGCACGTCCTGGAAGCCCAGGCCATTGGCCGCCTGCTGCACCGTCGCCGCCGGCACCGTCCCGCTCAGCACACTTAGCTGGCCAGAGTTAAAGTCGATGCCCAGGTTCAAGCCCCACACGCACAGGCTAATCACGCCCGGCACGATCATCACGATCGAGATGGCGTACCACCATTTGCGCTTGCCAATCAGATTCACGACTGCACCTCCTCTGGCTTCACACCATACCAGCGCAGGTTCTGACCCCAGCGCTGTCGAATAGTCAGCCTCAGGAACGTCCGGGTAATCACAATCGCCGTAAACATACTCACCAGCACACCCAGCGCCAGTGTCACCGCAAATCCGCGAATGATCGGCATGCTGCCACTCGTCAGATACAAAATCGCACAGGTGATCAGCGTGCTCACGTTCGAGTCACGGATACTGGTCCAGGCCCGGTCAAACGCCGCCTCTACCGCCGCCACATAGGTCTTGCCGGCCCGCAGCTCTTCCTTGAGCCGCTCAAAGATCAGGATATTCGCATCCACCGCCATACCAATGCTTAGGATAAAGCCAGCGATCCCCGCCAGTGTCAGCACAATCGTGTATCCTGGCGCCAGTGCGCTCAGCTTATAGAGCGCGATGGTCGTGGTGGTATAAATCCCCAGCGCCAGCACCGCCAGCACACCCGCCAGCCGGTAGTACAGCAGCATAAACAGAGCCACCATCGTCAGACCGATAATACCCGCCACCACCGATCGCTGCACGCTCTCACGTCCCAGCGTCGGGCCCACCGTCCGCTGCTCCACCAGCGTCACCGGCACCGGCAGCGCGCCGGCCGTAATCTCATCGGCGATCTTGCGCGCCTCCGTGATGTCCAGGTTGCCACTCAGGATCGCCACGCCGTCATTGATGGCCTCCGTCCGCGCCGGTCCAAACGTTGGCTCACCATCCAGCAACGTCAACAGCAAGTTACCGCTCTGGCTCAGCCGCGTCGTCAACTCGCCAAACTTCTTGGTACTGTCGCCACCCTTCAACTTCAGCCGCACCACCGGCTGCACCCGCTGCGGGTCGTAGTCGGCCGTGGCCGAGTCCACATCCTTGCCGTCGACATTCGTCGGCGTCTGCTCACCCGTCTGCGAATTCACCTCCACAAATGTCAGGTTAGCCGTCTTGCCAATCCGGTCAATCGCGTCATTCACATCCTTCACACCTGGCAAGCTCACGCTCACTCGGTCCGACCCCTGCTGCTGCACGCTAATCTCCGACGTACCGCCGAAGTTCGCCCGCCTATTTATCACCGTAATCAGCGACGCCAGCGCCGTATCGCGCTGGTTTGCCGGCGTCTTGCTCAGGTCCGCCTGAAACACCAGCTGTGCCCCACCCTGGAGGTCCAAGCCCTGCTTGACTTGCAGGCTAGTGTTCTTGAGCCCAAACAGCTTAAATACCGCATCCTCACGCGGCGCCGCCAGCACAAGCCCGACCACCGCCAGCACCAAAATCAAGGCCAACTTTACGCGTAAACTCATGATGCTGCCAATCATAGCCGATACCAGATATTACCGTCAACCAAAGAAAGAGCCCCGGAGGGCCGGTCCGCAATGCGCAGACGAGCTCTCCGGGGTTGTTGCATGTCACATGGACGCGGCTATCACAGAGTGTCCGGGTCGCCCAGCAGGTACTTCCAGCCGGGCTGGCGGTCCTTGCAGGCAGCGATGGCCGGAGCGGCCGAGCTGGCGCGCAGCTCGATCCACCGGTCGACCACCTGGCAGAAAATCCACCAGTCGGACTCTTCCTTGCCGCCCGACACGCCGCCGGTGTAACCGCGGTAGGTGCCGGCGCCTTCGAATGGGAAGTCGCCTGGCTCCACCAGATCCGGCCGGTTCCGCGCCTCGGACGAGTTCAGACCAGTCCGGTCCACGAACGCCAGCTTGTGCTCGATGTTGGCAAACAGCCCCTCGGGTCCGGTGAATTTCTCACCCTCGCCGTTGGCCACCGCTACGTCGATGCTGCGGTCGTGTCGCCGGATGATCGTGGCGAACTCGAAGTCCGGGCCGTACTTGGCCTTCATCTGCGGCACGAACTGGTTGTGGAACCAGTCCAGGAACGCGTCGCCGATCGGAGCGCCGAACCGGTACCCCGGAACGTCCATCGTACCCATGTATTCTCCCTTGTCGGGATGGCTGCCGCCAAGCGGCAGGCCCACTCAGTTACCCTGAGCGAACCTACCTATTATACCACAAAAGCCCTAGTCCATCAAATCCACCGGGTCACCACATTATTGATCCGTTCCAGCACCTCGTCTGGATCAATCTTGCCCTCATCCGTATAGTAGTGCGACACACTAAAGAAGCTCTCTGGGATATACAGGTAGTGCATCTCGTCCACCTTTTGGTTAAGCCGCTCAATCACCTCCGCTGGCCCCACCGGTATCGCCGCGATCACCTTCTCCACGTGGATTTGCTCCAGATAGTGCAACGCCGCATCAAACGACAGTCCGTTTTTCACACCATCAGTCGCGATAATCACATTGCGACCCACCAGCTGCGCCTCATCCGCCGAACCATGCTCGCCCACGATAGTCGTCATATGGTACATATGGCGCAGCTTCTCTTCCTCAACCCAGCCGCGCATATCCTCCATGTACTCTTCCATATCACCCGCCGCGATCATCGAGTTGTAGGTAAAGAGCCCCGTCTGGTCCATCGTGCCAATCACCAGCGATTCATCACCCGGCGCCGTAATTCGCGATGTCAGCAACAGCGCTAGCGTCGTATGCAGCCGGCGGGCAATTTGCTCCCCCACCACCACGCCGCCGGGCGACAGCGCCAGCACCGCCGTATTTTCATAGCGGTATTCCTCGAGCTGATCAGCCAGCAGGTCGCCAGCCTGCGTCCGGTCATGGAAGTACATAGCATAAGCATATATCAGGAATTTCAGTCAAGCAAAAGGGGCCGGATAACTCCAGCCCCTTGGGTAGCCCCTTCACGGCCCAAGCTGGCCAATGGCCGCTTGCTCAGCCGCCAAGTACCCTTTGGCCTCACGAATCTCGCGCAACCGCTGGTACTGCGTCTTGCCGTACTGCTGCCGGTTCGCGCAATCGTGGAAGTATTCATCCGGGTAGTCGCCCCGGCTGAATGCCAGATTGTGCATGTGCTCCAGCTCCGTGTCGGTCGGCTGACGCCACCCGCACAGGCTGCACTTCTCACCCGGCAAGATTTTCGCCTTCGACGACATCTGTTCCACCTCCAGTTCTAGCCGAGAGTACCGCCAGTTTAGCATAACCGACAGATGCCGTAAGCTATGAGTATGGAGTCAACACCTCAGCACTATCTAGTGACCCCGCTCGCCTACACTGGCGCGGCCATTGCCTTCACCTACCATGCCGAGGCAGTCCTGCCAATCGGCCAAATCGTCGCTATCCCCCTCGGCCGGCGGCGCAGCCTCGGCGTCGTCACCGCCACCACCAACCGCCCCACCTTCGCCACCAAGCCCGCCCTTCCCCTCGACCTTCCGCCCCTACCAACCTACCTAATCAGCCTGGCAGAGTGGCTAGCTAGCTACTATGCCGCCAGTCCAGCCGCCGTTTGGAGCGCTCTACTACCAGCCGGCCTCGCCAAAACCCGCCGCATCATCAAGACCCCAGCCTCCACTCAGCCGGCCCATGGCCTGCCTGCCCACCCACTCACCGACGAACAAGCCGCCGTACTCTCAGCCATCCGCACCTCTGAGCAATCCGTCCATCTCATCCAGGGTGTCACCGGTTCTGGCAAAACCCGGCTCTACCTCGAGCTAGCTGCCGAAGCCCTGGCCACCGGCCACTCAGTCATCGTCCTTGTGCCCGAGATCACCCTGACCCCCCAAGTCGTCGGGCAATTCGAGCAAGCCTTTGGTCCGCTGGTGCTCACCACCCATTCCAAACTCACCGAATCACAGCGCGACCACATCTGGCGCGCCGCCATGTCAGCCACCGCCGCCGGTGAGCAGCGTGTCATCGTGGGCCCGCGCTCTAGCTTGTTTCTGCCCCTCCACCAGCTCGGACTCATCATCGTCGACGAATCACACGAAAACAGCTACAAGCAGGAGCAGCACCCGCGTTACCACGTCATACCCACCGCCGCCCAGCTCAGCCGTCTGACGGGCGCCCGGGTGGTCTTGGGTTCGGCCACCCCGTCACTCGGCGAGCTTTTTCTGGCCAGTGAGGGCAAAATTAGTCGCCATGTTTTGACCAAACGTGTTCACGATAAACCCCTACCCCAAGCCACAATCATTGACCTCCGCGACAAATCCCAATTAAAAACGAGTAAATTTATTGCTCAACCACTTATCGATGCCGTCACCGCCACCCTAGAAGCCGGCCGCCAATCTGTGCTTTACCTCAACCGCCGTGGCAGCGCCTCCAGTCAAGTCTGCGCCGACTGCGGACACGTCACCACCTGCCCCCATTGCCAGCTACCACTCACCTTCCATGCCGATCTCATGCGCCTCGTCTGCCACCATTGCAACTACCGCCAAGCCCTGCCCGCGGTCTGCCCCAACTGCGCCGGCGCCGATCTCCGTCTCCTCGGCGGCGGCACCAAGCGCGTCGAGGCCGAAGCCGCCCGGCTCTGGCCCGGCGCCCGGCTCGCTAGACTCGACAAGGACAGTGCCAATCTCAAAACCATCCAGTCGGTCTATCGGGACCTAGCCGCCGGCCGTCTCGATATCGTCATCGGCACCCAAATGGTCGCCAAGGGTCTCGACCTGCCCGCCGTCGACACCGTCGGCGTCATCAGCGCCGACACCACCCTACACCTACCCGATTTCGGCGCAGCCGAACGCACCTACCAGCTGCTCGCCCAGGTCAGCGGCCGGGCTGGCCGCGGCGACCGGCCCGGCCAAGTCTTCATCCAGACCTTCACGCCCGATCACCCTGCCATTCAGGCCGCTGCCACCGGCGATACCGCCACCTTTATCGCCGCCGAGCTCGAGCAGCGCCGGAGCTTGCGCTACCCGCCGTTTGCCTATCTGCTCAAGCTCGAGCTCGCCGCACCAACCCGCGAGGCTGCTCAGTCCGGAGCCCAAGCCTTAGCCGACCAATTACGCGCCCATCCTGGCCTTGAAATCGCCGGCCCGGCACCCGCCTTCATCGAGACCGCCGGCGGCCGCTACCGCTGGGTTATCACCGTCAAAAGCCACCGCCGGCCGCCACTCGTCCAGATCGCCCGCCAGCTCCCGTCCGACCGCTGGACCGCCGACCTCGACCCGGGTGACTTGCTCTAGCCGTTGCCGTTCTTGCTTGCCCGCTTAGCTCGCCGCTCTGTCCGGCGCTCAGCCTCCGACTGCGCCAGGTGGTGAACATCCGCCATCCGCACCTGCAGGTCAGCAATATCTACCCCTTGCTTCTGCGCCAGCCGCACCAGCGTCTCCATAATAATCTCGTTTTCCTTGGTAGCCTGTAGGTCTGTCTCATAGTCTAGCTGTGCTCGAATCTCGCTCTTTTGCCCTGACCGGTTCTGACTAATAAGCACAAACGTGGCCAAGAAGATCGCCTCCAGCGACACCGTCGTGGTCAGTAACCCAAACGGAAACGGGTCAAAAATCTTAGCCACCCCAAAGAACCCAATGTTGAGCAATATCCACCCGCCAAACCAGATAATGTGGATATACACAAACTTGATGTCGCCGGCCACTGACGTGATCGCATCCGACATCCAATCCTCGAAGTCCCGCAGTTGCTTAATGTACTGATTCGGGTTTATGAGCGCCATCTATCTGCACCTTCGTTATTGCTACTTAGTATAACAAGTTTCCCAAAACCGCCAGAGCTTGCCTCCAGCCCGCTAATCCCAGATACTTAGGATCAAATGACCGCCAAAGACCTGATCACCATCCCCAACCCCGTCCTCCGCGAGCGCTCCCGCCGCATCGGACACGTCGATGACTCCATCCGCCACCTCGCCGAGCAAATGATCGCCGTGGTACTCGATTGGGAAGCCGGCCGCGAGCACGAGTTTGGCGCCGCCCTAGCCGCGGTCCAGGTTGGCCACACCCTCCGCCTTGTCGTCATTCGCAACAACTTTGACGACAAGGCTGACCGCTCATTTAGCGTCTTCATCAACCCGGAGGTCGTCAAAGCCGAGGGTGAGCCAGTCGAAGAACTCGAAGGCTGCCTCAGCGTCAAGGACATCTATGGCAGCGTACAGCGCTTCCCGAAGGTCAAAATCAAGGCCCTCAACCTCGACGGCCAGCCGGTGCGTGTCACCGCCACCGGCTTCCTGGCGCGGGTTTTCCAGCACGAGATCGACCATACCAATGGCGTCGTCTTCGTCGACCGCGTCACCGACCCGCACAAGCTCTACCATCTCGAGACCAATGGCCATTTCACCCCGGTCGCCGGCGCCGATGCACCAGCTGCCGCCCCAAAGGAGTAAGCCTGTGCCCAAACCCCAAGTCGTTTTCTTCGGCACCGGCCCCGTCAGCCGGCTCTGCCTCGAGGGCATCGCCGGCCCCATCGCTATCGAAGCCATCATCACCAAGCCGGACGTCCATTCACCCAGTGGCCGCCGGCACACGGCACCGGTTAAGGACTGGGCCGAAGAGCACAGCATCCCGCTCCACCAGCCCGACACCAAAGCCGAGCTCGCAGATCTTGTCCAACCCGGCCGCTTCACGAGCCCAGCCGGCCTGGTGGTCGACTACGGCCTCATTATCCCCGGAGCCGTCATCGACACTTTCCCGCTCGGCATCATCAACAGCCATTTCTCGCTCCTGCCCGAGTGGCGCGGCGCCGACCCCATCACCTTCTCCATCCTCAGCGGCCAAACCGTTACCGGCGTCACCCTCATGCAAGTCGTACCTGCCCTCGACGAGGGCCCAGTATTAGCCCAGGCCGAGTATCCCATCCCGCCCCACACCACCACCCCCCAGCTCACCCAGAGCCTCAGTGACCTCAGTAACCGGCTCCTGCTCGAGCATCTCCCCGCCTACCTCGATGGCCACCTAGCCGCTCAACCCCAGTCAGACACCCCTACCCCGACCTACTCTCGCAAGCTCACCAAAGCCGATGGCCGGCTCGACTGGACCAAACCAGCCGCCCAACTCGAGCGCGAGATCCGCGCCTATATCGGCTGGCCAGGCAGCTACACCTCACTGCGAGACACCGATGTCACCATCACCGCCGCCCACGTTGCTGCTGGCCCGTCCGGCGTCGCTCCGGGCACACCATTCTATGCCGGCCGCGACCTGGCCATGGTCACCGGCGATGGTGCGCTCGTTATCGAACGCCTCATCCCGGCTGGCAAACGCGAAATGACCGGCTCAGCTTACCTGGCCGGCCACCCCCTGCCTCATTCTTAGCTCAGCCCCTAGAAACGGCCGCCGGTCAGCCAGTACCAGAATCCGCCCCGCCGGCCCGCACCATACCTCAGGGTATTGAGCTGGCCATCCAGTCGGTTTCGCGGCACCCCAGCTGCCCGTCCATAGTCCGTATAAATACCCTCAATCAAACCCGGCGTAAACGGCCCACTCACATAGTTACGCAGTCTCACCCGGGGCTTACGCCCGCTTGTCCGTGGACTCAAATTGGTCCTGTCCTGAGCCCTGATCTGCTCGATGGTCGCGCTAGTTCCTCGTGGCGGCAAATATGTCAGCTCGCGCTCCCGAATACCGGGCATCCCCACCATACGCTCCCGCAGCGGCCGCTCGGTGGTCACCACCGTCTGACTAAGCAGCGCCCCGCCATTGCGCAACCGCCGCTCCAGCACCATCATATGATCCTGACCCGGCACCCTGAAGTAGCTCTCAATCACCTTCGGGCCACGGTTCTTCGCGAGTATGTGTAGTAATCCGCCTTGTTTCTCTTCCAGGAACGGTAGTGGCTCCAGGCCCAGCGTCGACCGCAATACCGCCGCCTCTTGCTCGGCCCGCGGTGACAGTGATGTCACCGAGTGCGTCCAGCGCTCACCGCGGCGGGCATGGTCCTGAGCCTCAAAGGCCGCTTCCGAAGCCTGCGCGATAGTCTCGGCAATCTGCCTGGCCTGCTCCTGCGCCGCCTGAATATGACGCTGCCGCACCGCCGCCCGCGCTTCCGTCTGCAGCTGCCGCAAATTTGACCGCACCATTTCATCGGGCTCGGTCCTCAGCGCCCGGTCATAGCTCGTATCCAGCGCTAGCAGCGCTCGCGCCCCAGCATCCGACTCCAGCGCCATCTGATGAGCCCGGTTACGGTCTCGCACAAAGCCAAGCTCCCGCTCATCTCGCAGTCCAAGCATCTGCACCAAAGCCTGGCGCTCCCGCTGCCGCAATCGCTCTTCAATCGCCGCGATCTCCGGAGCCGTCCCCAGTCGCTCGTCTGCCGCCAACGCCTCAGGACCAGTCACCGGCGGCTGTGCATCCTGCGCGGCGGGCGGCGCTTCGGGGCTCGGCGGGTTCAATGGCTCCCCAATGGGCCGCGCTCGCTGCCTGCCCGCTTCCTGAGCCGCCTCAATCGGATCCAGCCCAGATAGCACGGGCCCGTCCACTCGGTCCGGCCGCGGATGGTCAGTCCCATCCTCGCTCATGTCATTAGGCTCCACTCGTCCTCGTCTCCTTGCTGGCGCAACCTGCCCAGCTGGCGGATGTAGCCGGTCCTGAGCCCTCTGGAATACGTCGCTCACAATCTGGTCACGCTCTGCCTCCGCCAGCGGTACATGCCGTCGCGTCGCCTGATCAAACCGGGTCAGTATGCCACCTCGCCGCCCAAGCTCAGTTCGCACCAGCGCCAAATCGGCATCACTCCCCACGCCGCGTCCCAGCGCTCCTAGTTGGGCCGGCGTCAGCGGCCGGTCACCTGGCGGCAACGCCACAGCGCGCCTACCTGCCGCCGTCTCAGCCGCATTCGTTCTGGCCAGCAAATCAGCCATCTCCGCCGACACCGGCGCCTCGCGCCGGCCAGCAGGTCGCTCTGGCCTAGCCGCTTCTGCCGGCGCCTCCACTCCCTCGGTAGCCGCTGCCGCCGGAGCCACCGGAGCCTCTGGCTCAGTCGCGTCCATATCCGCCAGCGCACCTCTGGCCGCTTCCGATCTAGCAGAAGCCGTTCTCATCCCCGCGAATGCAGCCGCGGTCTCCGGTCCCACCGCCTCCACTTCTGCCTGATCCACTGGCACCTCTCGCACCGCCGCCACCGCATCAGAGACGGGATTTGGCACCACAGCCTCACGACGTCCCGCTCGTGTCCGAGCCGGCCCCTGCCTCTCGCCCTCGACCCGTGGCGGGCCCGGCTGGGCATCAATCACCGCCCGGGCATCCGCCACATCCTCCGCCTGCCCCACCGCCGCGTCCGCCCGTACCTCATCAAGGTTCTCGGCCGCCTCGGCTGTCGCCACCGCCGTTCGCTGCTGCAGCTCAGTCGTTGCCTCCGCTAGCTCAGCGTTCTGCGCAGCTCCCGCCGGCGCTTCTGGACGAGTTGCTGCTTCCGGATCACCAGCTGCCACTACAAAAACTCCAGGTAATTCATTACCTGGAGTATACCATAAGCACCTTCAAAACCAAGCCTATAAATCCTTTAGAATCCGCTCAATATTAGCCGCGTATTCACCGCCAGTGTCTTGCCGAAAATGCAGCCGCGGCACATACTTCGTGGCCATCGTGCCAGCTAGCCGCTCCTGGATCTCACCCTGCCGCTGCTGCAAACCAGTCAGCATCACCTCCTGCTGCGCCGGCTCGCCGAGCATGCCAAACCACACCGTCGCGTTATGCAAGTCTGGCGATACATCCACCCGCGTCACAGTTAGCTGAGCCGCCGCCTCTGGGTATAATTCCGGCACCGCCCTGGCTACCACCTGTTGCACCAAGCTCTCAACCTTGGCTATCCGCTGATTCAAGGCTACAGACTCCGGGCCCGTTCTTCACGGGTGTAAAACTCAAGCGTGTCACCCAGCGCTACCGCTACGCCAGTGGCCACATCCATACCGCAGGTCTCGCCCTCAAACGCCTCACGGGCGTCCTGCTTGTCCTTTTGCAGACTCGTCAACGTACCCTCACCCAATGCCTCACCCGCCCGCTTCACTCGAAAAACCATCTTGGGCGCAATCCGCCCACTCGTTACCGTGCCACCACACACCACGTGCGTCTTGGTAGTCTTAAATACTCCCTTGATCTCCAGCGCAGCCACCACCGTCTCGACCACCTCTGGCGCCATCATTTGGCTCAGGGCATCACGCAAGTCATCAGTCAGCTCATAAATCACACGGTATAGCCGCACCTGCACACCCTCACGGTTGGCCAGCGCCTTCAGCTGTGAGCTCATACCCACATTGAAACCGATCAGCAGACCGCCAGCCGTCTTAGCAAACGCGATGTCCGACTCGCTAATATCGCCCACTGCCGAGCTCACCACCTTCACCGCGACTTCGTCATTGCGCAGCGCCCCCAGATTGTCCAGCAACGACTCTAGTGAGCCCTGGGCATCGGCCTTCAGCACCACATTCAGCTCACGCACCTGGCCAGCCGTAATCGCCTCAGTCAGCTGCGACGCATCGATCCGCTTCACGCCCAGGCTCTTGGCCTGCTCGCGCCGCAAGTGCCCGGATGCCGCCTCGCGGGCCTCCTTCTCGCTAGCCACCGCATGGTACACGTCACCAAACGCCGGCACCGCCTTAAAACCAGTCACCACCGCCGGCATACCCGGATGCGCAGTAGCAATCCGCCGGCCGCGGTAGTCACCGAGGCTGCGCACCTTGGCATACGTGCCACCAGCCACCAGGTAGTCGCCCTGCTGCAGCGTCCCGCCCTGCACCAGCACACTGGCCACCGGCCCCCGGCCTGCATCCAAGTGCGACTCAATAATCACGCCCTCGCTCAGCCCTTCCGGCCGCGCCCGCAGATCAGTAATGTCCACCACCAGCAGCACCAGGTCGAGCAATTTATCAATGCCAGCGCCGGTCTTGGCCGAAACATCCACCGTCACCGTCTGGCCACCCCAATCCTCCGGCTGCAAGCCCAGCTCAGTCAATTCCTGCCGCACCCGCACCGGATCGGCGCCTTCTTTATCAACTTTATTAATCGCCACCACGATCTGCACGCCGGCCTCTTGGGCGTAGCGGATCGCCTCACGCGTCTGTGGCTTCACACCGTCATCCGCCGCTACCACAATGACCGCCACGTCCGTCATCCGGGCTCCATGCGCCCGCAGCGCACTAAACGCCTCGTGCCCCGGCGTGTCCAGGAACGTGATCCACCGGTCGCCTCGCTTCACTTGATAGGCCCCGATGTGCTGCGTAATGCCGCCGGCCTCTTTCTCGGCCACATGCGACTCGCGAATAGCGTCCAGCAGCGAGGTCTTACCATGATCGACGTGCCCCATCACAGTCACCACCGGCGGCCGGGTCGTCCCTTCGCCGTCGGGCAGCTTCGGCCGGCCCACCGGCGCTGCCGTCTCTGCCACTGCCGCCGCCTCTATTTCAAATCCCAGATCCGAACCAATAATTGCTGCGGTGTCAAAATCAATTTGTTCATTAATCGTCGCCATTACACCATTGCGCATCAGCTCGGCAATCACCTTGGTGACTGGCAGGCCGAGGCTTTGCGCAAACTCACCCACCCCAATCACCTCAGGGATACGGATCGGGTCGTTGGTTTGGGTAGTCTTCTCGGCCATATTCACACTACTTTCGCTTTATCGTCCGCGGCAAGATCGCCGCGCATTGTTCACTGCAACTATAGTACCCCCGTCCGGGGGCGGTTTGCGCACTGTCAACGCGCAAACTCCCGTCTACCACCGTCCAGCGCGTCAGGTCTGCCTTGGGCAACTGCTTGCGGCAGACCCGACAGCGCCGGAGCGGAGTAGCCATTACTTTTCCTCGGCGTCTTTACTCGCTTTGCGCGACTTCAGACTCAAGCTCAGCTTGTGAGCTTCCGGGTCAATCGCAATGATACGGAATTTCTTGGTTTCACCCAGCTTCACCAAGTTGCTGGGGTTGTCGACGTGCTGATCGGCCAGCTCACTAATATGCACCAGCGCTTCAATCGACGGCGTCACTTGCACGAAGGCGCCAAACGGCGTGATACGGGTAATCTTACCCTCCACCTCGTCGCCCACCTTGTAGGCACTGGCATCCTTCAGCCACGGGTCGGGCATCAGCTGCTTCATGCTCAAGCTCAGTTTGTCGCGATCGATCGAGATGATCTTAGCCTGAACCTTGTCGCCCACCTTCACATAGTTGCCAGGGTTGTCTACGCGGTCCCAGGCAATCTCGCTAATGTGCACCAGGCCCTCCACGCCGTTGACGTTGACGAAGATGCCAAAGTCCACCACGCCGGTCGCGATGCCCTCAATGACATCACCCACCGTCAGCTTGCTTACCTTGCTCTCGGTGTCCTCGCGCTTGGCCGCCTTTTCGCTCAGGATCAGCTTGTTGTCGCGGCGGCTAATGTCGAGCACGCGCACTTCCAACGGCTTACCCACCAGCGCATTCAAGCGGTGCAAAATCTCGTCCTTGTCGGCGCCACTTACCCGCGGGTAATTTTCGGCGCTCAGCTGGCTCACTGGCAGGAAGCCACGGATACCATCCACCTCTACCAGCAGGCCGCCCTTGTTCGCGTCAAACGCGCTCACAGCAAATACCTGACCAGCATTGAAGCGGTCTTCCAGACTTTCCCAGCCTTTTTCCTTGGCCACTTTCTTGAGGCTCAGGATCGCGTAACCGCGGTCGTCCTCAGGATCGAGCACGCTCGTCGAGATCGTGTCGCCGGGCTTGATGTCCTGGCTGTGCTCAATCTCGCGGCCTACCACCAGACCAGTGCCGCGCGGACCCAGATCCAGCCAAATTTCGTGTTTTTCGGCGGCGATGACGGTCCCTTCGACCACATCACCCACTTGCATGGCGCCCACTGGTGCTTCGGCCAGCAGCTCCTCCATTGTCATTTCAGTTTTGGTTGCCATGTACTAAGTTTCCCCTACCAGACTATCGAGAGCTGGTGGGTACTTCTCCTTTCAAAAAAATTTCACTCTTCGGTTTGGCGTCACAAAGAGTGATCACCGCTTATTGTACGCTAGATTGAGGCGATCGTAAACCCTTACGAGCGTGAGCGGTCTGCTCGGACCACAGCCACGCGGCGGCTGCGCTGCCATACGGCCACGCCCAGCACCATCGCGCCCAGGCCAATCACCACCGAACCCTCACTACCAGTCTGCGGTAGCGGCGTCGCGGTCGCACCAGCCACGGCTGTAGTCGCGGCAGCTGAAACCTTGGGGGTTGCCGTAACCTTTGGCGTCGGCGTAGTAGTCGGCTTAATAGTTGCTGTCGGGGTCACCGTCGCCCTAGGCGATACCGACACTGTCGGCGACACGGCCGCCTGCTTCGTCTCAGCGTCGCGCTTCTGCTGCGCCTCGCGCTGAGCATTACCGTATAAGAATGTTGCTACGACGATCAAGGCAATCACAGCCAGACCGGCGATAGTCTTTACTACATCACTCGTCATTTTTCTCCGCTCTCCTGCTTCTATCTGGGTTATACCGCGTTCCCTCCTGTAGAGCAAGCATAAGCAAAAAACCTCGGTGTTGCCGAGGAGCGGACACCTTGGAGGGGCCGACACCCAAGCAACACCGAGGCTTCTCTAGCCATTCGGCTTGGTACCGACACCGGGCAGTGGAGGGGCTTTGGCCAAAGCCATAGCAAGGAGGTGAGCACTCGCTAGGTGACTGGTAAAGCCCCACCACCGCTCGTCACCCTCACGATCAGTTGTTAATAGTCTACCACAACAATCTGCTACAGTCAACAAAATCAGCCCCTATTTTGCCACAAAAATCAAAGTGTCCCGGATGACCAATCTGGCCATCCGGGACAATCTCACCATGGGCGCTTACTCCGACGCCCCATCCGCACCAGGCTCGGGCGCCGGCTTCGGCACCTCCAGCGGCTGGCCGGTCTCCAGCTCGTACAGAACCTTGCGCAACTGCTCGTAACCGGCGACCTCCACGGCCTCCGGCAGAGCGCGGCGCGCAGCCTCCAGCTCGATCGGCGACCAGTTCTTGGTCATCAGGTAGACCCGGAGGTGCCGGTCGTACGCCGCCGTCACGCCATCCAGCACCTGCCTCATGTAGAGGCCCATGTTGAACCGGTAGGCGTTCTGGAGCTCGACGTGGATGCCCCGGGTAGTGAACCCGAGCTTGTCGATCCCCAGTCCGTCCGGACCAGTCAACATGCCAACGGCCATCATCTGCAGCGCCACGGGCAAGCTTCTCAGCTCATGATATTCCGGCGTGAAGGTCAGCGGATCGAGCAGGACCGGCGTTGACCGCTTCGAGACCTGCGCCAGCAGCTCCACGTAGAAGTCGCTGTTGCCCGTCGACCGATGGCCGACGATGACAATCAGCGGCGCCAGCTCATCGCGGGCCGGGATGTTGCGGATGAGGGACGCCGGAGGCGTCCCAGTGGTTGTGGTGGTACTCATGATGCATCTCCTTGCGGGGAGTAGCGGTTTGCCGGTGATTGCGATCAACCGGCATAGCCTGCGACGGGCATGTCGCAAACCTCGCATATTATACAACATGCTCATCGTAAGATCAATACATGCCTCTGCCTATTACGCTTATGCTGGCGCCCTTTCCTCATGCGCGTTATGATACCTAGCAGCAATCGAGCCAAAGTCAGGAGGGTGAGCTTGGACTTTCTCAAAAATTTCCCAGACCAGACATTCGTCCCGGGCCAATACTTCATGTGGTCTCCCAATACCAAAACCATTACTTACGATGCCCGGCGTCTCAAGACCAACAACGGCCGCCTCGCCCTGCTCCACGAGCTCGGCCACGCCCGCCTCGGCCACCGCATTTATAAATACGACATGGAGCTGCTCCAAATGGAGCTCGACGCCTGGGACATCGCCCGTCAGCTAGCGCCGTTGTACGGCATCTCCATCAATGAGGAACATGTCGCCAACGCCGTCGCCTCCTACGACGACTGGCTCACCAAGCGCGCCACCTGTCCCGACTGCAATAATTTCAGCCTTCAGCGCGGCCGCGACGCCTATGGTTGCTTCGCCTGCGGCGCCAAATGGGTCGTCAATTGGCGCAAAGACCGTCGCGTCAAACGCACCATCGTCTCACGCTTCGTCCGCCTCTCTGCTGCCCGCCCCTAGCAGTCCCAAATCAAAAATCACCCCTGATCTGGGGTGATTTTTGATTTGGAAACTAGTTACTTAAGCGGCGTTCTCAGTGACCTTGGTGCGGCGCGAAGCGCGACCGCCCTTGGCACCGGCAATCCGGGCCAGTTCCGGGTTCTTGGCGAAACCGCCACCCCGGGACACTTTTCCGCCCTTCTTACCAATGAGCTCGTAGAAGTTAGCGCCGTAGCGCAACTTGTTGGTTGCAGCAGCTTTGACGCCGCCCTTAGCAGTACCTGCCATAATTATTAACTCCATTACCTTGGTTTATTGTGGCAAAATAGACACGGGGTCAGCTTTAGTTCTTTTGCCAAAAAGGCCGCGGGGTAGACCCCGGTCTTGAGCAAAAGGCACTAAGCGACTACCGGGGACATCTTAGCATAAACACAATCTACTGTCAATAACTATTATGCTTTCTTCCAAGCCATTTCCACTAACTGTCGTCCTGCACAATATTCGCAGCGCCCAGAACGTTGGTGCCATCCTCCGCACGGCCGACGCCGCGGCCGTCAGCCTCTTCATCACTACTGGCTACACCCCTCACCTCTCCGAGGCCACAGACGACCCCAGGCCGCCCCATGTACGCCTGGCCAACACCCGCTCCATCGCCAAAACCGCCCTCGGCGCTGAGCAGACCGTCCCGTGTCAGCACTACCCAACGCTCGAGGCCGCTGTCGCATTCTTGCGACATAACCAGTATCACATCGCGGCCTTAGAGCAGGCTGAAAGCTCCACCAATTTGTTTGATTACGCGCCAGCAGGCCCCATCGCGCTCATCTTAGGCAATGAAGTCACTGGTCTCGAACCCGCCGAGCTCGCCCTCTGCGACGTCATCCTGGAGCTGCCCATGCTCGGCTCCAAAGAGTCGCTCAATGTCGCCACCGCCGCGGGCATCGCCCTCTACCAGCTCCGATTTAGAGCTAAAGCAGTTTGAAGAAATCTACTCTATCCGATACGATATAGGCATCGTGAAGTCAATATTCAACAAGCTCCGCCAGTCAAAACCGCTCCAAGTCAGGTTCATGGCTCCAGCTGTCATTATCTGTGTCATCGCCGGCTACCTCGTCGTGCGCATCTTCGCCGCCGGGCCAGCCGCCGAGTTCCTGCCGCCTAACGCTACGATCTCCGGCAATGCCAGCGTCCAAACCCAAGCCGGCGCCATTGGCGGCCAAATGCTCGTATTTGGCGTCAGCACCACACCAACACCCACGAGCACCCCAACACCCACGGCCGCACCGACCCCCACTCCGACCCCCACGAGCACCCCCACAGCCGGCTGCTCCGGCCCGGCCAACCATGTAGCCGGCGGAGCTGACGGCACCGGTACCTGCTGGCCTGGGCCAAACAACACCGGCGTGCCGGCCGGCACCGTTCTGAGCGCCTACACCGGCCCGTGCGACATCACTACTGCCAACACTGTCATCGACAGCAAAACCATCAACTGCCCCGATGGCGTGGGCATTTTAGCCGCCAATGTCACCATCAAAAACAGCAAGGTCAACACCTACCTTTCCATCGACACCGACGCCAACGCCAACAACTCGCTCACCCTCACCGATTCCGAGGTCGATGGCAAAGGCACGCTCCAATCAGCCGCCGGCGGCGCCAACCTCACCTTCCTGCGTGACAACATCCATGGTGGCATCAACGGTGCCGAGTGCGACCCGCCCATCCATTATTGCTCCATCCGCGACACCTACATTCACGGCCAAACCTACAAAGATAATATCGACACTCACCTGGGCGGCATCCTCTCGGATGGTGGCACCAATATCACCATCGTCCACAACACCGTCGTTTGCGACACCCCGGTCAACAACGTTGGCGGCGGCTGCACCGGCGACATCAACCTCATTCCCAACTTTGCCGCTATCAAC
>CAZDGK010000028.1:0-17414 GCA_964505035.1 uncultured Candidatus Saccharimonadales bacterium
AAGGTGCCGCGCTCGGTCATCCACGGTTAGTCACCCAGGAAGATCTCTTGCTCACGGACTTCGCCGGTTTCTTTGTTGACCAGCTCAGCCTTGGCCTTGAGCGGCACTTCCAGGCTGGCATTCTTGATTTTGGCCGTCTTTTCGTCGTACTTGGGCTCCTCAAAGCGGAAGTCGCGTAGGTACAGATCAAGACTCTTGCCGGTGAAATCCTGGATGGGATTGATTTCGGCGAAGAGTTCGTTTAGGCCTTCGGTGACAAACCATTTGAATGAATCGAGCTGGATCTCGATGAGGTTTGGCAGCGGCAGGACCTCTTTGGTTTTGGTAAGGGTTTTGCGAGTGCGTGCGCCGGGCTGGGCCAAGGTGGACTCCTTTTCCGTTAACCGATCTTATTGAATTGTGAGTGGCTGGCGGATGAGCCGCCGACCTGGGATGGATAAAGCCTCTGGGATGAGACTAAGGCTGGCCGAGGTTTTTCTAAACACATAAAACTAGCGGCACTGGGCCCTAGTTAGGCGATTTAAGCATCCTCTTACTCTCCATCTTGAGGCAATCTGGGACAGGTGTCAATAACTTTGTAGACTGGGTGCTATATGTTGCCAAATGACAGACAACATGCTATCGTAGCACCGGCTGACATCCCCTAGGAAATGAGGTAATTATGTCATCCAAGACCTTGGTCAACCCGAAGGAGCCGAAGGCCCTGGTGGCCGCTTCGTTCGAACCGAAGGAGGAGCTCTGGTCGGCCGTCAAGTTCAACACGGTGGCCGGCATTTCCTCTGTCACCCTGTGGCTGGGCCTCAACGCCACAGCCATCGCCCTGAATTGGGGCGGCTGGGTCTTCGCCACCCTCATTCTCGGCGGCGTGGCCTGTATGTTCCTGGGAGCGCTCATCACCTACGGCTTCGAGCACGTCGCCTGGCTTCGGCTGGACCGACTGAAGACGAAGCACCAGCAGCTGGGCAACATCATCGAGGTGCCCGACGTCATCCTCACACTGTGGGGCAAGGTTCGCGACGAGCTCGGAGACCGGCGCCGGCGTGAGGAGCTGGGCATGACTGCCCACTTCGGCTTCGTGCGCCAGCTGATGGTCCTGCTGGAGTCCGCCGAGGGCGTCAGCCGGACAGTCAGGAACGAATACGAGGCCCGCATCAAGGCCGAGATCGTCGCGCGGCTCCAGCCCGTCTGGGTGGCGCTGAACTCCGCTGAGGAGTTCGCCGCTACCAGCAAGGTTCAGTCCGAGCAGATCGTTCAGGACGGTCGCGACGCCGCCGCCCTCCAGGTCCTGCGGGACACGCCACCGCTGCACTAGCAGTGGCGACCACTACCAAGCGGGGCGCCCCTATTCGGGCGCCCCTTTTTCTTGCTAAACGGGCATCATTATGATATTGTTGCGGCGGCTGACATCCCCCTACGAAACGAGGTATCTATGTCAACCATCGTGAACCGCAACGTTCCGAAGGCGGTCGCCGCTAGCAAGCTGGACACCCGCAGGGGCTGGTCGGAGGGCAAGGTCGAAGGCCTGGCCCTGCTGATCGGCGCCGTGCCGTGGCTGGCGCTCAACGCCGTCGCGGTCGCTCTGAACTGGGGCGGCTGGATTGCCCTGACATTCATGGGCGGCATACTGGTGTTTGGCGTTGCCGGCATACTGGCATCATTTGGCCTGGATTGGCTGGCGCTGCGGCGGCGCGCCCGGAAGTGGCGCAAGCAGTTCGAGGCCGGCCACATCATCGCGGTGTCAAACGACCTCTCCAGCCTGTGGTACCAGGTGCGCCGAGAGATCGGCGACTACTCGGGCCGCACGGAGCTCAACCTGGACCAGCACTTCGCGTTCGTGGCCCGGCTGTCTTCCTTCTACGAGGGCGCCAAGGGTACGAGCCGCGAAGTGCGGGCCGAGTTCGACGAGCGGGTCAAGGCCGAGATCACGGCCGAGCTGACCTCTGTCTGGGAGCGGCTGACCACCGCTGAGCGATTTGCCCGCGAGGCCAAGCGCTCGGCCGATCAGATCGAGGCCGACGCCAAGCGCGCCGAGGCCCAACAGATCCAGGACAGCGCTGACGCCCGGGCCCGGCAGATCCTGCTGGACACGCCGGCCATCAGCACGCTGTGACCTCCCGCCGGGGCGCCCACATTTGGGCGCCCCTTTTCTATTGGCCGGGCTAAGAATCGAGCAGCTGGCCGATGGTCTGGATCGTGGCGGCCAGATGGTGGTTGCGCAGGCGACCTGGCCGGTCAGCGGCACTGTGGTAGACCCGCATGAGAGCATCGAAGTGGCCGGTGACAATCACGGTCTTGGCAGCGAGTTCGTCATCGGCGACCGGGAAAGCCAGCTTGCTCAGGACCGGGTCGCGCTCCAGAATAGGCGGACCGTCGCCGACACTGTCGACGACCACGATTTGCTGGGCGCCGCGCAAGACCTCTGGGTAGGCGGCATTAAATTGGCGAAAACAACGGCCCCAGTACACCGGGTAGTCATAGGACAATTCTTCGTTGCCGGCTAGGACAACTAGGGCGGTGTCGAGCCGCTGAGGATTCTCGAGCACGGCCTGGAGCACCGTGGCCACGCCACTGGCATTGTCGGTGGCGCCGGCGAAGTAGGCGTCGTAGTGCGCAAACACGACAGTGGCCGGATTGGTGAGGTTGCCCAGCAAAATGTTGCGCGCCGTGTAGGCCTGCGGCTCCACTACCAGGCGGCCGCGGATGGTGGTGGCGCGCATCACCCGGGGCACGTCCCGGCGCGAGATGGCCAGGGCCGGCGCGTGGTAGAAGTTGCAGAGGCAAATGGCGTCGGTTTTGGGATTGAAGTTGATATTGGGCATGTCGATAAAGCGCTGCGAGCTGGTGAGCGAACTGATGAGATGGTAATTGTTGGTAATCTCGCCCGAGACGAGTCCGCATGGCAGGCAAGCCACCGGCTGGCCGTCGGCGGTGAGGCTGGCTTCGCGAAAGACCGGGGTCTGGCTGGCGAATTCCTGGATGCGATAGCTCAAGCCAGCCCGCTTGAGCAGGTCGCAGAGCAGGTCGCAGGCGGCGGCCTCTCCCAGTCCGATGCGGCCAGGCAGGGCACTGAGGCGCTGGATGATTTGACGGGTGGTCATGGTGTGTCCTTATTGTAACTAAATATAGCTTGAGGGCCTCGCCAACCCGGAAGATTTTCCGAGTTGGCGAGACTATTTTGTACCGAGGTCTGGCTAGCCTGGCCGGCGGTGCCGGTCAAAGACCGGGGCGGAAGCTCCCGGGTAGTTGAGATACCCGGGCGCGTACGGCAGCCGCACAATGAGCGGCTCGAGGCCAAACTCCCTGGTGACAGCCTTGACGGCCGGCTCTACGACCTCACCGACGAAGCCATCCAGCCCGGCGCCCTCATTGGGGCCGCCATGGAAGTCTTCGAACAGCACGGCATGGCAGATGTAGAGCGCCATGATGCCGTAGTAGTAGTGGGGCGCCAGCCGCCGCGTGCCGGCCGGGGCGCCGAACCGCGCGGCCTGGAGATGGTTCCAGGCCGACATGTCAAAGACATTGTCGATGACGTCGGGCGGTAGCACCGCCTGCCGGACTTGGTGATGCACTTCCGTGAGCGCGACCTGGCCGACCCGGATACTACCGAGCGGGCAGTTGGCCAACTCCTGGTGGCGAGGCACCAGCCAGCCATTGGCGACGCTTAATTGCGACACCTGAATGCGGGGCCGGACGTAGCTGACCTTCTCCGGGTTGGCGAGCGTGAAGCGCTCGGCCTGATAGGTCGGCCAATACGGCCGCAGATCCAGACTGGCCGCCGCGTGAGCGTACATGACGTCCTCGACGCGGGCGGTTGCCAAGTAGCGGTTGAGCGTGGCGATTACGCCATGCTGCGGCCAATCCTGGGGCAGTTCCCCGCCCAGGTACTCGGCAACGGCGGCCCGCAGACCCTTATCACGCCGCCGACGACCGATTGCGTCGGCGACGCGCGCTGGATGCGTATACATCCGCTTACCTCCAAACGGCTCGTGATGGGTAGGTACAATCCCTTCCAAGAAACAAAAAACCCTTCTTGGAAGGGATTGGGCGTCGGGATGAGCGCTTGGGTCTAGCTGGCGATTGACACGACAACCAACCTCTTCCGGGAAGAGTGGGCAAAGCGCCAAAAGAAATAGGTTGGCCGGGTCATATCCATGCGGGTATTGTACCATGCGCAAGCCAGGATGCAATGATTATATTGTAATCAGCTCTGTTTTGTGGTATAGTCACATCTGGATGTCCTATCACTCGACACTGAAAGAGGTGACCATGGGAACGTCCACTGTGGTTAACAGAAGCATCCCGGGCGTTGCGAACGCCCTCAAGCACAGCACCGAGCGCTGGAGCGACGACAAGCGGGTCGGTCTGAGGTACCTCGTGGGCCTGCCGATCTTCCTCGCCGCCAACATCCTGACTTGGGTGTCGGTGACGGACAAGTCGTGGCTGTTCCTGTCATTTACCCTCGGGTACGCTGTCGCGGCAGCCGTTGGGTTCACCGTGGTGGCCATCGCCGAGCCGGTGCGCAAGCGGCACTGGCGCCGGCTGGTCCGGCAGCACACCCAGCTGGGACGCATCGTCGAGGTGCCACCCGTGCTGGACTCGCTGTGGAACGGTGCGGTAGCGAGCCTGATGCTGACATACAAGGTGTCTCGAACTGAGGCGCTCTTCTCCATGGACGACAACTTCGGTATCGTCATGGATGTCATCACCTACGCCAACGCTATCGCCGCCGCCGACGCGGGTCGCCAGACCCAACTCCGCGACCGCATCAGGGAGGCCATCACCGATGGTCTGCGCCCGGCCGTCGAACAGGCAGCCGAGGACGCCCGCGTGGATGCTGAGAACCAGGCCGCCGCAGCTCGCGAGCGCGAAAAGGCGCACGCGGACTACGTCGACGGGCTGCTGGCGGTCACGCCTCCAACCCGCGAGCTGGCCTGACCAGGGCGCCCCGCATTTGGGGCGCCTTTTTCTATTGTAATAATCAGAATTTTGTTATATAGTAGCGATCGGATATCCTGCCACTCGACACTGAAAGAGGTGACCATGGGATCTTCCACCTTGATCGATCCACGCGTCCCAGACGTGAAGCGCGATCTGGATCTCGCTATCCGCCGCTGGGACGACGACGACCGGCTCCTTGCCCGGTTCATCGTGGGCATGCCCATCTACATCACGATGAACGTGCTGGTCGGGGTGTTTCTCGACTCGACGCTGCTCGTGATTTCGCTGCTGCTCGGCATCTGGATCGCGACCGGCTTGGCCTGCATCATCGTCGCAGGCATCGAGCCGGGCATCCAGCGGCGCCGGCGGCGCATCGCCCACGAGCACCGCAGCAAGGGTCACGTCATCGACCTCCCGGACGAGCTCCGGGCCCGATGGAAGGCGGCTCTCAAGCGGCTGGCGGCCGAGTCAGGTCGCGTGAGTCTCCTGGACGAGCCACCGTTCTCCATGGAGCGGCACTTCGATCTGGTCGTCGCACAGCTGGCCTACACGGACGCCATCGGCAAAGCCGACCGCGAGCGGAAGGCCCGCCTGCGGACCCGCATCGAGGACAACATCCTCGACGGTTTGCGGCCGGTATTGGCCCAGATCGAGGCCGACGCCAGAAGCCAGAGTGACGCGGCCGAACTGGAGCGCAAGACCCACCAGGACTACGTGGATCTGCTGCTCGGCGACAAGCCCGAACTTCCGGCTTGACCGATGGGCGCCCCGCATTTGGGGCGCCTTTTTCTATTGTATATGTGAGCATAATATGATATAAATGTAGCCACGTATCAGTCTCCGAGCGAAGGGATTCACCATGGGACAGGATACAACGCTGTACGATCCGCGCATCCGTGGCCTCAAGCGCCACCTGCGCCGGGCCGCGTTCGGCATCAGCGAGCAGGACGAGGAATGGTGGTGCGGACCGGCCGCTGTGGCCGTCTACATCGCGATGAACATCACTCTGCCCCTGCTCATGGGCTGGCCGACACTCTTTGTTACGATGACGTTTGGCGCCATCATCAGCGTCATACTCGGCGCGGCGCTCGGCCGCCTGGCGTTCTTCGCGCTCAAGCCGCTGTGGTGGTGGCAGGCTCGCCGTCACCGGACGCTGGGTCACATCATCCACGTACCCGGTCTGATCGGCGAGATCTGGAGCCAGGTCGTGACCAAGGCGACTCTCGACATCGCGGAGCTGCCGAGCGAAGCCAAGGAGCAGCTGGCCATGGCCAAGCACTTCGACCTGGCCCGCAGCTTCATCCCGCTGGCCGACGCCTACCCGGCGGCCGACGCTGACCGCAAGGCCCTGCTGCGCGTACATATCGCCGAGCAGATCAGCACCGGCCTCGCGCCGATACTGGCCCGCGTCACCGTGGAGCAGCGAGATGCCATCGAAGAGGCTTCGGCCGCACACGCAGCCCACCAGGACTACGTGGACCTGCTGGTCGGACGCTCGCCCGAGAACAGGCCCGAACTACCGGCCTGAACCAACCTGGCGCCCCGCATTTGGGGCGCCATTTCCTATTGAATAATGACCTGCTTTATGATATAAACTAGCTTGTACCCGTCTCCGACCGAAAGGATTTCACCATGAGACAGGACACAGTGGTTGACCTGCGCGTGCCCAACATCTCGCGCGACCTCAGACTGGCCGATGACTATCACGCCATGGGCGTGAGCGACATCGACCGATCGGTCATCCTCGGCATTCCGGTGTTCGTCGGTATCAGCAGCCTGGTGTGTGTGCCGATCTTCGGCTGGTTCGCACTCGCGATCACCATGACGATGGGCATTCCGCTGGGCATGATGTGCGGTCTGATCTACGCGGCCGTGTACGACGCGGTGGTGCCACGGCGCGCCCGCCGGCGAGTCCGGCGGTACCGCCAACAGGGCCGCATCATCAATGTGGCGCCCGAGCTGCGCTCGACCTGGGATGCCGCCGTGCGACAAGTCACGTCCGGCATGCCCGTACTGAACAGCGGCGAGCGAGACCGGTTCGACATGGAGCAGCACTTCGACCTGGTGTCGCAGCTGATGCTCCACGGCAACGCCCTGCGCGGGGCCGACACGGCGCACGCCAACCTGCTGCGCGATCACATCCGCGAGCAGATCGACGCCGTACTGCAACCGGTCGCGCAAGCGGTCCGGGATGAGCGGGAGGCGCGCGAAACGGCACATCACAGCTACATCGAGGCCCTCGTCGGCCGCAAGCCCGGCGAACAGCCCGAGCTGAAGGCCTGACATCAACCTGGCGCCCCCGCATTTGGGGCGCCTTTTCTATTGTGTAATAGCGTTTTTTATGATATAAATAACCCACGTATCCGTCTCCTGAGCGAAGGGATTCCTATGAGACACGATACATTGGTCGATCCGCGTTACCCGAAAGCCGCTCGCACGCTACGGCGCGCAGAAGGCCTCGAGAACCTCAGCGACAAGGACATTGAGCTGTGGTTGAGGTCCTGGGTGCTCGGCTGGTTCGTGGTCATTACCACCGCTGCCACCATCGTCTGGGGCTTCGATGCGTTCTTTCTGGCCCTGGGGGTGGGACTGGTCGGCGGACTTGTCGCCGGCGTCCTGACCGGGGCGGGGGCGCTCTTCGGCACCATGCTGCTCGTCGGCCGGTCCTACCGGAAGCACGAGCAGCTCGGGCGCTACCTGGACGTATCGGAGGAGCTGCGTGACCGCTGGAAGACGACGGTGAGACTACTCACCGCTGGTCTGGACGGCGCTCACAAGGATCCGCGGCTGAAGCTGCGCGAGCACTTCGACCTGCTGCGGGAACTGCAGCCGATGACCGACGCGCTCAAGGAGGCTGACCAAGCCGACGAGCTTCGGATCTGGCGCGGTATCGTGCGCCGGATCGAGCAGCACCTGACGCCGGTGGTGGAAACAATCCGCGCTGAGCGCCAGGCCGAACTGGAAGCTGCCGAGCTGAAACTGCAGGCCCATCGAGACATGGTGGACCTGCTGCTCGGACCCGAAGACCAGCCCGAACCAACGCACTGACCTGGGGCGCCCCGTAATGCGGGGCGCCCTGATCTTTTTATACACAGACAATTAGCTCGACTTGGCTTGGTGGCGGGTATGTAGCACGTACCACTGGAGACAGGCAAAGACCAACAAGGCGGCACCGAGGGCGCTCACTACTTTGGTGACGCTCGTGAGGTCGGCTAGGATGCCGGCAAAGAGAATGGGGAGCGTCGCGGCGATGTTGACCATCATATTGAGCGCGCCAAAGACCTTGCCGCGGGTCTCGTCGGTGGTGTTTTCCTGGAGCAAGGTCTGCGCCGATGACGACACAACGGCGTTCATGAAGCCAAGAATCAGCACCAGCAGGGCAATGACCCAGCCGATCTGAGTAAGGGTGGCTAGCTCGCTGCCGTGTACGACACGGTGGAGCTGGCCTGACAAGCCAAGCAGAAATAAGGCGGCCGCGGCGGCAATCAGCGAGAGACTGATGACCTCGAGCTTGTGATAGGTGCGGGCCAGCCAGCCTACCGCCAGCACGCCCAGCACCATCCCCACGCCAGCAGGGATGATGAGCACGTGCGAGGCGGCCTGAATAGGCGCCCGCAGCACGGCCAGGGACAAGGCCGGCGCCAGTGCCAGCAGCACCCCCACCGTGCCCTGCGTGATGGTCAGCTGCACGATCGGGAATGACAGATTGTGATTGGCCCGGATGATTTGCCAATTGCGGCGGATTTCGCGGCCGGTACTGCGAATCACACTCCAGAAGTCGACCGCGCCGGTGAGCTTGGGCCGGATATTGGGCAGGGGCAGAATGCAGAGGGTGGCCAGCAGGAACATGATCGAGGTGAGGTAATAGGGGCCGCTAGGCCCGAGCGCGCCAATGACCGGGGCCGAGGCCGAGTAACCCACGATAAACGAGGCGTAGAGCGTGAAAATAAACAGCGAATTGGCGCGCAGGAGCTGCTGCTCCGGGACAAGCGCCGGGATGGCGGCGGCTTCGGCCGGCGCGAAGAACTGCGTGATGCAGGAAATGAGGAAGCTAAGCGCTAGTACCACTACCAGATTGTGCTCAAACAAGAGGTAGCCCAGCACCAGGACGGCCCGCAGGAGGTTGGCTATGAGCAGGACGTGCTTGCGATTGAGGTGGTCGACATAGACGCCGGCGGCAGCCGCAAAAAAGATCGACGGCACGCCAAAGCTCAGGATCAGTAGCGCGACGCTAATATTGGCGGCCCGGGTATGCTGCGCGAGCTCAAAGACCCGGATGACTAGGGCGAAATTGAGCAGGTTCTGGGCGACTTGTGACAGGACCTGGGCGGACCAGAGCCGGGAGAAGTTGCGGTTGCGGATCAGCTCGGTGGCGGCGCCGGCTGACTCGCCTTCTACCCGACTACTTGGCCACCAACCCACAGTGCGCTCGTTATCCCGCGACCACTTTATCGATCACGCCGTAGCTGGCGGCCTCGTCGGCACTCATCCAGTAGTCGCGGTCAGTGTCCTGATGGACCTGCTCGACCGGCTTGCCGGTGGCAGTGGCTAGGATTTGGTCAAGCTTTTCGCGGCTCTTGAGGACTTCGCGAGCGGTGATCTCGATGTCGGACGGGGTGCCCTCAAAGCCGGCCGAGCCCTGGTGGATCATGATGCGGGCATTGGGCAGGCTGAAGCGCTTGCCTTTGGCGCCGGCGGCGAGCAACACCGCACCCATGCTGGCCGCCATGCCAACGCAAATGGTGGAGACAGCGGGCTTGACCAGGTTCATGGTGTCGAGGATGGCCAGGCCAGCGTAGACACTGCCACCGGGCGAGTTGATGTAGAGCTTGATGTCCTTGTCTTTGTCTTCGCTCTCCAGGAAGAGCAGCTGCGCTACTACTAGATTGGCAACGGTGTCATCGATGCCGGTACCAAGGAAGATGATGCGCTCCTTGAGCAAGCGGGAATAAATATCGTAGGCACGCTCCCCCATCGAGGTTTTCTCGATGACGGTGGGCACTAGGATAGAATTGCGCGGGTCAGTCATGGGTATAGCTCCTTTATCTTAGCTGAGAACAGCCGGATGCGGCAATGTCTGTAGCTTCATTCTAGCACTCAATGGGTGCGAGTGCTAGACAGGGAGGTCGTGGTTGCGTAGGTCACGCAGCAAAGTATCGCGACCGCGAAATAGGACGGGCGTGATGCCAAGCTGCTCGACACCGGTGAGATTGTAGGCGCTGTCATCGATGAATAATAGCTCGCTGGTGGCTATCCCTAGCTGCTCAGCCAGCAGCTGGTAGGTGCGTGGATCGGGCTTGGCTAGGCCAATATCCGATGAATACAGCTCGGCGTCGAAGTGGCGGCCGAAGTGGGCTGAGCGCAGATCGTCGACCCACTGGCCAGACAGGTTTGAGAGCAGACCAACCCGGTAGCCGCTAGCCCGCAGGTCGTCAACGAGCTGGACCATGGCCGGATCGAGGGGCGGGGCGGCGACATGAGCGGCCGCCACGACTTCGGCCGTGCGGCTAGCCGCGCCGATCTCGTGAGCTACCAGCGCCCACAGCTCGTCCACGGACAGCCCGCCAGACTGCAGCTCGCGCGAGTGGCGGTCGTAGGCGGCATAGAGCTGGCCACGATCGAGTCCAGTGATGGCGGCGATGTGGCTGCTGGTGCTCTGACCGCCGCCTTGCGTGGTGAGCACGCCAAGGTAGTCAAAACCAACCGCCCGGATGCTCATGCTATTTCTTTTCGGCGTAGCTCAGCAGCTTGGCGATGACGCGGGAGGCCATGAGGTGGTTGTAGACTTCCTCACGAGCATTGGGGCCGTCCAACTCGGCGCGGGTGGCTTCGTCGTTGTAGCGGGCCTTGAGGCGGTCAATCTCGGCATCCAGCTCGCCGGGCGCCAGCTCGAGCTTCTCGGCCTCAGCGACCGCCGTGAGGACCATGGCTAGGCCGACCCGGCGCTCGGCCTCAGGCTTCATGTCAGCGTCGAGCTCATCGGAGGTTTTCTTCGAAAGCTCGAGGTACTTGGGCAAGTCCAGGCCGCTGTAGGCGAGGTTCTGCTCCAGCTCGGCGCGCAGGCGCTGCAATTGCTGCTGCAGGAGCGGTTCGGGCACCTTGTATTGGCTATCCTTGAGTAGTTTGTCCAGGACTTGCTGCTCATACTGGCGCGAGACGGCTTCGGCTTCACGGCTGGTGACTTGCTGCAGGATGTCATCTTTGAGCTCGTCGACCGTCTTGAATGGGCTGACCTTGGCCACAAACTCGGCATCAAGGTCGGGCTTGGCTAGCTCGGTCACCTCGTGGAGCTTGACCTTGAAGGTGACCATCTGACCGGCCAGCGACGGCTCGTGGTAGTCCTTGGGGAATCGGATGTCGAATGACTTCTCGCCGCCGGGCTTGAGGCCGACTAGCTGCTCCTCGAAGCCGGGGATGAATTGGCCCGAGCCAATGAGCAGCGTGTGATTGGTGGCGCTGGCGCCGCGCACGGGCTGGCCGTTCTGGCTGCCGTCGAAGTCCAGGACGACCTCGTCGCCGGTCTGAACCGGGCGCTCGACCTTGAGCCGGGCGGCTTCGCGGCGGCGCAGGTCTTCGATGGTGCGGTCGACCTCGGCCAGGTCAACCTGCGGGGTGGGCCGCTTGATGCGAAAGTCCTGATACTTGGCTAGCTTGACCTTGGGCATGAGGTCGACGACGGCCTTGTATTGCAGCTCCGTGTAGGGCACAAACTTCTCGAGCGTGACCTGGGGTGGGGCAATGACGGCCAGTGCCAGCTGGCGCACGGCCTGGCTGTAGCTGCTCTCGACGGCGTGCTCAATCACCTCACCCTGGACGGTGGCCGAACCCAGCTCGCGGTCGACGATGGCGTCGGGGGCTTTGCCTGGGCGGAAGCCGGCGACCTTGACCCGGCCGCGCAACTCATCATAGACGTGCGCCACCACGCCTTTGAGCTCAAGCTCGGTCAGAGTAACGGTAAACGTGGCCTGGGTGTCGGTCTGTGAGGTGATCTTGGTTTCCATAGGTTCCTAGGTTAGCACGCGGCGAGGGTATTAATAAAGACTTTTGGGGCCAAAATTGGTCAAATTATGCCCGAAAAAGGTCGTGGGCCCAATCGGAGGTGGTTCCGACTGGGCCCGGGTGGGGTATGGTGGAATCGAACCACCGCCTGCATTCTTTTCAGAAATGCCGCTCTCCATTGAGCTTAAACCCCGATGAGGGAAAACTTGATGTGTGCGGGGGCCAACGTTTGAGGTCAGCCCCCGCACACCCTACCAACAATGCGGCCGCTCCCCTTCCCCTCAGAAAGTAACGGTCGCCACGGGGCGAACCACCGCAGACAGCCACCCCTAGACCTGTCCCGATGAATGTGCGCCGGATGTCGGTAGGTAGTTACTTGACGATGAACGTCATGCGCGTATGTTACCACACCAGCGGTGGTTTGCAAGGGCGAAATTACCAATGCCAACACGAGAAAGGGCCCGGCTGATCATCGCACTGATCAGCCGGGCCCAGGGCAGCAGACAGGACAACGCTGGAAGGTCCCGTCGGCTAACCGGACCCGTGGCAGGGCGCAAGCAGGGCGGCGCCTCAAAGGCTCGGGTCACTGGCTAAAGCTTAGTAGGTCCGATGACCAGGACGGGTCACGTTGCCGAGTATGACATGGCGGCCGGCGGCGGGACAAGGGCGAAATGCCAGACTTGCCGCTACTGAACCACCTGCCATTTACCGCCGTCATTGTGCAATGTTAGGCTGTAGGGCTTGGCGCTGAGCGTGACAACAGCGTAGCTAGCCGGCTCGATCTGATTGGGGCCAGTGGCTGATGGCCGGAAGACACCGCCCGTCACGCTGACACCAGGGTAGGCCGTCTTGAGATAAGCCACCGCGTCGGACCTGGCCTGGTGGGCCGTGCGGGCGGCCGCGGCATCGCCCCGGGCCAGGGTGATGGTCTTGAGGACGCGCTCACACATGTCGGCGTACGGGTCGCGGGCCTGCACCGAGAGGTGGCCGCTAGCCCACATGTAATATTTGGTGTCGCCGGCAGCCGACTTGGAGGTAAAGACGGTGCCGTGCCAGGTCAGGCCATTGTAGCTGGCGCTGGGTAGCGGCCGAAAGCTGTCGAAGTTGGGCAGATTGTAGCGGGCATTGGGGTCGGAGCTATACTGCACGATGCAGCCGCCCAGGTCGGCCACTTTGGCGCCCGGTGGCAGGACATAGACGAGGCCGCCCGTAGTGTCGCCAGCAGCCAGCGTGGCATTGGAAGGATAGCGAAAGGTGTAGTCGTTCCAGCCGTCGGCGTAGGTTTTGCCAAGGCTGACGCCCGATGACAGAGCCACCCAGACAGCTACGACGAGCACGGTAACGACCCCGAGCGGCAGGATGAGGCGGCGAGGATTGCTGGCTTGGCGGGTTCGTTTGGCGCGAGGCATTCCGCTTATGATAATAGCATGCGGCGGGGATTAAATCCGGAGTGCGGCCACCGTGCGATTACGGTGGCCGCTTGGTTTGGCGCAGCTCAGGCTGCCGGCAATCTACCCGGCCCGGTCAGCCTCAGCCTTGGTCTTGTGGATGGTGCCTTCGGGATGGTGCGGCGGGGCGTATGCCGTGATGATTTTCATGGCTGACTCGCCCTTGGTGACGAAGTTGTGGCGGGTGCCGGCTGGCACGACGACAATGTCACCGGTGTTGAAGTCGGCGGATACGCCGTCGAGAACGACTTCGCCCGCTCCCTCAACGAGGAGCAGGGTTTGATCATTGTCTGGGTGGACTTCCTCACCGATCTCGCCGCCGGACGGGATGCTCATAATCACAATCTGGATATGGCGCGAGGTGGCCAGGACGCGGCGGAAGTAATCATTGGTCTTGGCTTGTTGAATGGCGTCTTTGAGGTGGTTCATCAGATAATCTCCTTACTGCTGACATGGTAGGTCATCCCGGACTCGACGACAGTGACGCGCCTCACACTTGGGCTACGACGCTAGCTAGAGCTCGCGGCTGACAGACGCCGCCAACTGCTCGATATCGTTTATCCAGATTTCATTTTTGATAACTGATATGAGGCCTTCGCTCTTGAGTTTACGGATTTCTCGGCTGACCGTTTCGCGGGCGAGACCAGCATGAGTGCCGATGTCGGACTCGGTCAGCGAAATGGCCACACCTTTGGCTCGGAGCTCACCGAAACGGCGGGCTTCAATAAGCAGTTCATAGAGCACGCGGCTGCGGGCGGTGCCGGCCATGAGGTGTGCCAGCCGGCCAAGCAGCCCATCGGTGCCCTTGAAGACGCGGCCGAGGAGGTCGTAGGTGACATCGGCATTAGACTTGAGAAAGCCAACAACCTCATCAATGGGGGCTAGTTTTAGCTCAATGTCGGTTTCGGCTTCGTAAAAGTAAACGTTGGGGGTTTTGTTTATAGCGTAGGATATGGGAAAGAATGCGGGCGGCTTAAAGACATTGAGTACGACCTCATCACCGCGATACGAGATGTCGTACTCTTTCACCTTGCCCTCGAGCAAATGAAAGACGTGGGCGGGCTCGTCATGGGCATGAATAAGAATCTGCCCTTTGTGATAGTGCCGGCTCGGATACGACTCGAAAAATCGTTCAATTTTTTGAGCGACGGTTTGATCCATGCTCCCACTATACCAGGAGTAGAGGCTGAGATTGGTCACGAGACGACTGCCGAATGGCTGAGTGGAGTGCATGTAACTGTCCTCGAATTATGCCCAGAGTATTGATCAGGTTTTTTGGGCAATTTGTTTCCAGAGCCAGATGCCGAGCAAAACCAGATCTACGAGCACCACTAGCCAGAGCAAAAATGCCCATCCGCCCGTAGCGCCCATCATGCCGGCTGGCCCGTAAGTCCAATTGGTCATCATTGTGTGGTTCTCCTTCTAGCTGATTAATTCGGTGGTTGGAATGATGCGACTTCGGGTCTTTTTGTCGGTTGGCAACCCAGTAAGCAGGAGGTAGCCTTGCCACTGACCGTTGCCAACATGCAGCTCTAGGTGCGGGAGGTCGGCGTATTTGGGCTCACCCTCGACTTCATACAGGCGGTAGCGGCCGACCGCCAGGACATGGTCGATTTTGTGCGGGCGGTGAGTGGTGACGAGGATTTCGCCGATGTCTTTGGCCCAGACCCAGGCATAGGCTTTGCCGTCCAGGTACAGAACCTTGACCTGGGATTTGGTTTCGATCAGCCTGTAGTCACCTTTGGCTATCACGGTGATCACGATAGCCCCCAGCCGTGGCGCACCGTCGCGAGCAGCCACAAGGCGAGGATGTCGGCGGCGAGGGCATAGAAGGCGAGGGCGCTCCCGGTGATCAGCCCGGCGACGATCAGCACCAAGGCGAGGCCGCCCATGACTGACAATATGATCGACCAGCCTGAACCGCTTGTCATACTGATGGACCCGGTAGCGCACATGGCTACGCCAATGGCACCGAGGACGAGAATTCCGAGGCGGGGGCCAGTGAGCCAGCTTGACCAGTTCTGGGACTTGGCGTAGACCAACAACCCAGTGCCGGCGGCGAGGACGGTGGTTACGGCGTCTTTCCAGGAAAGTGCCATGGTAGTCTCCTTTCGGCTATTACAGCTCTAGGATAGTTCATAACTGATGGCGAACGCGTTGATGCGCCTCAAGGCTGGTGCGTGATGCGCGTCACAGAACACTAGCACCGGCCTCAGCTACCCGGTAACGATGCTCATAGGATGACGCAGGAGGGTGCAGAGCTGATAGCGTGAGATCTTCATGGCACTTACCTCCGCCTCATATTGTAGGTCTACTACAGATGGCCGGCTGTGAGATGCCTCACAAGTGCCAAAAAAGGGGCCGGGGAGCAATGCGCTCTCCGGCCCTTGGGCTAGTCGGAACTAGAAGGTGCCGACCTGCCAGGCCACGACGGGATTGCCGTTGCCCCACGACACGTCCTTGACATTGCTGCCGACGGCCGTGTAGACGTGCGAGACGCCGGATGTGATCTGCGATGACACGCTAGTCAGCGCGCCGACGCTAGTGACCTGCCACTGAGTCAGTGACTGGCCGCCGCCCCAGGCGATCTCGTTGACACCGCCATTGCTCGTGCCGGCGAAGACGTGGAACACGCCGCCGACGTACTGGGAGCTGATGTCCTTGACGGTAAGCGAGGGGAAGTATCCCACCCGCCACCTGGTCAGCGGTGCACCATTGCCCCAGGAGATGTCGTAGACGTCCGTGCCGATGGCGGCGAGGACGTGCTGGACGCCACCGGAATCGAGCTGCGACGACACCCGACTGACTGACCCGCCAGCGTTCCAGACGGACCAGACGGTGACCGGGTTGCCGTTGCCCCACGAAACATCGTAGACGTTGGTGCCCGCGGATGCGTAGACGTGCGGGCCGCCGCTGACGTACTTGGAGCTCAGGCTGGTGACGCTGGCGCCCAGGTTGGTGACCTGCCACTGCACGAGTGACTGGCCATTGCCCCAGGCGATCTCGTTGACGCCCCCGGCACTGGTGCCGGCGAAGACGTGGAACACGCCGCCGACGTACTGGGAGCTGAGATCGGTGACTGTGGCGCCCGGGAAGTTCCCGACCTGCCACGAGGTGACCGGATTGCCGTTGCCCCAGGACACGTCCTGGACGGCGGCGCCGGTAACCGCGAACACGTGCTGCACGCCAGCAGCGTCGATCTGGGAAGAGACTCGGGTGATGTTGACACCCAGGTCCTTCACCAGCCACTGCACGAGCGGCGCACCGTTGCCCCACGACACGTCGTAGAGCTTGGTGCCGACGGCCGCGTAGACATGCTGCACGCCGGCGCCGTCCACCTGCGATGAGATGGCGGCGACGCCGGTCGCCCCAGCTGTGCCGAACCGCCAGATCTTGACGATGCTGCCGGAGGCCCAGACGTAGGGGTCGAACGTGTGGCGCATCACCTTCTGGTCGTTGCCCCAGTTGGAGTCAATGACGTTGAAGGTGCCGTCGGTGTTGCGCGGCGCCCGGATAATCGTCGTGTGCAGACGATTACTTGAGGTGTAGGGCGCCGTGTACAACGACTCGGCCGTGGCGTCGGTACTGCCCGCCGGGGTGATCTGAATGATGTCGCCCCGAGTGGCGGCCGCCGGGTCGGTGATCTCCGTGGCACCAGCGTTGGCGAAGCCAGTCTGGTAGCCGGAGGGGTACGACCCGGTGACATCCCGGACCACATCGCCGACGAAAGCCTTGCACTGGACGCCATTGGTGGCGTACGCGTACGCGCCATCGGCAAACGTCTCGGCTTGGTCGGCGATGCTACTGGTGACGATGGCGGCGGCGGCCGGTGAGGCAGTCAGGGTGACAGCCACGGCGCCGGTACCCACTAACAGCGCGAACGCCACCAGGGTGGTGCGGAGCCGGTGGAACCGACCCTTCTTGCTGGATTTTTCCTGCACTTCGACTCCTCGTCGAATGCTAGAGGCACGGGTTTTGGGCCGTGCCTATGGGAAAGATCGGGCGAATGCCCTGATTAGTTATACGGAA
>CAZDGK010000029.1:0-15281 GCA_964505035.1 uncultured Candidatus Saccharimonadales bacterium
AGGCGTCCACGTTCGCAGTCGTAATGTTGCCATTAGAGCTAAAGTTGCTCAGGCGTAGCTCGCTGTTTTGGGTCGAGCCATTATTGATCAAGGCCCCGGTACCAGCCGTGTTGAGCGTCCCTACCTGTAGCGTCCCCTGAGCCGCCGTGGTCGTTGTCGTCCGGCCGAGCGTCACGCCCGTCGTGCCAGAGCCATTACCCAAGCCCAGCGTGCCAGTCGCATCCACCACCAAGTTGCCAGTATCGGTAATGTTACTGGCTAGCGTCAGCGCACCGTTGTTGTCCACCTTGAACCGAGCCGCATTATTGAGCTGGAAGTTCAGGAAGTCCGCCGACGACGCGTTAGGCAGGTTGATGCCCAGATAGGTGCCGTTGCCACTCGCGCCCGACAGAGCGTTGCCAAACTGCACCAGCGAGCTAGAGCCACTGGCCGCCGGTGCTCCATTCACCACCAGCTCGGCCGCGCCCGTACCGCTCAGTGTCAGCGTATTGTTGGCCGCAATCGTCGTCGCCCCGGCGATCGAACCAGTTGCCGTAATGCCCCCACTGTTGTTGGCCAAGCCACCACTCAGACTCAGACCACCACTCATAGTATTCTGCGACGCACTCGTCACCGTGAGCGTACCCGACGCCAGTGTCCCGGCCACCGTCGTGTTGCCCACCGTACTCACCGAGAACCGGCTAGCCTGCGTGCCGCCCTGCGTACTCTGCAGGTCGATCAAGTTACCCGTGGCATTATTGAGGGTGTTATTAGCAAAGATCAGCGCCTTTCCAGCCCCGAGGCTATTACCGCCCTGCACGATAAAGGCCGAACCGGTCGCGCCACCATTCTCCAGATCGAGCACGCTACCCGCCGCATTGGTACCATTGCTGTTCGTGAAGGTATAAAGCTTGCCGGTACCCGCATCGGCGCTGGCCGTATCGGTCGAGTTGCTGCGCAGGAAAATGCCAGTGTACGACGTCGCGCACGAGGTAGTGTCGGTCGTACAGATGGTGTATGGCCCAGCGCCAGCCGGGCTCGCAAAGTTGTACGTGCCAGTGCCACTAATGCTCGCAAAGCCCACCGTCACCGTGTTGCCACCGTTGGTCGCTTTGAGCACTGTGCTACCATTGCCCTGCACCGTCACGGCCGTGCTGGCACCGCCCACCGTCAGCGCACTCGCCGTCGAGCCCACCGTCGGCACTGCTGACACAGTCTGGAATGTCACCCCCTCCGCCGTGGTCTTGCCACTGGCCACATCCACCGTCAGCTGCGACGTGCCGGCGGCGTTCTGCACATCAAATGCCGCCGAGCTGTCATTGGTGTTCTTGACCGTGATCGGCGCGGTCACCAAGCCGTTCAGTTGCAGCTGACCCTCGTGGTAGGCCGTCGGGGCAGTCAGCTCAAGCTGCGCACCATCAATGTAGAACGTCCGGCTCGTCGAGTCGTTTTGCGTTATATACACGTACGCCCCCGCCGATTGCACGCCAGCCGTAAAGGTACAGCTAAACCGCTGCCAAGTATTCGTCACCGTCCCCGTACCGCAGTTCGTCTCACCACCGGTCGAACCCGCGTTCGAGTTACCGAACCGCACCGTAAAGTTGCTTCCACTGGTCATGGCCCAAAACGACAAGCCGTAGGGCTGTGTGTTGGTCAGCTGTGGACTTGGCACGTACTTTACGCCGTCGTTAGAGGTCGCGCTCGTCACCAGCTTCAGGCTCGCCACACCAAACAGGGTCTGGTCGGTACTAGCAAACGTCAGTGTCGGACCGCCCCGCGCTGCCCACGCCCCGGCCGTCGCGCTCTCAAAGCTCGGGTTGCCGAACAGATTGGTGTTGGTAGTGTCGGCCAGCAATAGGTTGTCGCTGTTGCTGTTTTGTACCTGGAAGGCCGTCGCCGAATCGGTGCTGGTCTTGAGCGTCCCACCCGTGCTCTGCAGCGTGGCGGTCGTGGCGCCCGATTGCATGGTGATCGTACTACTGGCGTTCGTCGAACCCAGCGTCAGCACCTGCGCCGCCCCACTATTGCTACCAATCTGGATGTTGTGCGCGGTCGCGCCATTGCCAATCGCGATCGACGGCGTGCCACTCGAACCGCTCGCCCCGCCCTCAATCGTGGTGGCGCTCGTCGTGTTGGCCGAGCCAATGCTCACGCCCTCCACTGCCGCGCCCGTGCCAATGCCGATGGTGTGCGCCGCTGCATTAGTAGCAATGCTCACGGTGCCAGTATTCGTGTTACCAATCGTGATCGTCCCAGCATTGCCGCCGCCGCTCGCCCCCGCGTCCAGCGCCAGCGTGCTGCTAGCCGCCGTATCCTGGACTGTCAGGTTGCCGGCACTCGTGCTCCAAATCGACGTCCCGCTAGCCGCCAGGTTCAGTCCCGTCGTGCTGGCCGTCGTGATCGTGTCCACACCGCTAGCCGAGCCGCCAAACGTCAGCGCGCTGGCCGTAAACGTATTGGTGTTGTACGTCCCCGTCACCACCACATTGCCACCAATCGACGCATTGCCGCTAATGTTGAAGCCCGCCGTCTGCACCGATGCCGTCTGGTTCTGGATGTAGCCGGTGCCAATCGCGCCGCCGCCGTTACAACTGGTACCCGAGTCCGTACACACCGTCGTGCCGGCATTTGGCACGTTCAGCGTCGTTGTGGTCGTCGGCGCCGTAAACTGCAGCTTGGTAAAGTTAGTCCCACCCGCGTCGTAGAACGTCAGCCCCGAGCCGCTGGCCTTGCCGCGCAGGTCCAGCGACGCGCTCGAGTGACCAAAGTTGATCGAACTCGCGTTCGTCTGGCCCACACTCAAGATACCAGCCGTACCGCTCGAGCTACCATGCGTACCAGCGTCCACGACTACGTTGCCACTGTTGCCTGTCGTGCCTGTAATATCGCCAGATTGGAAGCTCACATCGGCCGTCGTCCCCGACGTCCCCGGCAAAGTCTCAAACAGTGGCGCAATCAACGACACATCAGCCCGGCCACTTGTATCAATATGGAAGCTAGCCGTGGCCTGGGCCGTCGCCGTTACCGCCAGGTTCTGGACAAAAGCCGACGATGACCCAGTCAGGAAGCCACAGTTCGTGTCGTTTTGGTAGCAGACATTCTGGTTGCCCGCCAGCGCCGGGAACGTCACGTTCGTCACACCCGACGGCGCCGCAAACTTCAGCGTCGTAACATTGCCAGCCGACCCAATCGTCCAGGTGCTAGCCGAGCTCCCAAAGAGCGACAGCGACGATGACGTCGTGCCAATATTCTGCAAATTGCTATAGGTCACGGCCGAGCTGATACCGCTGTTTTGCAAAACCCCTGCACCCGAAATAATCTGGCTCCCATTCACCCGCAGCACATCCGTGTAGCCAGTGTTGGCAAAGTTCAAGCCGTAGTTCAAACCGCCGCCACCGGTCGTCGGCGCCGCAAAGCTAATCGCGTTCAGGACATTCGTGCCCGAGCTGGGCGACGTGTTGTTAGTGGCCGCGATGTTGAGACCCTGGACCGTCACGCCAGCGCCGCTGTTATTATTGGCCACCGTCATACTGTCGGCGCTACCCGCGGCGACACCCGAGTTGAACGTTTGAGTGATACTACCACCGGCAATCGTCACGTTCTTGCCACTACTCACCGACGTGTTGCCGTTGAGCGTAATCCCGCCCGAGCCCGCCTGCACGTTCGTGGTGCTCGTCCCGGCCGTCGAACCGACCGTCACCGTATTGCCACCCGCCGGGTTGCCGTCGGCGATATGCACCACCTTGGTACCCGTACCAGCCGGGTCACCGGTGCCAATGTTGATCGTGTCCGTGTTGCCCGTCAGTGTGTTTCCAGCACCCACCGTGATAATGCGACTCGCGTCAGCCGTGGCATTGGCAATGTCGATGCTGGTCACCCGGTCACTATTACCGAGCGCCAGGGTCGCGGTGCCGTTGGTACCATTACCCGAATTCGACAGGATGTTGACCGCAATCGTACTGGCGCTCGTCTGGTTACTCGAGCCGCTGGCGATATTGATGGTCTGCGTGTTGGTACTGCTCGGCACCGTGTTATCAATCGTCAGCGTCGTCGTGCCGTTTGACCGGCCGATATTGATGCCGCCGCTACCGGTCGTCTTGCCAATGTTCACGGTACCGCTATTGACCGTAGCAATATTGACCGTGCCGTTGGCGGTCGTACCCGTACCGGCATCAATGTTCACGTTGCCGCCGTTGGTAGTGGTCGCGCCGCCATTGGCATCCCCACCCTGCAGCGCCAAAGTCCCGCCGGTACAAGCCGTGCCGCAGGTGGTGCTCGTCGTGTTGCCGCCCTTGAGCGTCTCTGTGGCCCCCGTGCCATTATTAGCCGAAGTCGCTCCCGGCTGGATCGTCAGCGCTGCAGCCGTCGCGGCATCCGCCGTGTTGATATCCTGAGTCTGACCACCCACCAGCGTCGCCACACCACTCGAGCTCACCGCAAACTTGCTCGCGCCGCCGTTTTGCAAATCGAGCAGCGTGCCGGCCGTCGCCGTCACAAACAGCGCCGTGCCAGTGTTGTTGCCGTTGTCGAGCTTGAGCACGCCGCTCGCCACAGCCGAACTTGAGTTAGTAAACGTATACAGATTGCCGGCCGCCGTCACCGCAAAGCTCGATGTGTCGGTGGTGTTCTTAGCTAGGTAGCCCGTCGCGCTCGCCACCTGGTACGTCGAGCTACAGGTGGCAGCCGTCGTCGTACAAATCGTACCGCCCGCATCTGGGAACAAAATACTGTTGTTGCCAGTCGGGTTCGTAAACTTGACCGTGGTCGTATTGGCGCCGTTCGTCGCTGTGATAGCCGAACCACTCGCCCCCGATGCACCCTGCAGCGTGAAGTTGGTCGTGGTCTTGCCCACCGTCACGCTCGTGGCATTGCTACCGCCCACCGCCAAGGCGCCGCCGCTCAGCGCATCCACCGCCGGCGATAGCACGCTCGTCCCAGCCTGCACGGTGCCACTCACGTTCAGGCTACCCGTTTGCGCCGAGCTCGGGTTTAGCTGCGCGAAGTCGCTCGCGTGCAAGCCCTGCAGCGCGTCGCTATTGAAGGCATACGGGCTTGCCGTGAAGCGAATCCGCGGCGTCATCTCGCCGTCGCTGTTGAAGTTGATGCCCAGATAGATGTTGTCGGTGTTAAAGTCCACGCTCCCCGGCAGGCTCGTCGTGTCACCCAGATTGGTCTGGAACACACCGTCCACCGTCGACAGCGATTTGGTCTCCGTCCAGGTCGCCGAACCGCCCGAACTCGCCGTGTACAGCTTAAACACAAACGTGTAGCTAGCGTCAGCCACGTTTGTGCCGTCGCTGTTGACCACCTTGCCCTGGAAGCTAATTTGCTTGAGAATGCCCGCCGCAGCCGTGGCCGGCAGCGCCGTCAAAGCACCCGCCATCAGGCTCACCAGCACCGCAAACACACCAGTCGCCGCCAGCGCCCTGGTTACTATGTGACGGTTCACTCCCGCTTTTACCCGAACAATCCGGCTCACTCGGAGACGATTGGGTACGCGCACACCTTCACACAGTTACATATTTAGCATAGGCGTTTTACAGATAAAACACAAGCGTTTTGAGCAAGAAAATGGCCGGCTTATCGGCTCAGTCCAAAGAGCTCCAAACAGTCGGCCACACCCTCAACCTTCACGCCGCTCAAACGACATCGCTCCCAGCTTACCCGGTCAAGCCGCATCAGTCGCTCTACCGCCGGCTGCCCACGCCGGCTCACCACCCGCTGGCCATTGTCCACGTACCCCAGCTTGCGCGACACCGCCGCCGACCGCGCATTCTCCGCGTAAAAGTCCGTATACGCCTCTGCCACCTGCAAACAGCCAAACGCCAGCTCCAAAGCCGCCGCCCGCATTTCCGTACCAAGCCCCTGGCCCTGGTAGCCTCTCCCAATCCACGAACCGGTCCGCACCGTCCGCGCCACCACGAAGTCCTCGGCCCACACATCCTGCAGACCAATCGGCTTCCCATTCAGATAAGCCACCAACGGCAGCCGCCATTCATTGCTGTCCCAAGCAGACAGCGCCTTCCAGTACCGCCGCAAAAATTCCCGCTCCATCAGCGGTGACGGGTCATACATCCAGCGCATCTGAAACTGTGGCTCGCCGGGCGCATTCAGCGACCGCGCCTCAAGCGCCAAGGCCGCCACTTCCTCGCCCACCGCCAGCTGTAGTGTCAGCCTCGGGCCCACCACCCGCAGACCAAAGAGCGGCCAAATATCAGCCAGCGCGCTGCGAGCCGTCATGCTCGCCCCCGGCGCCGGCGCGGCCGCCACCACAGCCACCACGCCAGGCCACCCGCCGCCGCCAGCGCCCCCACCCCCACCAGCCACACCACCACCATGCCGGCATACCACACCTGCGTCGTCAATGTCTTGGTCTGCGTCGTGCCGTCATAGCGATAGGTCGTCGTGATCGTGTATTCGCCCGGCATCCAGGCAGCTCCCACACTCACCAATGGCGTCCGGTAGCGCCGAAAGCTCTCCGGCAACACAATCCCCGACTCCGCATTGAGCGCCCCCCGCCGCACCAGCCGGCCCAATGGGTCCTTCACCTCCACCACCCCCCGCGGCGTCACGTGCACATTACCCACATTCTCAAACCGTTGCTCCAGCTGGCCCGGCAGCCGCCACCAGCCCCCGTCACCCAGTTGCGATATTAGACCCAGGTCCGGCACGGCGCCGCCCTCCTTGCTCACCAGCACGAGCGATGACAGCACCTGCTTCACGCCCACCTGCGAATTGTTCTCTGGCGACTGGTCGCTCACCGCCGTCGCCAACACCGCCCCGTAGTGCCCGCCCGGCGACAGCGACTGCTTGTTTTCCACCACCACCTCCACCGTCTGTGAGGCCCCCGGCGGCAGGTACAATGCGTCCTTCTCCAGCGTCATCCAGGCCGCCAATCCGTACCGGCCGCTCAGCTTATCCGCCGGGTCGCCCAGAAACGCCACGCCGCCCTCCTCGTCCAGCGACCCAAAGTCCGTCGTGCTCAGCTTGAAGCTCTGCCCCACCCCGCTAAAGTTGCTAAACTCCACCTCCAGCCGCACCTCAGCCTGGTCCTGCTTGAGCGTCACCTGCTGCACCGCCGGCGTCACCGCGAGGCCAGTCGTGCTGGCCGCTTCGGCCACCTTCGCCACACCTGCCCACGCCATCATCAAAACCACCGCCAGCCCCCACCAGCGCATCTTGGCCATGGCTACTTTTGACGCCCCAGCCGCCGCACGCCCCGGTAAGCGCCCCGCGCGATCATGTACAGGCCGCCCACGATGAGACCCACGATCAGGACAAGTGCTCCCAGAATCCGCCACGGAATCACCCAGAAGCTCACGCTCGCCTCCACCGGCACATCCCGGTGGCCGTCATCGTAAATCGCCAGTAGGTGAGCGTAGTAGTGCCCAATCCGAATCTTGCCAATCTGGCTCAAGTCCCACACCAGGTGCTCAATCGGCTGGCCCTTTTTGTCCAATACCGGCTTACCATCCACCAGCTTCTTCTCGTAGTGCGGGAAGCCCACCGACCAGTCATCGCTATAAATCCGCTTGGTTCCCGGCAGTATATTCCCGTAGCTCGGGTTCAGGTCGACCGTCTCGACCTGCTTGCCGCCCCGCGACACGAAAATCGTCCCAGCCGGGATCACGTGAACATTACCAGTATTAGCAAACTTCACATTGAAGGTCACCGGCAAGAATTCATACACCGAATGGTCCGTCCCAAACGAGTCAATCGTCAAGGTCCGCTTAGCATTGGGCGACCGGGCCTCTAGCAAGATCAGCACCGCCGTCGCACCATTTACGACGTTACTACCACCAGACGATTTGGCCGGATGCGCCCGCGAAAACGTCACGGCATAGTAGTAGCCAAACGCTGCCGTCTTTGGCAGGTTAATCGTCACATGCACCGTCTGCCATACGCCCGTCGGCGCCGTAAACTCAGTCTTGTCGAAGTGGATCCAGTCAAAGTAGTCGTCACCCGGCTGCCGGTCCGCCAGCATTGGCTTGCCAGTATCGCCATCGGCCGTAAACTTCTGCAAACCCACCTTGAGCACCTCAGTGGCGCCGCCGTCCTGCTTCACCCGCAGGTCAGTCGTCACCGTCTTGCCAGGGTCACCAGTCAGGTTGACCACCAGCGGGCTAATCGTCAGGCTCAGCGGCGCCGTCGGTGCAGCCGGTTCGTCAGCCGCCATCGCCACCGGAGCCAGCGGCGCCAGCAGCTGCATCGCCACCACACCCACCAACCCCATCCTGGCCAGTACCTGCCTCACGCTCTAAAAGTCACCCGCACCAACGATGGTCAGGGTGTCGGTGTAGTCACTCGATGCCGCCGTCGATGCCGAGATCGCCGCTTGTTCCTGTACCTTTACCGCTCCGCCAGTCGATGTACCACCAGTACAATGGGCTATCTGTTGGTAGGAGGTACCCACATTACCCGTAGTCGCACCGCTGCCCGCAATCGTGCCATTGTATGGACCGTCAATCGTCACCGTACAGCTCCCAGTTGCTGCCGTGTTGACCGACGCGTTGATACCGTACCCCTCAGTGCCATTGGTCAATGCCTGGGCGCTCGTGTTCACTGCCACTGACGGAATAGTGTGCGATGCCGCCGCCGAGGTCAGGCCGGTATTTACATCCTTAATCCACGCCACCCAGCCACCCTTGGCGTTGGTCCCCACCGTAAACACCACGCCCGTGGTGGTCTTGGTGCTAGCCGGGTCAAGGTCGCTGGTAAACGCATCAGTATTTAGCGGCATCGAGAAGGTGAAGATCGGCGGAACCACCGCGGTCACGGTAATGCTATCACTCGCCACCACCGATAGCGCGATCTTGCTAAAGTCAATCACCGCCGGCGCACTAGTATGCGTCGTCACCGAGCCCTGCTGGCTGTCGCCGGGCGTTCCCGGATTGGTCACCGGCGCGTGTGTCGAGTCGCCAAAGTTAAAGCAATAGAAGGTGTTGACCGCCAGGTTCGACGAAAACGTGAATGTCACGTTCTGACCGCTAACTGTAACAGTCGCCGAGCCAATATTCGGCCAAGCCGTCGCGCTACCACCCGCCGGGTCAGATGGCAGATTGCTCGTACTCACCGTCCAGTTGCCCGATACTACCGTAGCTAGCGAGTACCCCGTCGGGAAAGTGATCATCACATCATCCTCGACCGCCACCGTCGCCGTCTTGTAACAGAGCGTACCCCCACCAGATGCACTCTGCTGCATCCGGTCCATCCGCAACATCACCTCAGTAGCACTGGTCGCCTCGGCCATACTAGGGATAAACGGCATCACTGCAGTCAGACATAGGACGATTACTGAAATAATCCGACTGCTGCGGCGTTGCGCCCAGTAGTACATCTAATCTCCACCACACTATTTACTCTTTTAGTGTAGTGGAAGCATAACCATCATGCAACATCATGATGTCGGCATGGATGGGCTTTCTTAGCCGTATTTGTGTTTGAGGTAGGTTGAAAAGTTTTTGGTCTTAGAAGTTTCCGGCTCCTACGAAGTAAACGGTATCAGTGTAGTCGTTGGCAGCAGGTACGGAAGGGTTGATGTTGGCAGCTTCCACGATCTGGATCTTGGTCTGGTCGGCCGTGGCCGGAGAAGTTCCCGTGCAGGTCGCGAAGGTTAGGTATGTGGCGCTGAATGAGCCAATTGTCGTCGGCGTACCACTGATGTGTGGGTCGTAGATGGCGTCGATGGCTGGCGTACAGCTACCCGCACCACCCGCACTCGTCACTGTGCCGTAGGCGCCGTATTGCTTCGTGTCAGGTACCAGTGCCACGTTGGAGGGAGTACCACCACCGACCGTGGGCAGGACGTAGTTACCAGCGAGCGTAGATTTCAATCCTTGGTTCAAGTCCTTGACCCATGTCACCCAGCCGTTTGGCGCGTTGGTTGTGATGTTGGCCTCCACGCCGCCGGTAAAGATCGTGGCCGAGGTCGACAAGTCACTCAGGAATGCGTCGATGCCAGTGTAAGCTACCGGCGTACCACCCGTGGGCTCCAGGTCCATCGTGAAGAGCGGCGGGACCACGGCGGTGACCGTAATGGTATCCTTGCTCACCACGTCGGCGGCATACTCAGTGTCATTAATCACTGTGGTGCCGGCCAGCGTCGTGAGGCGGCCCACCAGGGCTTTTTCACCACCCACCGTGGTGTCGTACTTCGAACTGTTAGTGACCACCGGCGTCGCACCCGACGGGCCGAAGTTGAAGCAGTAGAACGTGCTGGCCGACAGGTTGCCCGAGGCAAACCGCACCGTCACACCACCATCCGGACCGACACCGAAGTCACCCGCGCCGGCCGGAGCCGTGATACCAGGCCAGGCCGTGGCCGGAGTGCCAGGCGTGTTAGGGTCAATCGGCAGGTTGGTCGTGCTCACGGCCCAGTCAGCCGCCGTTTGGTCAATCACGTAGTCGGTGTTGATAACCTGCTTCGGGAACTCAACCTTCACCTTGGTCTCAGTACCCAGGCCAGTCGCACTAGCCGGCGTCTTGGCACAGACCGTACCGGTCGTCGCCGTCAGCTCCTGCATCCGGTCAAACCGCACATACAATTCATTAAAGGCCACGCCCGCTTGGGCCTGACCAATCAGCTGTGGCATCACGACCTGCGCGAGCAGAGTTGCAGCTGAAACAATTATTAGTTTGGTTCTAACTTTTCTGAACATTTTTGTAGTTACGGTTTGTTTAAGTTTTGACTACTGGGGTTTTCCAGTAGCTTCACTTTTTTCATCTTTTAAACTGCTTATGTTGATCTTACGATCCAGGTCAATATACTGTCAAGACTTTTCTACAACGTTTCTTTTCCACAACAGTTAGCTTTACAACACCATCTGGCCAGCGCCATCTATTTTAGAAACTTCCAGCCGCGATGGCAGTCAATATTTCCGTGTAGTCATTGGCCGCGGGCGTCGAGGTTTGCGTCTTGGCCTTTAGTATAAAGGACCCGCGACCGCTCGTGATCGGCGCGCCGTCACTAAAGATCTGCCGAATTGTGCCATCGGCAATGCCCACATTCTGCCCGCTGCCATCATACGGCGCCACCAACGCCAGCGGACCACCCGATGCCTGAGTCGCGCTGGCGCCTTGCACCCCTGACCCCTCCGCCAAACTCGTCAGATTGTTGCTCACCGAGGCAATCGTGTAGCCCGTGTTGGCGCTCTTCAAGCCGGCGTTCTGGCCGGTCAGATACACGCCGCCGCCCGATTCAGCATTGGTGTCGTAGCTTATCCAGACCCGCGTCGGCGAGTCCGTCACCGACCCTGGCGTCAGGTTGCCAAAGTCTATTTGATACGGCGGGCTAGTCGAAATATCCGTCGCCGCCACATCAATATCAAACGACAGCTCAGGATTATTGGTACTAGCCGAGGATGTCGGCCCAAACGGCGACTGCGTAAACACCCCCCGGTACGCTGTCGCCTTCACCGTGTAGGTGGTGCCCGGCGTCAGGCCACGCACCAGCTGGCCCGATCCGCTACCCCAAGCCGCATAGCTCAGAAAATTGGCTTTGGCAAAGCTAGATCCCACCGTAAAATCACTCTGCACATACTGGGTTGTCACGAAGCTGTCGGTCGAAATCGCCACCGCGTAGAGGGCGTCGGTCGGGTTGCCGTTAGTCGAAATCGTCACCAGCAGCTTGTTGTACCACCGGGCGCCATTGGCAATGGTCACATTGGGCACATTGGCTTGCTTCTCGCGGGTCTCGCCAGCCCCCACCTTGTAGTTGGTCGAGGTTTCGTCACCCGCCACCTCACCAGCCGCGCCGTTCACTCGGTAATGAGACGAACTCGAGTCAGCCGTCCCGCCATTGCCAAAGCCGTACGAATTCAGCTTGTAGCTTCCGCTAGCCGGCAGAGCCGCCATCATCACGAGCAACCAAGCCGCCAGCCACCGCACCATCATGGCCGCCACCTCGCGCTGGCCAGCGCCAGCTTCATCGCCTCGTCAATTGTGCCGGCGTCACCATTGCTCGTGATCGACACCGTCAGCTCTCGCTGGCCATGTGCCCAAAACAACGTCTGCTCCTGGCCGTCGGTGCTAGCCATCAGCACAGCCGGCTCTCCGCCCACCGTCTGCGGCGTCGGCGTGTAGGCCGTATTGCGCAGCTTGCGCATCAGGTATGACGGATCATCGTCGAGCTTGCCAGTTGGCAGCGTCATGACCGCCACCGCCATCGATACCCGCGGCGCGGTTGGCGCCGACCGCGTACTCAGCATATAGGTCTCCAGGTCACGCGGCCCCGGCTTCAGCTGCGACAATTGGTCAAATTTCCCCGGATACTGCATCGTCACATATAGTCCACCCAGCGAGTTAGTCGGCAGCGGCGTCGGCGTCGGCATGACACTCGCCTCAGCCTGGGCAAATGTCACCTTGCCCTGCGCCGGCTGGTCAGTGAAATGATACAGGGCCGCTATCCCGGCGCCCAGGCCAATCCCAATCATCGTCGACGTCACCACCATCCGGCCCCACCCACCACGCCGCTTCTCCGGCGCTATCTGCTCAGGCTCCGCCTCGGCTGGGGACTCTGGCTGCTCGGCCGTTTCTTCCTGGTCCTTCGTCTGTTCGACCGACTCTAGATCCGGGTGGTGACCCACCGGCAAGTGCAGCTCACGCTCCACCGCCTCAGCCGCTAGCTCACGTTCCAGCCGGCTCATGTCGCCGCCAATGCTTCAATTTGCTTCTGCAGTTTGTGTTTTTCGCGGCGCTCACCCAGCCAGAATGATACCCACAGCAGCACCAGCAGGATCCATAGCGGCCAAGCCGCCACCAGATCGATGTTGCTCTTAATCCCCACCACTGTTTGCCCCGTCGGCTGGTTCACAATCGTCACCAGTTGCAGGTAGGCCGTGTGTCCGGCCGCATCAGTCGCCCGGATGATCAGTGGGTAGTTACCCAGATATCCACCCGGCTTTGAATAGGTGTGCTTCAGTTCAAACGACCCCGCCGCCGTCCGTGTCAGTAGGTCCGAGTGCCCGTCGCCCCAGTCAAAACTCACCGCATACGGCGCCTGCCCGCCGATCAGCTCAGCCGGCCAGTCGATTTCCGTGCCGGGCGTGGTGCCGCGGTAGTAGCTGCTCGATACCAGCAGCAGTTCGGTCGAAAAGCCCAATCCGCCTGGCGGCACCGTCAGCGTCACGTTCACCGTGTTGGACGTCGGGCCAGCCTCATCGTTAGCGTTAAACGCAATAGCCGTTAGCGCATTAGAGCCCACCAGCAGGTCAATCGGCACCGAAAACAGCTTATTGGGCGAACAAATCACGCTGCCGGCCAGGATGTTGTTCTTGAAGATCTTTACCAGCGTACCCTCTGGGCAGGTACCACTCACCGTCACCGGGTTGGTCGTAAACGACTGACCGTTGGTCGGCGAGGTGATCACCGGCGCCGTCGTCACCTTGGGTGCGGGCACCACCGCGTACACCGAATATTGCCCAGACGCCGTCGTCGAGGCCAGGATCGGTGCCGATACCGTGCTCAGCACTACCCCCACCAGCGCCAACACACCCGCTAGCCACCCATACGATGTCTCGTGATGGGGTCGTAATCGGCCGCTATGACGGTGCTCGCTGTATCTGGGGAGCATAACCATAATAGATACATACTAGCATAGTTGAACCAACCTATCGGCCGATATATCATAAGCATAACCATTGTGAGACTTGTGAGTGGCCGACTCTAATCCTAACCAACCAGCTTCCCAGTCACCGTCGCCCGCTGACGCCAGCGCGGCTACCAATTCCAACGACCCCGCCACCACACCAATCGCACCCGAGGCCGGCGCCGGACCACCTCCGGCCCAACCAGCCGGCGAACCCGGCGCCGCCTCCGAAACCAACGGGCCAGCCCCAGCGCTTCCCGCCGAGCCACTCTCCGACGGCACCCGGCCCACCATCCTAGCCCCCGGCGAGACACCCAAGACTAATGTCCGCCGCGGCAAGGTCACCCTCACCACCGTCTACCGCCGCGCCGACATCACCACCACGCTCCTCACCTTCGGCGGCGCCATCGTTGCTGCCGGCCTCATCGTCGGCGCCTATGTCTTCCTCACCGCCCCCAAACCCTCCAACACCCCCAAGCCAGCCAATCTCAGCCAATCCGACCTCGACAAAATCTCAGCCTTCTTCGGCGGCAACAGTGCCGGTAGCTCCAGCGACATCCTCAACATTAATGCCTCTTCGTTCTTCAAAAACCGCGTCGCCATTGCTAGCGACCTCAAGATCACCGGTGGCACCGAAATCAGCGGCCCCACCGTCCTCGGGGACCTCACCGTCGACAAAACCAGCACTCTGGGCATCACCAACGTCCGCGGTCAGCTCACCGTCACCGGCCCGCTCACCGCCAACAGCCCGGCCGTGCTCAATAACGGCGCCAGCATCACCGGCAACCTAGCCGTCAGCGGCAATGGCAGCTTCGGCGGCTCATTATCCGCCGGCACCATCAATGCCGCCACACTAGCAGTCACCTCCGCCTTCAATCTGTCCGCCCACATCAACACTAGCGGCTCGAGCCCCACCATGACCGGCGGCAGCATTAGCGGCAATGACACCTCTGGCAGCTTCACCATCTCCGGCGGCAGCGCCACTATCACATTCCACTCCGCCTACACCAAGACTCCCCACGTACTCCTCACGCCCAACGCCGTTTGCCCAGGTAGCGGCCAATTCTTCGTCCAGGAAACCGGCGGCACCGGTTTCGTCGTCAGCAACCCCGCCAACTGCACCTCATTTAACTACTGGGTCGTGCAATAACCCCCCCTCCGACAATTCCCTACCAACACTTCACCCGCATCAAGCATACCAAACGTAAACCGAACACACAAGCCTCAATAATACCCGCTCATGTGGCGGGTATTATTGGCTAGGCGATCTTGGTAATCTTCACCTGAGTGTAGTGCTGGCGGTGGCCAGTCAGGCGCTTCACGCGCTTCTTGGCCTTAAAGTGCAAGATCTTCACCTTGTCACCCATCACCTCGCTCACTACCTCGGCCGTGACCTTGGCGCCGTCAACCGTGGGCTTACCCACCTTCACGTCCTCGCCGTCAATCACTAGCAGAGCATCAAACTCTACTTTCTTAACGTCGCCCAGAAGCTCCAGCTCCAGAACGTCGTCTTTTTTAACCAGATATTGCTTCCCACCGGAAGTAATCACTGCTTGCATGTAAGCTCCTTTATGAGCCGGGGTCTAGCCGGCGTCGCTTATTAGTTAGCGTAACTGCCCGATAATAACAGATCAGCCCTCAAACTGCAACTTCTTACGCCGTAGCGCCACACTCTCCAGCAGCCCAATCGCCACCATCGCCACCAGCAGCGCCGTGC
>CAZDGK010000030.1:0-10800 GCA_964505035.1 uncultured Candidatus Saccharimonadales bacterium
GGCAAGGTGTAGACGATGAGCTGGCCGTCGCCCTCGTCGACGTCCTCGGCGCCGGCCTCGATGGCGGCCATGGTGGCAGCTTCGGCGTCCTTGGTGGGCACGACAATGAGGCCGCGCTGAGTGAATTGGTAGGCGACGCTACCGGTAGTGCCGAGGCTGCCACCGTGCTTGCTGAACGCACTGCGAACGTCGGCGGCGGTACGGTTGCGATTGTCGGTGGCGGTTTCGACGAGGATGGCGACGCCGCCGGGGCCGTAGCCCTCGTACATCACTTCCTCGAACACGGCGCTGGCATCCTGGCCGGAGCCGCGCTTGATGGCACGGTCGATATTGTTGTTGGGCACGCCGGCTTTGCGGGCGGAATCGACGGCCAGGCGGAGCTTGAAGTTCATGGCCGGGTCGGCGCCGGAGCGGGCGGCTACCGAGATAAGGTTGGCGAATTTAGTAAAGCTGGCGCCACGGCGGGCGTCCTTGATGCCTTTTTGATGCTTGATGGAAGCCCACTTTGAGTGTCCTGACATGGCTGATCTCCCGAATACAAATAAATGGCCCGACCGCGAACTTAGGCGGACCGAAGCTGATTTTGAGGCTATTATACCATAACGGCGGCGCGGCGGCGGTTGAGGCCCACCAGAATGATGACGGCAGCCAAGATGAGGCCGTAGAGCGCGATGAGGCCGGCGGTGTCGAGGCCAAGCGTGAGGCCGGCCCAAGGCAGGGCGGCGAAGGCGTCGATGAGATCGAGCATGAAGCCAAGCAGCAGCTGAGCAGGCCAGGCGAACCAGCCAGCAAAGGCGGGTACGATCATGCCGGCCAGCCCCGCGATGAAGGTGAGGAGCATGGCGAGCGGTACAAGCGGCAGGATAAGCAGATTGGTGAGTGGGGCGACCAGTGAGAAATTGGCGAAGGCAAACATGATGAGCGGGACGGTCATAGCCTGGGCGGTGGTGGACTCGATGAAGAGCTTGGCGGCTAGCCACTTGGGATGGCCAAGGCGGGCTTCGACGGCCGGCGCTACGACCATGATGCCGAAGAAGGCCAGGAATGACAGCAGCCAGCCGAGATCGGAGAGGTAGGCGGGGTTGAAGGCGGCGGTGGCGCCGGCTACCAGCAGCAGGAGGGTGACGGGATGGAAGCGGCGACCGTAATAGGCCGCTAGCAGCACGAGCACAGCGACGAGGCTGGCGCGGACGATGCTAGCGGTGGCGCCGGTGACGATGAGAAAGCCGCCGATGAGCCAGAGCGACACCACCAGCGCTAGGCCACGACCCCAGCGCTGAAGCAGCCGATGGGTGGCGGCAATGATGATGGTGAGGTTGTAGCCGGAGACGGCCACGAGGTGGCTGAGGCCAACGAGGGCCAGCTCATTCTGCAGCGGCTTGGGGATGAGGGCGCGGACGCCGACGAGCAGGCCCAGGCCAAATGACGCTAGGGGCTCGGGCAGCGCCGTCTTGACGCCCACGAAGAAGCGCTGGCGGAGGCGCTCGAGCCAGGACTGCTGGGTAGAGATGATCGCGAGGTGTGGGTAGCTAAGCTCGGGCGGGCCGCTGAGATACGGCGGGCGGAGGCGGCCCTCCAGATGCACCAGGTAGCCGCGGTGGAGATTGCCGCGCGGCAGGCGCACCAGAATGGTGCCGGGCAACACCTGGCCAGCGCCGGGCGTGCCGGGATCGGCGCGGAGACCGCCGGCGTGAAAGCTGGTGAAGCCGCGTGGGTCGGCCACCGGGTCGTCACTGACGACGGCCGACAGCGACACCGACTCCCCCACTAGCCCGAGCAGCCGGCCCTGGTCCCCCGCCCAGGCGGCCGAGCGCCACAGCCCCAGAGCCAGCGCGATTAGCACCAGGGCGGCCAGGAGCAGCCGGCGGCGGCGCAGGCTGAGCACCGCCAGGAGACCGCCGGCCAGTGCGAGCGGCAGCACCGACACGCCAGCGCCCAGGCGGCCGAGCGCCACCCCAGTCAGCAGGGCGCCGCAGATGAGGCTAATGATGGTGGTCCGGCGCAGCGACATAGACGCCATGGTACGGCAGCCAGACGGCGCGAGTCGAGCATAAGCACAAGAAACCCCGTACTCTGATGCGAGTACGGGGCGGTTCGCGGACGAACTAGTCGTTGGCGATGCGTCTGAGGATCTTGTCCGGGATGGACTGGAGCGCCAGCAGGGCCACGAGCAGGCAGGCGGGCCAGAACCCGACCACCTGCATGAAGCAGACCTCGGCAAACAGCGCCGGGATCCCGATCCAGAAGATCCGGGACACCCCGCTGCCGCTGGCCGATCTCCCGGCGAGCATCAGCAGCAAGATCGCCATTACCACCAATCGTGGCGCCAGCGAGTGGCTGAAGAGGCCGAGGAAGGCGAACAGGCCGTAGATGACGCCGACCAGGGCGATGAGTGACACCGCCGTGATGACGATGCCATGCTCGAGCCCGAGATCGTCGGACTCGCGGTCGAAGAGCATGACCTCTCCGACCACATCCAGGACGGCGCCGATGAGGATGGCCGCCCAGAAGTAGTCCCAGAAGCTCCAGCCCGGCAGCGCCGACAGATGGTCGGAGTGCAGCCAGGTCAGTAGGTCGCTGAGTGGCCGGTCCAAGACCGCGGAGGCCAGGACGACCAGGATGAGGTTCCAGAAGATGATGAACCCATTGGCCGCACCAAACTTACTGATGCGGTCCACTGCGAACATCACGGCGTTGAAGCCCAGGTGGACCAGCAACGCCCCCAGGAGGCCGAAGTTGATATAGATCACCGTCAGAGCGAGTCCGCCGACGAATTGCGGCAGGACGAACATGACGTGGCGCTCGGCCGGGTCCTTGTAGTTGCTGAAGTGAATCAGCGCCCACAGGCCGTTGCCGACCAGGACCAGCGCGTAGAACGCGATGTCGCTGTGCAGGAACGGCAGCTTGGGCAGGACGCCCAGGGCGAACCAGCGGGCGCCGAGCTCCTCGAGCAGCACGATGATGGTGATTCCGAGGAATTCTGGACCCGGCACACGCTCCCAGCGCGGGCCGCTCCAAATGCGCCGCAGCGACTTGGGCTTGCCGTAGACGGCAATGGCCAGACCCACCAACACCAGGCTGGCAGCGATATCCGCCAGGATGGCCGCCGCACCCTGCGGGAACAGCTCGCCGAACTGGTTGGTGCCAGCCCGGGTACCGGCGAGGTTGCCGGTGAGGAAGTCCCACAGGAGCATGCCGAACCGGGTGAAGCCGCCGCTTTGATAAGCGAAGACCGCCAAGACGACAATCAGACAAGCGGGCGTCCACCAGTTGACGGACTCGGTCTTGTCCTGGTTGGTACGTTGGAGCGTGCGTTCAGACGTCACGCTTCCACCTCATTTCTGTATCGAGGTCAAGGTACAAACTTGCCGCCGTACGATACTACATACGGCGGCTTTTGACAAGATTTGGTGCGGATCTAGGCGGGTATTATCCTTTACTAAATAGATTTTTGATTGTACAATACAGTGGCTCTGCGGGAACAGCCCGCAGACTGATCAAGAGAGGGGTGGCACGATGCCCCCTGCTCAGCTCAATGACATCATGCCGATGCTGTCCGGCGACGAGATGACGACCTACCTTCGGGCGTTCGGCATCCGCCGGGTGGTGACGGTGCGCGACGAGACCGGCGGCACGGAGGGCACTTCGGTGTACCTCATCGCCGATCCGGACCGCGGCCTGTGGCAGCAGATCATGGACGCGCCGGAACTCGGCGTGCCGTGGCCCCTGCTTGGCCTGTACGGTCACCTGGGAGTGATGATGCTGCGCCCGATGCGGGAGCAGAACATCGCCTGGATCCCCAACGAGGTGCTCGGAGCCGCGCTCGTCGAGCTCGGTCTCGACGAGCGGAACGAGCCTGGCCAGATCCATGGCGAGGCCGCCGACGATTTCCGTATCGGCGTGCTGCTGTGGGGATTCCAGGAGGGCCTCTCGGCCGAGTCGTTCGGCAAGGAGTGGTACACGGTGGACAGGAGCAACCTGCTCGGCATCGTGACCGACCTGGGCATCTCGCCCAGCCAGAGCGACATGACCGAGGAGCAGTCCGCGGCCTTCCAGGAAGCCTCGGCGAACGAGGACTGGATGGCATCGGTGCTGCTGGTCTACCCCTGGTGCGACCCGGGCGAGGCCCGGCACTGGGCCCAGCTGACGGTGCTGCCGACCGACGAGGTCGGTGAGCTGACCGACGAGGCGCTGACTCGCGCCGTCACCCTGACCCGGTTCGGCTGGAACCTGACCGATCCGGGCGTCCTCGAGCCGGAGCTGGCGGAGATTCGCCGCCACCTGGCCGCACCGACCGCGGTGTACGACGTCGTCTGATGTCACATTCGCCCCGTTCGCATCTGGACATTACCGGATGCAAACGGGGCGTCGTTAATTACTACCCAAATGGAAACGCCCCGCTCAATGAGCGGGGCGTAGATTGACTTGGCGGGGCAGGGCTACGACCGGCGCTCGATGTGGACGCCGATCAGCCGCATGGCCTCCCGGATCTCATCGAGCGACATCTCCCGCGTGCGCGGGTGAATCTCCTGGAAGTCCAGGAGGTCGTAGGACATCGACACCGGCATGTCGTAGACCAGATGGTGGTTGGTGATGAAGACCAGCACCTGCGACGTCTGGTACTTCCGGTCGCGCACATACTGCGAGACGTGGTTGCCGGCCAGATAGGTGATCTCGTCGGCCTCCTCGTCAGTGGCGGCGGCTTCGATGGTGACATGACTGATCTGGGCGAGACCGTCCAGATCGAACGTAGCCAGCACGACACCGCCGCGGCTAATGGTGGCGACGCCCTTGTCCCGGTCGACGTCAATGCTCAGGACCATGGATACTCCTTACGGTAGGGCGCGAAACTCGCGCCAGCTGGTCACTGGGTAGAGCGGACTTATAATACCATAATGCTGGCTATAAGGCAATAATTACTTGGTGGGCCAGCTGGGATTCGAACCCAGGACACGAGGCTTAAAAGGCCCCTGCTCTAACCAACTGAGCTACTGGCCCGTGCGTAACCGCCCTATTGTACTGAAAATGAGGCTGGCTGTCCACGGATTAGTGGTGGGGTTTGTCTTTGGGTCGGTGAAAGGTCTGGATAATGACGGCCACCGGCAAGAGCCCGAGCAACCAGAGGTAGTACTGGTTGAACTGGGAGGCGAGGAAGGAGCTGTCGGTAATGTTTTGGAGCTGGTCGGTGGACATGACGTGCAGGGCGGCCGTCACGAGCAAGGCGCCGGCGGCCAGACCGACAATGATATTGAAGACGAAAGCGCCCTTGTCGTGGCTGCCGTGGCCGCGCGGCGCAAAACTAAAGAGCAGGATGGGGGCGCCAAGCAGGAGCCAATTGACCTGCTCGGGACTGAAGCTACCGAGGTATGGCCGCACGAACCCGCCGAGCTGTTCGGCTAGCACGAGGCCGACGTAGATACTGAGAATGAGTAGGCGCAAGTGAAATTTACCTGCTAGAGAGCCATAAAGTGCCCCCACGGCCAGCGCGGCGATGATGAACATATTGACGTCGAGTGGCGGGATAGACATAAGAGGTTCGCTCTGTAGAACAGTATAGCAAACGGCCCCTGCTAATAGCGCAGGGGCCGAGTGGGTTGGAGGACTAGGAGACGTCGCCGAGGGGGCCCCGGAGGAGGCGGCCCACCACGACGGCGGTTACGACACCGACGAAGGCATCGTCGAACTGGTCGGCGCCTTCCAGCGCCGCCTTGATGCCGCCGCCGGCTCGCCGGACGTCGTCCTCGCCGAGGGTATAGACCTCGAAGAAGACTCCCCTGAGCTCGTCGTCGTTGAGTGCCCGCACCACGCTGGTAACCGCAGCGTCGAGCACGGTGGTGACGAGGAGCCGGGACTCGTCATGGTCGCCGTCTTCCGCCCTGTTCATCTCCAGGTTGTATAGCTCGGGCCAGAATTGGTCCTGGACCCTCGCCACCAACCGGTCGAGTACGGGTGTGCCCATACAGCCTCGCTTTCTGATAGCGTGGAAATGACCGAGCTACTATAGCATAAGTAGTGACTAAAGTCGAGACACGGCGGCCTGGAATTGGGCGGCGCGGTCCTTGTAGTCTTTGAACATGTCGAAGCTGGCACAGCCGGTGGAGAGCAGAACCACGTCGCCGGGCTGGGCGGCGGCGCGGGCGGCGGCCACAGCCTCGGCCATGGTGGGGCCACCAGGTTTGACGAGCGAGGTAATGGCAGTGTAGCCGGCGGCCTTGAGCTCGGCTTCGATGCTGGGGCTGATTGACCTGTGCTGAGGGTTGGCCATATTGCCGATGAGAACGACCTCGCGGACATTGGCGGTCTGGACGACCCCGGCCAGCGCCGTGAAGTTGGCGCCCTTGTCGGAGCCGCCAAGGATCACGACTTTTGGCTGCGCGAAAGCCTGAATGGCGACGATGGCAGTCTCTGGGGTGGTGCCGAAGGAGTCGTCGTAATATTTGACGCCGCCGACTTCGCGGACGAGCTCGAGACGGTGCTCGAGACCGGTGAAGCTGACGAGGACGGAGCGGATGGCTTCGGCGTCGGGTGCGACCTGCCAGACGGCGGTAACGGCGGCGCAAGCGTTTTGCCAGTTGTGCTCGCCGAGCAGACCGAGCTCATCGGTGCGGCAGATAGTCTGGCCGGCGATGGTGATGGAGCCGTCCTTGACCACGGCACCCGGCTCGGCGAAGTACGGAATTTTGGTACCCGGGCTGGCGGCGGCGATGTGCTTTGAATAATCATTTTGCGCAAAGTACACCGCGATGTCGCCGGCTTGCTGGTGGGCGAAGAGCTGGGATTTGCCCAGCAGGTAGTCGTCCATGGTGCCGTGCCAGTCGAGGTGCTCGGGAGCGATCATGAGGCAGACGGCGATGTGGGGCGTTGGGTTGGTGACGTCATAGAGCTGGAAGCTCGAGAGCTCCAGCACTGCCCAGGAGTCGGGGGTGAGCTGGGGCAGCAGGTCGAGGACCGGTGTGCCGATGTTGCCACCGACGAACACTTGCTTGCCGGTGGCTTCGAGCATCTTGGCGATGAGGGTAGTGGTAGTCCCCTTGCCCTTGGTGCCGGTGACGCCGACGAGATTGCGGGTGGGGCTGGCAGCCAGGAACTCATTGACGATGGTAGTGATTTTGGGGCCCACAGTGGGATTGACGGCCAGGATTTTGCTGGGGTTGAGGCCGGGAGAGCGGACGATGACATCGAAGCGGTCGAGGTCCTTGAGGTAGTCTGGGCCGAGCTGGGTGGCGACACCCTCGGGCAGCGAGGCGGCCGGGGTCTCGAGCTGGTCGCAGATGGTGATATCGGCTCCCTTGGCTTTCCAATAGCGATAAGCGGCGATGCCCTCGGAGCGATAGCCCAGGATAGCGATTTTCTGATTCATGGACTTATTATACCTGAAGGTGTAGAATATATGCCGCAACCACGAACCGTAAGGAGGTGAGTGTGGTCAAGCGATCCGTTTTCATAGACGGCTACTGGGTCGCCGCTGAGCGATCCGAGCACACTGGCCCAGCGTCCGAGGAGGAGCTGCGTCTGCTGTTTGAGACTGACCTGGTGATCTACCGGGTGTCTCACGTGGGTGAAAACATGATCGTTCTGGAGGGTGAGTCCAACGGACGGGAGCTTTGCGTTGAATACGAAAACCACGGCTACGCCACGGTGTCGTTTTTCGAGGAGCTCATTGCCAGCGCCCGCGCGGCACAGACCGCGGCCATGGCGACGGCCGATGCAGCGCCTTCAGAGTGATCTGCCCACAATGACCGGGTGACGGACGCAACAGTCTGTCACCCGGCTTTTTATGGTTGCGGCAGGTTGATATCTGTGCTTATCTGTATGAGTCTGTGCACCCGAGCTAGGAGCTAGTATGCCTGACAACCCCGAGCCGGAACTCGTGACGCTACGAGACGGCAACCAGGTGCCAGCCCCCATCCTCACGGTGGTGATGGCGGCGCTCAGATCGATGGTCGCGTCGATGGACTCGGTCAGGATCATGGCACTGTACGACCTGTGGAAGTCATCCAACGACCCCACGTATGTCATCGGCAATCGCAATGCCGAGGTCCTCATGAAGGCCCAGCTGGTCGAGGACATCAGCCGGGGCGTCCCCCAGATCAACCACATGGTGCGGTCGATCGTGAAGGGGGCCATCGAGTTCAACGGGCTCAACCTCGACTTCCACTCGCCAGTCGCATCCGACTAGGCGAACAGGCGGCGGACCACATTGGTCTGCCGCCTGAGTTTTATAACTAGAGCCCGAAGAAGCCCTTTTTGCCGCCGGATTCGTGAGCGAATTGCTCGAGGAGCTCGCGCTGCTTGGCGGAGAGCTTGGTGGGGGTCTCGACGGTGACGGTCACTAGGTGGTCGCCACGACTGCGGCCCGAGACGCTGGGCACGCCGCGACCAGACAGCTTGAAGACCTTGCCCGACTGGGTGCCGGCCGGGATTTTGAGCTTGAGCGGGCCGTCGACGGTTTCGACGGAGATCTCGGTGCCGAGCGCGGCGGCTGCCATGGGAATAGCGGCGTCGGTGAGGATGTTGGTGCCCTCGCGCAAGAAGCGGCGATCAGGACGAACATGGATCTGGACGTACAGATCGCCCTTGGGGCCGCCGCCTTTGGGCGCGCCGCCTTGGCCGCTGAGGCGCATGGTGGCGCCATTGTCGACGCCGGCTGGGATGCGCACACTCAGGACATGCTGCCGGCGCAGGACGCCCGAGCCTTTGCAGACGCTGCAGGCCTGCTCGGGCACTTGGCCGCGGCCGTCGCAGGTGCCGCAGGTGGCCGTCTGCTGGATGGCGCCCAGAATGGTCTGCTGAACGGTTGTGACGCTCCCCCGCCCCTGGCAGGTGGGGCAGGTCTTGAGACCGTGGCCCGGTTCGGCGCCATTGCCGCCACAATGGTCGCAGGTGTCGTCGGCGCTCAGGGTGACGTCCTGCTCGACACCGGTGATGGCGTCCATGAAGCTGATAGTGACGACGACTTCCAGGTCGCGGCCACGAGCCGGACCACGCGAACGGCCGCCGGCGGCCCCACCCATGAACTGATTGAGGATGTCACTAAAGTCGAAGCCGGCGCCGTTGAAATCATAGCCACCAAAGCCCTGTGGGCCGCCAGCGGCTCCCCCACCGCCAAACGGGTTGCCGCCACCGAAGCCCTGGGCGCCGGCGTGGCCAAACTGGTCGTAGGCCGCCCGCTTCTGCGGATCTTTGAGTGTCTCGTAGGCCTCGCCTAGCTCCTTGAACTTGGCGTCGTCGCCGCCATGCTTGTCGGGGTGGTGGATGGCGGCCTGCTTGCGGTAGGCACGCTTAATTTCATCGGCGCTGGCCGACTTGCTGACGCCGAGGATATCGTAGTAGTCACGTTTGTTTGCCATAGATGAGAGTAATTATAGCACTCAGGACTGGCGAGTGCTAATAGCTGCCCCGGGGACGAGCTGCTTTTCGAAGCCAACGTACTGGGTGCGGGCGACACGGTAGCCGGCCTTTTTGTAATTGGACTGGGCGCGAATGTCGGTCCTGGGGGCATAGGCCCGGATCCGGGTGAAGCCCTCGACCGCCGCCAGGGACTCGAGCGCGGCCACCAGAGCACTGCCAACCCCCCGCTGGCGGTGCTGCTCGGCGACGTAGACAGACTCGATCCAGATAATGCGCTGTATGACGTCGCGGCGGAAGTGAATGTAGCCTTCGAACTCGCCGTCCTCGCGATGCAGCAAAAATGAATTGGTCTTGTTGGCCAGGATTTGCTCAAGAGTTTCGCGCACGCGGGTGGCGAAGATGACGTTGTCCTCGGCGCTGCCACTAACTCGCAGGTCTTCCTCGACCTGCCAGGCATGGATGAGACCCTCCAACGCAGCCCGCTCGGCGACGTTGGTTCGGCTAAATTCGATGCACGACCCTTGGCTCGCCATCGCTACCCCACTGTTACTTACCATATTTTACTGGCTTTCTGAGAAGCTAGGAGGTATCTGGACGATATTTGGCTTGGCTAAGAGTAGATAATGATCCCAACCACTATGACAAGTTCGACAATTACCCACAGGATGCCACTGAGGATGAGTGGCCGCAGACGGTGCGCAAAGCCGTACCACAGCTCGATGAAGTCGAAGATCAGGAACGCCACCCAGCTAATCCACGACACCCCGGTGGCATCGTGGGTGGCGAAGATTTGCACAGCCTGGGGGACGCCGGTGAGTGGGTACACGATGGCGGTGATCATCATGAGCCGGTCGATGAGCGTGGTGCTGTGGCGAGCCCGGCGGTCGGCGAGGTGGCGGTGGAGATGGGCGCGGGACTTAGCCATAGAGCATGACCCCGATGGCGACTGAGAGGTTGACGACGAGCCAAAGCGATTGGGCGATGATGACCGGCCGCAGACGGTGGGCCAGGCCGTAGACGAGGAAGACGCCGGAAAAGAACGAAAAGCTCAGCCAGCTGATGAGTGAGACGTCGCTGGCATTGTGGGTGGCATAGATATGGAGTGCCTGCGGGACGCCCATGAGCGGATAGAGTACGGCGGCCACATTAATGATGCGGTCGATATTAGTGAGCTCGGCCTTGTGACTAAGGTGATGGAAGAGATGGAGCGGCATCTAGCTAAAGTCTAGCACCGGGCCAGGGTAAGCGTAAGGGCTTTCAGGAGGTGAGCTTGAAGGTATAGATGGGGCCATTCTCGACCTCGGAGGGCTGCAGGCCATCGTAGAGGGCTTTGGCGGGCTCATTGTCGTGCTCGGTGCCCAGCCAGGCTTCGGTGGCGTGGAGCTCGCGGCCGATCTGGAAGGCCTCGTGCATCATGGCGCGAGCCACGCCCTGGCGGCGGAACTGAGC
>CAZDGK010000030.1:10900-15192 GCA_964505035.1 uncultured Candidatus Saccharimonadales bacterium
AGGGCGATGTCTGACATGCCTCCATGATAGCAAAAGCCCGCCACTGGATGTCAGTGACGGGCCATTTGGGCGGGGGCCGGTCAGGCCGGCTGGTCCGGCTTCACGTAGACCATGCAGGGCACGGCGGTGAAGTGGTAGAGCTGGTCGCCCACCGAGATGAGGCCGCTAAGGCTGCCATCGTCCTCGTGCAGCTTGACGCTGGTGAACTGCGGACCGACATGGTCGGCCGGCACGAGGCCGTGCTTGTGCGCCAGCTGGGCCAGGATGAGGCCGGCAGTGTCGCGGGCGCGCCCGGCGATCAGCTTGTGGGCGTCGCCGACGATGAGCGCGGTGACTGCCTGCTCCAGGTCGCGGAAGCGCTCGGAGCTGTTGGAGCGGCCGGACTCGGGGTCGACGGTCCAGTCAGCCGTGATGACCGGCTGGGCGGTCTCACCGGCCGGAGCCAGACCGTACTGCCGGACGAGCATCTCCACGACGGCGCGGGCGGCGCGCGTGTAGGTCACTCCTGGCAGCCCGGTGCCGCAGACGGCCTTGATGTCATGCGCCACGGCGGTGACGACCTGCTCGAAGAGTGCCGAGCTGAAGGCCAGGCCTCTTCCCGGGTCGACGGTCCAGTCGGCCTTGGCCGGCTGAGTCGTGCTTGCACCAGTCATGGTGCCTCCTTGGTTTCGGGCCGCTAGGGAGTCGGCGGCGCGGTTAGGACCGGTATTTTATACCATTTATTAAGCCCGATGGTCAAGCTTAACGAATTTGCTTGGCTAGGTCAGTGTATTGGGATGGTTGCTCGCTGTAACCGGCAGCCTGGTAGGCGGCTAGGGCGGCGACATTGGCGCGCTGAGTGGAGAGCTTGAGGGTAGTGCAGCCGTGCTCTCTGGCCCAGTCGTCGGCAAATTGGAGCAGGGCACGAGCCACGCCCTGGCGACGCACGGCCGGGTCGACGCCTAAGTCATCAATGTGGGCCTCGTGCGTATCGGGCAGTTGGCGCAGGAGGATGTGACCGATAGCGCGAGCGCCTTGCCAGTAGAGGTAGTACTGGACGTGCGGGTCGGCTAGGTTGTAGCGGACGATTTTCTGCACGGTTTTGGCGAACTGCGGCGTGTCGGTGTCGATGTGATCGAGGGTGACACGCTGGTAGCGCTGGGACTCGAACACCAGGCGGCCGAGCTGCCGGCGGGCGGCGCGGTCGGTGGGATCGAAGGGCTTGATGAGATCGGCCATTAGCCTAAGCTTGGCCGGCGTCCTGGCCGGGGGTGATGTTGTTGTCGGTGGGGGCGATGACGCGCTGGCGGGTCAGCGTGGCCTCAGCGGCGCGGCCGTCGGCGGTGATGTGATCGACCGAGCCCATGACGGTGCGCAGGCGGTTTTGGAGCGCTTGGCCGTTGCCGGGGCGGGCCAGCTCGATCTCGACGAGCAGCTTCTTGAGGTCGACGAGCTGGTTGTGGATGGATACGAGCAGTTCTTCCTGGGTCATGATGGCTCCTTGTATGGGTTTATGGTAGCACGGCGGAGCGACAGCTACTTGTGCCCTTCGGCGGCGATGGTGAGGCCCAGGCCTATAAGCACTGCGCCAAAGATTTTCTCGAGCCGGTGCTGGATGCGGCCAAACAGGACGCGGACGGGCCGCTGCGTGAGCATGGTGGCCACTAGCGCAAACCAGCCAAAGGTGGCTAGCGACATTTCGGCGCCGTAGAGCACTTTGATCCAGACGGGAGTGGCGGGCTGGATGACCTGCGTAAACAGCGCCAGGAAGAACAGGGTAGCTTTGGGATTGAGGATGTTGGTGAGGAAGCCTAGGCGGATAGCGGTGAAGGCGGGCAGGTCGGGTTGGTGCTCGGCGGGCAGGGTGGGGTCGCCCGGCGTGGCGGCTTTGGCGCGGAAGGCTTTGTAGCCGACGTAGATGAGGTAGGCCGCGCCGATGTACTTGATGATGTTGAATAGCAGGATAGAGCGGGAAATGATGAGAGCCACGCCCAGGATGGAATACGTGACATGCACGAGCACGCCTAAGGCCAGCCCGACCGCGGCCATCAGGCCAGTGCGGCGCGAGTAGACCAGCGAGTTGCGCAGGACCATGGCGAAGTCGACGCCGGGCGTCATGACAGCGAGCAGGTGGATGCCGGCGACGAGCAGGAATTGAGCGAGCATGTTAATCGGACTCCTTGTGGTTGGTTACTTGTTTGGCCATGGAGATGTCTTCCTCGCCGTTGAAGACGGGATGCTGGCCGGTGGGCCAATAGCCGGCGCGGGCGTAGAAGCTGCGGGCTGGCGGCCGGGCGTCCAGCACAAAGGCGATGGCGCCGCGGCGGATGGCCTCTTGCTCGGCGGCCGCCAGCACTTTGGCGCCCAGGCCTTGGTTGCGGTGGCTCTCGCTAGTGGCCATGCGGCGGACGCGGTAGACGCGGGCGTCGTCTTCGAGCGGACCCAGCCGCACGGTACAGACCAGGCGGTCGCCATCAAAGGCGGCCATGTGGACGCTGGCGGGGTCGGCGTCGGTGTCGCTGCTGGTCTTGAGCGGGAGGCCTTTGTCGGCGTCCAGCACCTCGTAGCGCAACTGGCGCACGGCTTGGAGTTCGGATGGTTTGGGCTGGCGGATGGTGATGGGCATGGGTTTAGTTTAGCTTATGATGCAGCCAATTGGCGTAGTTCAGAGATGCACTAAAGCTTGTGCGGGATGCCCTTGAATTGATAGGGCTATGACGGTCATCGTAAATTCAGCACCAGCCTTAGCCAATAGCTCAACGAAGAAGCTCCGCAACAGCTCGCTTCTGATACCAATTGCTTTCTTGTTCGATTCGAGACCTTTCCGAACTTGCCTAAGTTCGTGCGCTATCTGTGTGAGCCTATCTCTATCAAAGCTCTCCAGTATATCCGCAAATTTGTTCTGCGTTATTCTTACTCCGCCTGATTCTAGAATTGTGAGATGACCTACGTTAGTGTTGCCTGTAAAGGTCAGATTCGATACACGCGAGAAGCTAGACTCGAGACCGCCAAGGTCATTGTCCGCCATGTAGATGTCGCTACTGTTTTCTATGACGATGGCTTTTGAGGCGGGTTTGATCGTTTCTTCGATCGAATGGAGAACTTGTTCGAGATCAAGGCTGGCCTGACTACTTCTCACCCTTGTTGCCGCCTTCGTCGACGACTTCGCCTTCGACGGGGCCGTCGCCCTTTTGGCCGTCCTTCTCGGTGGCCTCGACTTCTTCGGGCGCGGCTTCCCCACCCGGCTGGGCGGCCTGGCCGCCGGCGTCCTTGTGCATGGCGGCGCCGACTTTTTGCATTTTCTCGCTCAGGTCAGTGGCTGGCTTCTCGAGGTCGTCCTTGGTGGCGTCGTCCTTGGCCAGAACTTCCTTGGCGGCTTTGACGGCGTCTTCGAGGGCAGTCTTGTCGGCCGCATCGGCCTTGTCGCCGGCGTCCTTGAGAGTTTTCTCGGCAGTGTAGACGAGGCCGTCCAGATGGTTACGAGCTTCGACGGTCTCCTTGCGCTGCTTGTCGGCCTCGGCATTGGCCTCGGCTTCCTGCTGCATGCGCTTGATTTCGTCCTCGGACAGCGCGCTGGAGCCCTGGATGGTGATGTGCTGCTCCTTGCCGGTGCCCTTGTCGGCAGCCTTGACGTTGACGATGCCATTGGCGTCGATGTTGAACGTCACTTCGATCTGCGGGACGCCGCGGGGGGCCGGGGCGATGCCATCGAGGATGAAGCGGCCGAGGGACTTATTGTCCTGGGCGAATTCGCGCTCGCCTTGCAGGACGTTGATCTCGACCTGGGTTTGGGAATCGCTGGCGGTGGAGTAGACCTGGCTCTTGCTGGTCGGGATGGTGGTGTTGCGCTCGATCATGCGGGTGGCGACGCCGCCCATGGTCTCGATACTGAGCGAGAGCGGGGTGACATCAAGGAGGAGAACGTCTTTGACGTCGCCGGCGAGGACACCGCCCTGGACGGCCGCGCCGATGGCGACGACTTCGTCGGGGTTGACGCCCTGGAGGGGCTTCTGGCCGAAGAGTTCTTCGACTTTGGCCTGGACGGCGGGCATGCGGGTCATACCACCGACGAGGACAACACCGTTGATGTCGCTCTTGCTGAGGCCGGCGTCTTTGAGGGCGGCGAGGCAAGGAGCTTCGGTCTTGGCGATGAGGTCACCGACGAGCTGCTCGAGCTTGGCGCGGGAGAGGGTGTAGGTGAAGTGCTTGGGGCCGGAAGCGTCGGCGGTGATGAAGGGCAGGTTGATCTCGGATTCGTTGGTGGTGGAGAGCTCGATCTTGGCCTTCTCGGCGGCTTCCTTGAGGCGCTGGAC